>JANQHL010000040.1 GCA_028277085.1 Flavobacteriaceae bacterium
CCAAGACCCACCATTGTCATTGCTCATTCCTAATTTTAGGATCTTCCCCTCGCTCCAAAGCAAATACAGTCTATCTTTTTTATCCCAAACCAATGGCTCTACCCACCTAGGAACACCGCTAAAGTCTTTTGTCCAAGTTCTGTTTCCGGGTATTGCAACATCTTTCCATGATTTACCATTATCTAAGCTTAGACTAATCAAGTCGATACCTTCATCCATTTTCTGGCCCGATGCAGACAAAGGGGTAACCCGAACTGTTAATTGTCCATTATGACCATTAGCAAGGAAACTGGAACCTCCTTTCGTGGATATATCAGGTCGGTTTTGCCAAGTCTCTCCTTCATCATTGCTTATGACATGATGGATTCCTTTTCCATCATTCCATATAATGTGAAGTGTACCATCTGTAGTGGCAGTAATCCATGGTCTGTCATCATAGTCATTTTTGGAGATGGTTTTCCAATTCCATGATTGACCTTCATCTTTACTTACTCCTACTGTAATGCGTTCCCCTTTCATACTTGAGTAATCAAAACCTTCCAAATTCTCAGGTAGTTTGGTATAGGTCATGCTTAGTAGGTAGATATTTCCTTTCGTATCAATAAACAAATCAACATCAGAATTTCCGATGGCACCCTGATCTGTTGTCCCTACATCTACGGCTTGCCAGGTCCTTCCTTCATTATTGCTTTTCCATAATTGTGGGCTACCACTTCCATTTCTATAACCCGAGACAAATAGAGTGCCATTGGGATGCTCACAAACCATCGGTTCTCTTGCCAATGTGGTTATATGGTCAATCTTATTCTTTACAATCAGCTCAGCATTCGATTGAGCCATTGCTGATAAACTGAATGAAGACAAAATTATCAACAAAAACTTATTCATTTTCTTACTTTTTTAATGCTAACGGTCTTGTGTATGATTAGTTATTGCCTCCGACGACCCCTCCCGAGTACTCGGGATCGGGGGAGAGGAAGGCATGAAAACGGAAAATATCCGCCTGTACCGAAGATAGTTAATTACAAGGATCCATTTTGGGAAATCCGCCCCAGTCTGCCGACAGGCAGGCGCAATTAATTATACACGGTGTTAGCCAAGGTTTATTCTTGTAATAGATAATTACTTCTATCGTCTTCGGATTAAATAAAAGACATGAATTACCCACTAATCAAACCTAAATATTACTTCTCTTTATTTAAAGAAATTCTCAACTTCATTAAAAATCCTAAAAACGAGAAAAACCGTACAAAATCAACTAAGCAAAAAATTTATGACACTATTGGCTTACTGATTTTAAAAATGCTTTTCTTGATTCCTGTTGTTTTGTTTTTTGCAGTTATATATGATCCAGAAAACATACAAAAGGGAAATATGTCCGAACGTTTTACTCCAATGATACTTTTATTAGTAGGAGTAGTAATTCTGCCGTTTCTTGAAGAAACTCTTTTTAGGCTTTCGTTAAAATTCAAACCTTTTTATTTGGCTTTGACGTCAAGTGTTCTTTGCTATTATATTTTAACCAAACTTGTATTTCATACTAAACTTAGTGGTGTAGATGAAAGTTTTATAATGAGAGTAGTTATTTCAATTTCATTAGGATTGATTTTTTATCCCATCATCACTATTAAATCCTTCAAAAATCATTAAGTAAATTTTGGGCTCAGCACTTTCGAAGTATTTATTACATCTCTTGTTTAGTTTTTGCTTGGATGCATTACTCGAAATATGAGTTAAACTGGACTAATACGCTCTTACTTCCCATTCTAACTTTACCACAATTAATGAGCGCCATAATTTATGGGTATGTTAGAGTGTGTTACGGGTTTCGATATCCGCTACTTTTACATATGTCTAATAACTTAATTGGATTTAGTATGTCTTTTTTGTTTGCCACGGATTTCATTTAACCTAAATAGAATTTAGATGCAGTGGTTTTCCTAATGTTGGCTAACGGCCACAACTATGGCCCTGTGGCCTGCGCCAGAAATTTTTTAGTGAATTGAAGTTAGAAAAAAATGGCCAAGCGTTAGTCATGGGTTATAGCCATTATTGTATGCAGTTTTTTATTCTATCCTCTGTTTTACAAATTTGTTTTCGTTTATGGTAAATGTGATATTTTGATTATCAATCCACTCAATCCGAGTCCATGATTCACTAATATACTCATTATCTCTATACCCTGTTAATTGTTTGTATTTTTGAGTGTCTAAATTGTAAATCCAAATCTGATTCGTACCTGACCTATCTGAAATAAAAGCGATTGTTTTATCGTCTGGCGAAATTGAAGGACAGTAGTCATTCCACACAGATTCAATTACTTTTTCAATCGTGTTTGCATTAATTCCTGACGAATAAATCTGCTTTTTGTAGTTCTGTTTAGTTGCATGAAAAATATAATTTTCATTATCAATCCAGTCGGCCTTACCAAAACTCATTAACTCCGAGTTTTCTAAATCTGTCAATTGTGTTTTTTCTAAAGACTTAAGGTCAATCAGCCAGATGTTAGTCGAGTAAACATCTGTTACACCTTTTGTTGATTGATATAAAACCATTTCCCCGTTATTAGAGAAAACTGGGGCGTAGTTAAAAACGGTATCATTTGTCAACTTAGTTATACTTTTGGAAGAATAATCAAAAAGAGCAATTTGGGAAGGAGTTCCGTTTCCCGAATTTATTTCATTGTTCTCTGTCCTAAATACAATTTCATTGTTATTGGGAGACCAACATGGTTCATAGGCATTGATATCCAATAACTCTGGTTGTGAACCATCTAGGTTCGAGATTAGCACTGAAACGGTCATACAGCAATTTTCACCCCCCTCCCACGAATAGTATTTGTCCACATAGGCAATTTTGCCTAGGCCATGTGCCACGGACACACTTGCAATCGTGTGATTATCATTTTGTACAGTTAAATCAATAGGGGCCTTTTCCTTATTTGGAATGACCATAATTGTATCCGATGTTAATTTGTCAAATCCCTTTTTTTCTGAAGTCATATAGAAATAAACAGGTTGATTGTTGTCAAGTCCTGTTACAGTATATGAATACTCCTTATCATTGTCCAATTCAATCAGTTTTGTAAAGTTTGGAAAATCATTTTTTGAAATGTAGATTTCAAATTTATCAGGGTCTAAAATTTCATATGGTAGCAAAACCTCGTTATATGTAGAGTAATCCAACCAATCAAGTTGTACTTCGCGATCATTTATTAAGGCGACAGGATTCGGTCCCCATATCACTTTTCCTTCCGTATCTATCTCATTTTTTTCACATCCCGATAATATTACGATCAATCCGACAATTACACATTTTCTCATGACTTTTTACTTTCAAAGATGTTTTTTATGGCTTGTCGGTTGCGTTAAAATGCATATAACGGTTTGGCTATGATTTCGGCGTGGAATCGTCCAAAGGACTATTCCGCATAGAAATCAAGCTGAAGTTATAGTTTACTTTTATTTTTTGTTCCATCGCCACGCTGAATTATAGCCATTGTTACATAGCGTTTTTATTCAGTCGCAATAAATACATCCACTTCTGATTCTGCTCCATTTTGTGACTTTTCTCCATAAACCTCGAAATCAACAGTATATCGTCGCTTTAGTTTCTCATCATCTTTCCATACCTTTTTCCAAATTTTCACGATTGCATCGGGCATTTCTCCTTTTGCAGTAAGTTTTATGTATTTCCCACCTTTAAATTCACGCCCTACAAGTCCCTCCGGTATTTTTCTAAGTGACTCAACTTTATGTCCGATTATGGCAGTATATTTTCCAGTATAGTCACTTTCATAATCAGTGAAAAGGGAATAAACTTCATTGGAAGTTTTATTTGGTATTTTGTCTGAAATTCCGTCCGAGTAGAATTGTCCCCAAAGTTTGCCCATATCTTCGATGGATTGTCCACCTTCGTTGGTAGATTCGATGGAAATTCCGATTATTTTAAAATCCGCTAGATTCTGTTCCATATATCCGTTATGTTTTTTGCATGACAAAAAGATGATCAGTATGGTAAAAATAGTTATTGATTGCTTCATTTTTTCAAATGCTATGTAACAAGTGTATATGATTATTAATCATATCTCCATTATACACCTAACTACGCTCCTTCACTCCCCCACCGAAATTGGCGGCAAAGTTTTTGCCTTATCATTAATCCCCTGGATCGCCGTAGAGCGAATGCTATTTAGTGTACTTTTTGCGGAGCTCACCTCCCCTTTTAACTGCTCCAAGCGCGCTAATTGCGGTTGGGTGGGAGTCGCTACGGCCCCATTGATGGCACGCATCAAGGATCGGATCTCCTCCCGTAGTCGCGGCCGCTGGCGGTAGGTCATATCCGGCGGGGGACGTTTTAAAATGTCATCCCGGAATTCTGCAATGCTTTTCATCGCCTTTTCAATATCCGCTGACAAACTACCATCGGCATCCTGCCCTTTGTTGTGCTTCAGCTTTTTATGCAAGGCCGCTAGCTGGTCCTTGTAGGTGTTAGTGTTGTTGATCAACACGTTGGTTTGTGATAATAAGTCGCGAAGTGCTAAGAGTGTTTTTGTTTTGGCCGTATAGCCCTCCGGAGATAGCTCCATTCGGGGATCGGCCCGTACTTCGATAGGGGTTTCCAATACGACATCCTGCACTTTGAGTCGGGCAGTGTAGCTTCCTGGCGCTACAAAAGGATGCATCGGGCCCGAGAAAAAGCCTCCGCCTCCATCTGCCCCTTCCAATTTTGTGGCAGCTTCATGCCCCAGATCCCAAACGATACGGTTCACGCCTTGGGTTACCGTAGTGTCCTTGAGTGTTCGTACCACTGCTCCGGAACCGTCCAGGATCTCCACCGTAGCGGTTTCCTTTTCGCCCTTGGCCAAATAGAAGTTGATATTCGCCCCATAGTCCGGGTTTTTGGCTTTGTAATGCCGATCCCCCAGATTTTCCAGGCGCCAGAACATATGCCACATGGTCGCGCGACGTACGGGGAACAAATGGGCGGCCTTCCCATCGGTATCCCCCATCTCCTGTAGCGGACGGATATCGTCCAGGATCCAGGCACCCCTTCCGTGGGTACCCACGATCAAATCCCGGTCCCTAGGCTGGATACGCAAATCCCGTACTGAAACATTGGGGAGGTTGTTATTGATCTTGGTCCAGGATTTTCCTTTGTCCCAGCTTGCAAAAATACCGTGTTCCATTCCTGCATAGAGCAAATTCGAATTGATCGGATCCTGCCGGACTACTTTTACATAATCGTCCTGGGGCAGTCCATTGCTGATCTTGGTCCAGCTTTGACCGTAATCCGTGGTCATAAAAGCATGTGGCCGGAAGTCGTCCGAGCGATGTTGGTCCACTGTTATAAAGGCCGTCCCCGCATCGTGTTCCGAGGCATGGATCTTGGCTACCCAGGCAAAGGGTGGCAAGCCTTTGATCCGGTCATTGAGTTTTGTCCAGCTGGCACCGCCATCACGGGTCAATTGTACATTCCCATCATCAGTGCCGACCCAGATCACCCCTTTCTCCACTGGGGATTCGTCGATATACAGAATAGAACAATGGAATTCCGCTGCAGTATTGTCCTGGTAGATCGCTCCCCCCGAGGTCTTTTGCTTGGATTTATCGTTAGTGGTTAAATCGCCACTGATCTCCTCCCAGGTATGGCCCCGATCTGTCGATTTAAAGACCACATTGCCTCCAAAATAGACCGTATTGGGGTCATGGGGCGAAATGGTGATTGGAGAATCCCAATTAAAGCGGTATTTGTGGTTTTCAATCGCGTCGCCAGCGGAACCGATGATCTTCGGATAAGGATGGATGTTCCGCACATTGCCGTAACGGGAATCCACATGAAAGATCACCCCGCCTTGCAGATTGGCGTAGACCTCGTGTTCACTTCCGGGAATCGGCACGGCAAAGTAGCCATCGCCATAGGCCAAGCCCTTCCAATGCCGTTTTAGTATCCCCGCCGAATACAAGGAATTGCTAGGGCCTACCCAGGTGCCGTTATCCTGTAGTCCCCCATACACATTGTAAGGGTCTTTATTGTCGATAAAGATCTGGTAGAACTGCGACAGTTCTACATTATTGATGATCTCCCAACTGTCCCCGCCATCGTACGAGACCTGGTAGCCACCATCGCTACCATTAAGGATACGATTGGAATTGGTTGGGTCTATCCACAGCGCCTGGTGGTCCCCATGGACCGTAGTAGCAATACGTTCCCAGGTTTTCCCGCCATCCTTGGAGCGGCTCAACCGACCAGAGATGGAAAACAAAATGTCCGGATTATTGGGATCTACGCGAACATCGCTGTAATAGAAGGGACGAAAGTTGATATTGGGATCGTCATTCACCATGACCCAATTCTCCCCGCGATCTTCGGACCGGAAGGCCGTACCCCCGCCCTGGAATTCGGTCATTAGGTAAATGATATTCGGTTGACTTTTGGCAATGTGGATGCCTGGCCGGGCCATAGGCGTTTCTGGCAGCCCCTTCATAATCTTTTCCCAGGTCGCTCCCCCATCCATGGTGCGATAAATAGCAGTGTTCTTGCCACCGTCGTCAAAACGCCAGGGTTTACGTCTGAAGGTCCACATGCCCGCATACATGATACGGGGATTACTCAATTCCATAGCAATATCGGAACAACCCGTATCTTCATCGATATATAGGATTTTCTTCCAGGTCGCCCCTCCATCCGTCGTTTTGAAAACGCCACGTTCGGGATTGGGACCCCATTCTTTTCCCAGGGCACAGACACAAGCGACATCCGGATCGTTGGGATCAACTACGATCCGCTTAATACGTTCCGTTTCTTTTAAGCCCAAATGGACCCAGCTTTTCCCGGCATCTACCGAGCGATACACCCCCCAACCATAACCTACGCTATTTCGGGGATCACCTTCACCGGTACCTACCCATAATACGTTAGGATCGGAAGGCGCAATGGTCAGCGCTCCGATGGAATACGCCCGTTGCCCTTCAAAAATGGGCTCAAAATGGACCCCGCCGTTGGTGGTCTTGAAGATGCCCCCGTCGGCGCCGGAGACATAAAACGTACTGGCATCGCCAGGGATTCCATCGATGTCGGTAACCCTGCCCCCCATATTGGCCGGGCCAATGGCACGCCATTCATAGGATTTCAAGACATCGGCGTAGCTGTCTTTTTGGGAGAATGTGGGGTTGATGCAAAGGAGCAGCCCCAGTAGGGCTAGTGTAACGGAAGATCTCATATGATGTATTGATTGGTGTTGAATCGCTAACTCCCAACAAAATAGCTAAAATCCAAGAAATACCGAAGGGAACAGGGTGAGATTATGGTTCGAAAAAACCTAATTATTCAAATTCCTATATCTGAGCGGAATTTAGCGAATTGTATAGTGATCGCATCTCCTCTAACGAAAAAGTACTGAATCTAAAGAAACGGGAAATGACTTTTCTGTAGATCTGACAAAAAAAGCGGGCTTTTTATTAAAGATTTTGAAAAAGTGATACCGCATAGCAAAGAAACCACACTTCCCGGTTGCCATTTCTATCGGTTGCCTTATTTTTGGCCGCTATAAAACAGACCAATGTCAACTAACTATACTACCTGGAAGCATCCTTATACCCCTGCTAAAAAATACGGAAAACGTGTTGCGTATTTCAGTATGGAATTTGCCATTCATCAAGCCCTTAAGATCTATTCCGGTGGGCTGGGCTTTTTGGCTGGATCCCATATGCGTTCTGCTTTTGGATTGAAACAGAACATGATCGGTATTGGGATGCTTTGGAAATACGGGTATTATGATCAATCCCGTAAGGAAGATCAAACGCTACAACCCCAATTTACAGAGAAGACCTACACATTTTTACAGGATACTGGGATTGAGGTAAGCGTTACGATTAATGGTAACCCCAACGTTAAAGTAAGGGCGTACGTGCTACCCCCTGAAACTTTTGGGGCGGCACCCTTGTACTTATTATCCACCGACGTAGAAGGCAATGATTTTCTGTCACGGACCATCACGAATTACTTGTACGACGCTAATGAGGTGACCCGTATTGCCCAGAGTATTGTGTTGGGTATTGGTGGGGCGAAAGTAGTCGAAGCCCTTGGGGGTGCTGATGTGTACCACCTTAACGAGGGGCATGGGCTACCGGCCTTTTATTATTTGCGTGATCAAGGGGTTCCAAAAGAACAACTTGCCTTCACAACACATACCCCGGAAAAGGCAGGCAATACGGAACAGAACATCCATTTGTTGAACGATTTTGGCTTTTTTGGAAGAACCTTATCGGACGAGGAACTGAAAAAGGAACAAGTAGAAGGTTATCTCTTGAACTATACTGTGAGCGCCTTGAGAATGGCTAAAAAGGCCAATGCTGTTTCCAAACTTCATGGAAAAGTGGCCAGAGATATGTGGAAATCCATCAAGGATTCCTGTGAAATCATCCCTATCACTAATGCCCAAAATCTGGAATTTTGGCAGGACCCCCAATTAAAAAAGGCATGGAAAACCAAAAATAGCAACGCCTTCGGGAAACGAAAATTGGAACTCAAAGCCGAATTGTTCAAAACAGTTTTGGATCAGACGGGAAAGATCTTTGACCCCAAGGTGTTGACAATAGTTTGGGCGAGACGATTTGCCGGATATAAGCGAGCGGATATGTTACTGTACGACTGGGAGCGATTTGAAAAATTGATCAATGATCCTAAGTATCCTGTTCAGATTATTTGGGCAGGAAAGCCGTATCCCATGGATTATCCTGCCATAAACATCTTCAATACCCTGGTGTATACCAGCAAGTATGCTAAAAACCTGGCTGTACTTACGGGCTATGAAATGGAGTTATCTAAACTGTTGAAACAAGGCTCCGATGTTTGGTTGAATACCCCAAGAATTACTCGTGAAGCCTCCGGCACCAGTGGCATGACGGCCGCCTTTAATGGCTCCATAAATGTATCTACAGATGACGGCTGGATTCCTGAATTCAAAAAGAATGGCAAAAACAGTTTTGTTTTACCCGCCCTGGATCATCTGCTGCCGGTGGAAATACAAGACCGCCAGGATTGCACCAATTTGTATGATATTCTGGAGAAAAAAGTGGTGAAAACGTACTACGACAAACCGGAGAAATGGCAACAGATGCTCTTTAAGGCCCTGGATGATGTTGCCCCCGAATTCAGTTCGGACCGTATGGCCAAACAGTATTACGAAGAATTGTATTGAGTAAAAAGGAGACACCCTATTGTAGTTCCCGCAATACCAAGGGCCATAAAATATCCTTAAATTTTTCCCTAAAAATTCCAAAGTGCCCAATGGCACCGGTGTTAAAATTTGAGGGGACTAAGTGAACCGACTTAGTTTGAGCCTTGGTGTACTTTGCTGTCATCCAGTCCACTGCCTTTTTCGGCGCAAACCGGTCATCTGCAATGCTAATAGCTGTTATTGCCAATTCAAATTCATTGTAGACGGTTTGCGCAACAGGTATTTCGCTAAAAATATACTCGCTGCGTTTTCCCCAATGGCTCCATTGCTTCGCCATATTTTTTGGAAGGTTTTCCATCCCACTAATTCGCTTTGAAGGTAAATAGCCGAAAAGATTAAGTAATATCGGAAAAAGAAGGTGCCAGTTGCACCACATTCTTGTCCTGCCCATACCGCGCCAAAACTTCCAGTAACCCGATTGCGCTGCTACTAAAAGAAGCTTGTCCATTTTCAGTGCCGACTTCGAAAGACCGATAAGTTGCCCCCCTATGCTATGGCCCAATACATACCTTTTGGAGTCGGGGAAATTATGGATTGCGTAGTAAATTACACTTTCCAAATCGTTTCTCCCCCAGTCAGCTGCATTGCTGGCAACTTCTTTTATCGGTTGTTGCAGCGAACGCCCGATGCCGGAATAATCAAAAGTGATTACCGTAATATTGTGAGTTGAAATAAAGGTGGCAAATTTTTTATAAAATGATTGTTTCACCCCGGTTGCTGAAGCAATCACCAGCACTGCCCCAGCTTTACTGCTATCAAATACGGTTGCCGAAAGCGTTCCCGAGGGGGATGCGATTTGGATTTCTCTCATACTTTGATACGTGCCGTTAACATCCTATGAACGCATTGGCTACCCCGATTTGGGTTAACCTCTTTTCACGGCGCTGTGCCTTGCGTTTAATGACTTTCGGCATCATTGAATTGCCACAATACATTCACAAGTTGCCACTTCCCGTTCAGTTTTACAATATGCATATAGTCTATCCATTCATCTGCTATAAGTTTTACCGAAGCCGTTCTGTCATAAATGTCCAGGATGATCACCTCTTTTTTGGGATTTTCGGGAAAACCATCACCTTCCAGGTTATAGGTTTCGGCCAGTAAGATCATTGCATCGGTAAAGGTTTCGCGCAAATATTCCTTTCCGGTTGTTTTATTCGTCCAAAACGTTCGTTTCACCATTCTGGGATGTGCCGAACGTTCAAATTGTTCCGGATTCACATTGTGTTGCGATTCGATATAATCCAAGGCCACCTGGGTAATCTCCAGGGTATCCTTTTGCGTTTGACCATACGCTGAAAAAGCAAGGAGGATAAGAATAGGGGTGATTAGGGTACTGGATCGTTTCATTGGTGATGGTATTGTTGAATATTTTTTTGT
>JANQHL010000067.1 GCA_028277085.1 Flavobacteriaceae bacterium
TTTTCATCAATTTAATTGATCCTAGACTTTTGATATTATTGAATATATGATCGGCATAAAAACTACTAATCAAAGGGTTTCTTACTATGCCAGATCATAAAGATTTCGATAATTCTCAACCTATTAAGGAGCTTACGCCTGAACTCTGTGAATTTCTGAATGAGTACAGAGCCAAACTCAAAGGGGCCGAACGGCGTAAATTTATGGCTTCCGTCGTAAAATTAATGGGATACGGCGGCCAACTCAAAGCGGAACGGGTTCTCGGATGGGACCGCAAAACAATAATCAAAGGAACCAGGGAGTTGGAAACAGGAATAGTCTGTCTTGACAATTATTCCTCACGTGGCCGTAAAACTGCAGAAGCCCACCTCCCCAATCTCTTGAATGATATCAAACAGATTGTGAGTCCTGTATGTCAGACCGACCCAACTTTTCGTAGTACGAACTTATACTCTCCTATTACCGCTGCCGAGGTTCGGAGACGGTTGATTACAGAAATGAACTACACAGATGATGAACTCCCAACGACCAGGACAATTTCATTAAAAATGAATGCCTTAGGCTTCAAGCTTAAAAAGGTCCAGAAATTGAAGCCAAAAAAAAGATAGCTGAAACCGATGCCATATTTGACCATGTTCATAACACCAATCGATTGGCTGATGAGGCTGACGGCGTGATTCGTTTATCGATTGATACGAAAGCCAATATCAATGGTGGCCCCTATTCCAGAGGGGGTTATAACCGTTGCGGGATTAAATCCTTAGACCATGATTTTGCGCCGGATTTTGTGTTAAAACCCTTTGGCATCTTCCTCCCCGATTATGATGAAAACTATTTCTATTTTACCGAAAGTTCAGCCACGGCTGATTTTATGGTTGATGCTATTGAAGACCTGTGGCCTTCTTTGAGAAAGAGATTTAATCCTCATACACTTGTAATAAATGCAGACAATGGCCCAGAAAATAACAGCCGGAGAAGTCAATTTATGAATCGACTGGTTGACTTTGCAACAGCGAATTCTATTGATATATGCTTGGCTTATTATCCTCCATATCACAGTAAATACAACCCTATCGAAAGGGTATGGGGTGTTTTGGAAAATCATTGGAATGGCGAAATCCTTGACAGCGTTGATAAGGTTTTAGGCTTGGCCAGAACCATGACATGGAATGGGTCAACCCCCATTGTAAAAATGGTTGAGAAAACTTACAAAAAAGGGGTTACCTTGACTAAAAAAGCGATGGAAAAAATAGAAAAATCCCTGCTTCGTATCCCCGGTATCGAGAAATGGGCTGTTAGTATTCTTTGTTTTAACGGATAGGGTGTGGAATTATTTTATTCCGCATCCCTTACAAATGGGATTAATAAATGCAGTCCTCAATCTGAAATTAATGAGGCTATTGAGAAGGTCACCAAAGAGTTAAGGAAGAAATGCCTAAAAAAGCAAACAAGGAACTATTTGAAAGCATGGCTCAAGGTGGCGAAGCGTGGGTTCAGGTATAAATCAGTTCCCTCACTTCTTCTTTTCCCTGGTCAAGGCAATATCATTGACAACTGTAGTCGTAATTTGCCACCGGATGCAGGCTCGAATTATTTGGAAAATTAAGGTGCTTTCTGTAAGGAGGGGTTATGTTAAAGAGTCGTTTAGACCAACTTGAAAACGCTCAATATCTGGCTACAATAGAAAAAAATTACACGGATGCCCTTGAAATCGTAGATGCACTGCTACATGAAGATCCTGATGACGTTGACGCTCTACGACTTAAAGGGAATATTCTCGATTTAAAATCTCTTGATCAAAAGACAGAAAATCCTGCCTCGAGTTCTTATGAAAAATACCAAGAAAAAGCGCGATGTTGTTATGCAGCGATACTTAAAATATCACCGAATAATACAGTAGCGCATATAGATCTTGGAGACTATTGGAGCCGGAAAGAAGAGTACGGAAAAGCTGTGCTATATTACAACAAGGCTATTGAGTTATTAAATAAAGGTCATTTTTTCTGTGATCGAGAAGAAGAGCTCAAGGAGGCACTCATTAGCAAAGCAGAGCTGCTGAAGGAAGTTGGGGATTCCGAGGGATATGATAAGTGCCTTCAAGATTTGAAAAAGTGGCTCCCTAACATTGACTTGTCAGGAATTTGAACTGAGTCATCATACCCATCTCCGTAGGCTGATATGAGGCGGCTGAAGTATCCTCACCCGCCATTCGTTCTTTGAAATCGACGTAACCCTTTGGAACCCAGAACTGGAAATGGCGGGCATAGGGAAAAAGAGTTCTATGGGGCACGAAAAAGGGCATCGAGGTATATCCGGGCCAATACTTCGATGCAGAGACCGGGCTCCACTACAATTACCATCGCTATTTCGATCCCGCCGTCGGCAGATACCTCACCCCGGATCCCATCGGCCTTGAGTCCGGCGTTAACCTTTATGCTTACGTTCACAACAATCCAATCAATCTGATTGATCCATCAGGATTAATTGAGTGGAATGGGGCCGTTCGAGGAGGTACTTTGCTTCTGGCAGGTCGTTATGTTTTTACTCTCGAGAGTGAATGTGTGAATGGTAAAAAAATGAGAATCAAGGTTGTTTTTACAGGTGTTGGCCCCGGAATAGGGATAGATACTTCTGCTACCCAAAGTGATGTAAGTTTTACCGACCCTTTCACGTTTATCAATTCAGCTGCATTTGAAGGTGATGGATTCATAGCACAAGCAGGAGTTTCTTGGCCTCCAACTTTGGCAATTAAGCAAGGACAAATTCTAGCTGGGGAACCAAACGCACCGCATGGTGGGGGATATTCTGCAATCCGTTTAGGGAATGCTGGATCGGTTGGGCCTGGTGATTTATATGGTTTTGATTTAAGCCTTGAAGCGTTGTATGGGAAATCAACCGTCACATCCTCGGAAACGATAGATTGCTGTGAATAGAGTTGAATGTGAGCATTGGGTTAAAATACCTCTTTGCATGAAGAACTACACTACCATATTCCACTATGGGAGTGCGAGGTAATGGAGGCAGTCGGAACTCAAATATCGTTGGAGGACAGGCGTATCTGTAACCAGCTAAAATTTTCATCTTTATAATATTAGCATTCTGCAGGGGGTACTAATTTGAGATTGGGGTGGGGAGTGTACTTTATATTGGTTTCTGTTTACAACTTGGTACTGATGTTAAAGGTTGGAGGTAAAAGTGAACTAACTATTTCAGATGGATTTACATGCTTGTTTCTTCTCGGTGGATTCGGCTTTTCATTTCGATTGAAAATATTCACAGAAAAGGTATGGCGCTTTATCTTTTTTGTCGCATTATTCTTTTATTTTCATATGTTTATTTTTTTGCCCTTTATGTATCTACTCGTAAAGGGGATCCCCCCTTCAAAAGTTCTGAATATTTTTAAATATAGCATTCCTTTCATACCGATTATCTACGCACTTTTTCTATATTCTTGGCGCTCGGGAAAAATCTGGGAAGCTGGCACTGGTACTGTTGAGTAGGCTCCTTCCTGAAGGTTACCAGCGGTGGACTATGTGTTTTGGGTAGGTGTCGGTGGATTCGGGGATGATGATTCGGGAATTGTAT
>JANQHL010000095.1 GCA_028277085.1 Flavobacteriaceae bacterium
GGTCTTGATTTCAACATCGTTAGCCCTGCTGGATAAGGTTGAAAAGGAGTTAGAAAATCAGCTGACAGCATTGCCAAGGCAAGAAATCGCACGACAAGCCATTGCCCATAGCCGAATGATACTGGTTGAGGACGATAGCACCGCTTTGGAAATTATTAATGAGTATGGTCCGGAACACTATATAATTTGTGTTGAAAATGAAGATTTTTATATTCAAAATACAGCTAATGCGGGTTCAGTGTTTATTGGAAACTATACCCCGGAGAGCGTAGGGGACTACGCATCAGGCACCAATCATACCTTACCTACTAATGGCTACGCTAAACAATATAGCGGTGTTAATCTGGATAGCTTTATGAAAAGTATGACATTCCAAAAAGTAAGTAAGGAAGGACTTCAAAATATAGGTAAGAGTGTGGAGCTTATGGCTGAGGCCGAAGGCTTACAAGCCCACAAAAATGCAGTGACACTTCGTCTGAATGAATTAGGTAAGGATGTCATTTAGAGCTTGCCTTGTCTACCTACGGCAGATAAATCGGCAGACAGGCGCAGTCGAGAAATCTTGAAAATGAAAAAACTTAACATATATAACATAGTAAGAGAAAATGTAAAAAGCCTTACGCCCTATTCCTCAGCGCGTGATGAATTCAAGGATTTTGATACCGATATGGTATTTTTAGATGCCAATGAAAGCCCCTATAAAAATGGAACAAATCGCTATCCGGATCCCCACCAAAATAGGTTAAAAACCCAGATCGCGAAGCAAAAAGGGATAAAGAAGGAACAAATCCTTTTGGGAAATGGTAGTGATGAGGTTTTGGATCTTATTTTTCGAGTGTTTTGCGAACCTAACGAGGATAATATCATCACTTTGCCGCCCACTTATGGCATGTACAAAGTGCTTGCGGGGGTTAATGCTATTGAAAACAGGGAAGTTTGGTTGACTGCGGATTTTCAACCGGATGTCAATGCAATTCTGGAGCAAATAGATTCCAATACGAAATTGCTTTTTATTTGTTCTCCGAACAATCCCACAGGTAATGCGATGCATGGGGAGGTTGTGGAATCCTTGTTATATCAATTCCATGGAATGGTAGTGATTGATGAAGCTTATGTAGATTTCACGGGTACTTCTTCCTGGATAAATGTATTAGATCGATTTCCCAATCTAATTGTGACCCAAACCTTGTCCAAAGCGTACGGCATGGCAGGTATTCGCCTGGGCATGTGTTTCGCCTCTAAGGAAATCATTCGTATTCTAAAAAAAGTAAAGCCGCCGTATAATGTGAATCAGCTTACCCAAGACCAGGCACTTTTGGGTATATCAAATCAGGATAGGGTCTCCTTTAATGTCCAGGAAATCCTCTCGGAAAGAGCGAGACTTTTTAATGCATTGGGGAAATTGGACTTTGTGAAGCGGTGTTTTCGCTCAGATGCTAACTTTATTCTGGTTCGGGTAGATGATGCCAACCTACGCTATCAACAACTATTGAGGGAGGGAATTGTTGTACGCAACCGGAGTACCCAACCCCTATGCGAAAACACCCTGCGTTTTACGGTGGGGACACCAGAAGAAAACAAAACACTAATTGAAGTACTAAAAACACTGGAATAATGGCAGAGCGAATTCTTTTTATAGATCGGGATGGGACATTGATTAAGGAAACCCATGATGAGCAAATAGATGCCTATAACAAAATGGTGTTTTATCCAAAAGTGTTTTCCTATTTGAGTAGGATTGCGAAAGAATTGGATTTTAAACTGATCATGGTGACGAATCAGGACGGATTAGGTTCGGATAGTTTCCCGGAAAATACTTTTTGGCCGGTTCATGATTTCATTTTACGATCCTTTGAAAGTGAAGGCATACATTTCGATGCGGTACATATTGATAAAACATTTCCTCATGAAAATAAAGCAACGCGAAAACCTGGAATAGGGATGCTTACCGAGTATTTTTCTGAGCAGTACGATCTTGAAAATTCCTTTGTCATAGGAGATCGCCTTACGGATATGGAACTGGCAAAAAATCTTGGGGCTAAAGGAATTTTTATCAATGATGAAACCCATTTAGGGACTGGTGAGATCTCAATTTCCCAAAAGGAACTTCAGCAACATATTGCCTTGGAAACCAACGATTGGCAAAAGATATACGAGTTTTTAAAACTGGAAGACCGGGAAACGGCGATTCATCGTAAAACCAAGGAAACCGATATTCAAATTCGGCTCAATCTCGACGGTACCGGCAAAGCGGATATCGACACCGGGCTTAAATTTTTTGATCATATGTTGGATCAACTGGCACGACATGGGCAACTGGATTTGGCGATTAAGGTCAAAGGCGACCTTGAGGTAGACGAACACCATACCATTGAAGATACGGCTATCGCTTTGGGAGGGGCCTTTCATCGGGCTTTAGGAAATAAAATGGGCGTAGAACGCTATGGCTTTGCACTACCTATGGACGATTGTCTGGCACAGGTAGCTTTAGATTTCGGTGGTCGAAACTGGTTGGTTTGGGAAGCCGAGTTTAAACGCGAGAAAGTAGGGGATATGCCTACCGAGATGTTCCTGCACTTTTTTAAATCCTTTTCAGACAGTGCAAAAGCAAATCTGAATATCAAAGCCGAAGGGACAAATGAGCATCACAAAATAGAAGCGATTTTTAAGGCTTTTGCAAAGGCGATCAAAATGGCGGTAAAACGAGATATCGAAAAAATGGTCCTGCCCAGTACAAAAGGAATGTTATGAAATTAGTGATAATAGATTACGGAGCAGGAAACATTCAAAGTATCAAGTTTGCCTTTCGGCGGTTGGGTATTGAAGCAATTCTCTCTAATGATCCGGAAACTATAGAAAAAGCGGATAGGGTAATTTTTCCTGGGGTAGGGGAAGCCAGTAGTGCTATGAACAAACTTTGGGAGAGTGGTTTACACGATCTGATACCTAAGCTAAAACAACCTGTTTTGGGGATTTGTTTAGGGATGCAGTTGATGTGCAATTCTTCGGAGGAAGGCGACACCAAAGGACTTGGTATTTTTGATACCGAAGTGGTAAAGTTCAATTCAGGATTGAAGGTGCCTCAAATCGGTTGGAATAAAATTGAAGATTTAAAATCGCCGCTTTTTCAGGAAATGGAGGAAGATTTTATCTATTTGGTGCACAGTTTCTATGCACCTAAGGCAGCCGAAACCATCGCCACTAGCACCTATGGACTAAACTATAGTGCCGCTTTACATAAGGACAATTTTTACGGGGTACAATTTCACCCGGAGAAGTCAGGAGACTACGGTGCAAAGATCCTCGAAAACTTTTTGAAATTATGATGGATTCAAATATTCTCATTTCAACCGACAAATCTCTTTTAGATTTTGAAAAGGTGCATTTTGAGATCAAAAATTCCTATTGGGGGAATTATCGTTCCGAAGAACAAACCAAAAAAACCATTGAAAACTCCATTTGTTTTGGTGTTTTTAAAGCAAACCAACAAATAGGTTTTGCTAGAGTCCTGACCGATGAAGTCGTGTTTGCACACATTATGGATGTAATAATATTTGATGGTTTTAAAGGGCAAGGGCTAGGTAAGAAACTCGTTGAACAAATTTTAAAAGATTCAAGGATAAAGGATGTTCTGACGATTTGCCTTAAGACTAAGGACGCTCATTCTTTTTATGAAGATTTTGGCTTTAAAACCGTTGGCAATTCGGCACTATGGATGACAATTGACAAAGCAAAATTGGACTGATGCGAATTATTCCGGCAATTGATATTATCGAAGGGAAATGCGTACGCCTTTCCAAAGGGGATTACGACACAAAAAAGGTGTATAACGAACACCCTTTGGAAGTCGCTAAACAGTTCGAGGATCACGGAATCCGATACCTGCATTTGGTAGACCTGGATGGCGCCAAATCCAGTCATATCGTAAACCACAAGGTGCTAGAAGAAATCGCTTCTAAAACAAGTTTAAAGATCGATTTTGGGGGTGGATTGAAAACAGATGAGGATTTGCATATTGCCTTTGAGAGCGGTGCAACTCAAATCACCGGGGGAAGTATAGCGGTAAAAGATCCAACCACTTTTTTCGGTTGGTTAAAGACATACGGCAGGGAAAAGATCATTCTGGGGGCCGATGTTAAGAACGAGAAGATTGCAGTTTCCGGGTGGCAGGAAGCATCGGAAGTTTCGTTGATTCCTTTTGTCAAGCAATTTCAGAAGAAGGGCGGTAACTATGTGATCTGTACCGATATCGCCAAAGATGGCATGTTAGAAGGGCCAGCATTTGAATTGTATCAAAAGCTGTTAAATGAAACCAAAGTGCATCGAACTGAAATAGGCCCGAGCGGCGTAGAAGATTTTGAGGAGATAGGCATTCGATTAATTGCCAGTGGAGGGATTTCGACCTATGAAGAGCTTCCAAAGCTACAGCAGATTGGTTGTGAGGGGGTTATTATTGGAAAAGCGATCTATGAAAACCGGATCAGCTTAAAACAATTGGAACGTCATATTATGGGCCATGGAACAGCTTAGGAAATTTCAGGAGGAGTTTATCGAAAACTCCTGTTTTCGTATGGAAGAAAGCTTGCGGATGATCCGTATTTCCTTGGATAAAATTTCTGAAGAACAGGTTTGGGAAAAACCGAACCCGGCGCTGAACAGTATTGGTAATTTGATCCTGCATCTTTGCGGGAATATGACCCAATATGGGATTGCTTCCCTAAAAGAAATAGAAGATGAGCGAAATCGGGATTTGGAGTTTTCTACAGAAGGGGGTATTGCTAAGGAAGCCTTATTGACCAAGTTAAGTGAAACCGTTAACCAAGTAAAAACAACGTTCTGGGAGATTACTTTAGCACGTCTTCTTGCAAAAAGGAAAGTGCAGGGCTTTGAGTTTTCCGGAATTGGTAATATCGTGCATGTAGTAGAGCATTTTTCCTATCATACGGGGCAAATTGCGTTTTGGGTAAAATTGTTGCGCGATGAACAACTGGGGTTTTATGATGGTCATGATTTGAATCAGTTGAATGACGAATGACAAATGAAGAATTACGAATGACGTGTCACGAATTAGGAATTCCCTAATCTAGTTTAATAGAGTAAATAATGAATGACCTAAAACAGAGAACAAAAAATTTTGCATTTGACTGTTGGGTGCTTTGTAAAGAATTCCCAAAATCCAGGGAATTCGACGCATGGGTAAGGCAGTTAATTCGAAGTTCGAGTTCTGTTGGGGCAAATTATCGGGCTGCTTGCAGGGCGAAATCTAGAAAGGATTTTATAAATAAGCTCAAAATAGTTGAAGAAGAGATTGATGAAAGTATGTATTGGTTAGAGCTCTTCTCCAAAGCGCAGGACAATCATAAGGAACGACTTGATTTGCTTTGGAAAGAGGCCAATGAACTTATTGCGATCGTTGTCAGTTCAATAAAGACAACCAGAAATAATTCATAATTCTAAATTCGTATTTCGTACTTATAAAATGCTTACAAAAAGAATCATACCTTGCCTGGACATCAAAGACGGAAGGACCGTAAAAGGTGTCAATTTTGTGGAACTGCGAGACGCAGGAGATCCTGTGGAATTGGCACAACGCTATGCCGACGAAGGTGCTGACGAATTAGTGTTTCTGGATATTTCTGCGACGGAACAAAAGCGAAAAACCCTGGCCGACCTCGTATATCGGGTAGCGGAAAAACTGAATATCCCATTTACCGTCGGTGGTGGTATTAGTTCAGTAGAAGATGTGGATATCTTACTACAAAACGGGGCGGACAAGGTCTCTGTCAATTCATCGGCCGTGAAACGTCCACAATTGATCAATGAGTTGGTCGCTAAGTTCGGTTCCCAGTGTATCGTTGTAGCCATTGATGCTAAACAAATTAACGGGGAATGGAAAGTGCATTTGGTAGGGGGTAAGGTGCCTACCAATGTGAATTTGTTTGAATGGGCCAAAGAAGTGGAACAACGAGGCGCCGGTGAAATTTTATTTACCAGTATGAACCACGATGGTACCAAAAACGGATTTGCAAACGAAGCACTGGCAAAGCTCTCCAACCTGGTGAACATACCGATCATTGCTTCCGGAGGCGCAGGGAAAATTAATCATTTTTCGGATACTTTTGTACAGGGAAAAGCAGACGCTGCACTGGCCGCTAGTGTATTCCATTTTAATGAGATTCCGATCAAAGATTTGAAAAAAGAATTACAGGCGGAAGGAATTCCGGTACGACTTTAATTCCAAAGATATTAGCATGAAGATAGATTTCGACAAAAGCCCAGACGGTTTGGTTCCGGCAATCGTACAAGATGCCACCACCAAAAATGTACTTATGCTGGGTTATATGAATTCCGAGGCCCTTCAAAAGACGAAGGAAACCCAAAAGGTGACCTTTTTTAGTCGTAGTAAGCAACGCCTTTGGACAAAAGGGGAGGAAAGCGGTAATTCTTTGGAATTAGTGGATATAAAAGTGGACTGCGATAAGGATACGCTTTTAGTGATGGCGAATCCATTGGGCCCCACGTGCCATAAGGGAACAGGCACATGCTGGGGTGAAGAAAATACCAGCACCTATGGATTCTTATCCCAATTGGAAGCAATTATAGCTTCCAGAAAGGAAAAGCGGCAGGACGAGAAGAGCTATGTAGCCTCTCTGTTCCGAAAAGGGATCAACAAAATTGCACAAAAGGTGGGAGAGGAAGCGGTTGAAACGGTAATCGAAGCCAAAGACAACAATGACGAACTATTTCTTAATGAAAGCGCGGATCTACTTTTTCACCTGCTGATCCTGCTCAAAGCAAAGGACTTTGAACTCCATGACATCGTGAACATTTTACAAGGAAGGCACAAGAGGTGAAGTGCTAATTGGTAATGTCACTTCGAGTGTTTTCATTGGAACGTAGTGAAAATGAAAATGTATCTAGAAGCAATCTTGTTCTAAAAAGCTCTCGATATCTCCCCTTTCAGCAGGCAGGCATCCTCCGCCGTCGGACATTCCAGCTCTCTTAAACCGATAGTAGTACTAATTTCTCCTTCGAAGCTCAGAACTTCCAGATAAGTTTTGCCGTAATATCTCAGGGTTGCCCCGGTAATTAAGGCTGCTGGAACCAGAGGCATCAATTTCGATGGATTGGTTTACCGATAGAAATGCGTCGCTTGATCCTGATAAGTCGATATCCAATCGTTGCACCTGCAAATCGAAATCTTTCAAGTCACTACTCCCCGATAAATCAGCATTTAGTGCTTCTACGGCACCAAAAATATCAACATCTGATGCTCCACTAGTTCGTATTTCCAATTCATTAGCTGTAACTTCTCCTGTAAAATTGGAGGCCCCGGACATTGTAATGCTTCCGTTATCGACTATCCATTGGTCTTCCAGCGTAAGTGCTGAAGCACCGGATATATCGAAGTTGGAAAGAGCATTTGTAGTGATAAAAGCTCTTAAGGTTGCATTCCCCTTAATTTGCAAATTATCTTCCGGTTGTATCCTTAGCGTAGTGCCAACTACGCGAACCTCAAGTCTATCCTGTAAGTTTTCATTTGCTTCAATGCGCACAGATTCCTCCGTCTCAGAAAATTGTACGAAAACGTCAAAAGCCCCGCCGACTTTTACAGTAGTATAGCCAGAAAATGTGAATTCTCTGGTGGTAACTTCACCTGATGCCCGTATACTGTCATTTTCGCATGAGGTAAATACTAATACTGTGGCCAAAAGGCCAAAGATGATTTTTGATTTCATTTTGATTGATAATTTAAAGTGTATTGATTGATTACATTAGCTGTTTGTTTTCTGAGATAACAACAGGTATCCATCGCAGGGGAACATGATGGCGTTGGTATTTTCCTTTTTTGACATACACTTGATTGTCTTCTGTAAATACTCTAATCGCAGCGATGGATTGTTTTTTGATTAATGCTTCCATGATGTAGATTTTTGACTGATGGTATTCTTAGTTCAATTGTTTCTTATACCGATTACGACCCATATTAAAGATCCCTAGTTTAATTCCTATTTCTGTGCTAAAGCCATTGATCCGGTCAATAGGGCTGTCGGTGAGTTCAATTTCACTGGAAAAGCGATACTTTACCCCTGCTTCGATTTGTGCATAGCGTGAAATATTAAAAAGCGCACTGATACCGGGTTCCAACACAAAAACGGCATCCAGATCATCATCCTCAAAATCAAAATCTTCTTCATTGTCGATGATATCCCGATCTACGTATCCTACAGCACCCCCGCCAATAAACACCGGGAAGGACAAGCTCACCAGGGATTTACCAAAAAAGATAGGTTCCAGATGAAAACCGGCATAACCGGCAAAGAGATCGTCATTATCACCGGAACGAGGGTTAAAAATATTTTGACGGGAATACAATCCCCTGGCTAAAAAACCTACTTCAAATTGCTGGTTAGCGACATACGCTACCTTGAAACTACCGATATAGGTGTCCTCCCCCTCAATTTCACCATAACCAAGTCCAATGCCCAGGTACACCCCGTGCACTACGTTGCGACGATCGTTAAAGGTGATGTAATCACCGTCCTCATCCTGAGCCTTAGCGCCAAGAGCAAACAGCACTAGAGAGAGGAATAAAACTGTTTTTTGTGGATTCATTGTATTAGGTTTTTTTGACTGATCTGTTGTAAAGACAATGGTTTTCTTAAAGGGTTGCATTTTTTCAAATAATTATTCCCGCAACGTAACAATTCCTTTTAATCCGTTGATACGAATAGCACCCTTTTGGTCCTTGCCGTAAGTGGCATCGATTTTTCGAAGCTTTCGGCCTTTGTCTAGCATTTCGGAATTCACATTTTCAAAGGACTTGGGTAAGCGAACCACCCCCTGTTCCAGCGTCGCCTGGAACCGATGCGAGAAATCGGTTACCTGTATGCTGATATCCGAAGATTCCTGTTCAATAGCGATTTCGGTTTCCGGTGCGATGATCTGTTCTATGGTAAAATCGGCGATTTTCATCGTCATATCCATATCCTGACTCAGCTGGGCTACATTCAGCGTACTGAATTTTAAATTCCCGTAGAGTGTACCTACTTCGTTTACCCGGATATCGTCCTTGTTGGAGTATAACTCCAGTGAATTCACTGTTCCCAGGTCCATTTCCATGCCACTGCCGTTTATCCGTAAGCTTTTGGCATTTTCCATATCCAGGCTGCCGTTTTTCAGGTTCAAACTGGCATAGTTCAGGTTTCGTGCCCGTACTTTCCCAAACTTCAGGATGATATCTGCCTTACTCAGATCTTCCCCTATCCAAAGATCTCCATGTTCAATCAAAGTATTCAATTCACCACTCCAACCTTCAATAAGGACATCCCCAAACCGATTGGTCACCTTTAGTTCAGCTTTCTTAGGCAAGAACACTTCATAGTCGATCTGGACATGGCTACGGTCAAAATCGATAGGATTCGTGCGATTAAACAGATCGGCGAACCATCCGGTATTCTTATTGGAAATTTCAGATACGATAGCAACGTATTCGCTACCAGAGGTGATCTTGGGGCGTATGCGTCCCAGCAGGTTCTCGGCATTTTCACGTTTGCGGTGGTTGACCCGAACATCGATCTTAACAGCGACTTCGTCCTGCTCCCAGCCAGTGATCGTGATGTTCCCGTATTTGTTTTCCAACTGCAGTTCTCCCGCATTGGTGAGCGGGAAACGCTCTTCCACGACTTTCGATACGCGTTCCTGGGCGGTACTCACCGGTACCGATAATAGCAGGAGTGCTATCCCCAGAAGAATTTTATAAGGTGTAGCCATATTCATCATCGGGTTGTTTAGCATCGTTTAGTTGTTGTAATAAATTCTCAATGAGCTCAATACGTTTTTTGTAATTGGCCACTATGGCCTCCAACACGCGCTCATTGTCCAGTTGCTGTCGCATTTCTTCGCGGAGCACTTCATATTCAGCATCCAGTTCATCCATAAAGGATAAAAACTCTTCTTTATCAGTAGGGGTAAGGTTAGGATTGTTCTGTACCAACTGTACCTGGTAGGCAACAAGGCCTTGATAGTGTTGGTCAATGTCCAACAATTCTTTGGAGACATATTGGGTCTCCGTTGCGTTGCTACCTAAGACGGACAGTCCAATAAAGGCGGCAATACCCAACAACAGCACCACGCTGGCGGCGATGCGAAGCATCGGGCGTTTCCACAAAGGGATCACCTTAGGGATTGCTTGTTCTTGTTCTAAAGCCGCTGAGATGTTCGCCCATAGTTTTGCTCGATCCGCTTTTTGGGTGTCAAATTGGGCGGCGTTCTCCCGAATATGTTTTTCAAAATTGTCCATTACAATCCTGCTATGATTTCTAATAATTTTTTCTTCGCCCTGTGGTATTGCGATTTCGAGGTGCTGGTTGAAACACCTAAAATCTCCCCAATCTCCACATGGTCGTAGCCTTCAATCAAATACAGACTAATAATCTGTCGGTACCCATCGGGTAACTGCGCGATACCCAACTGTACCTTTTTAACATCCACCGCCTCTGCTTCCACAGGTTCCTCTTCAGCCAAATGGAACTCATGGTCCGCTATAGGTACCACGGCTATCCGCTTCGCTCTGAGGTGGTTGATGCTTTTATTGATCACAATGCGTTTCAGCCAGGCCCCAAAACTACTTTCGTATTTAAAGCTGTGGAGCTTTTTAAAAGCGTCCACAAAACTGTCCTGCACGATGTCCTCGGCATCTTCTGTATTCCCCAAAAACCGAAGCCCTACGTTGAACATTGCATCGACATATAGGCTATACAGCTCGTATTGCGCGCTGGAATTGCCCGTCTTGCATTGCTCCACCAGGGTTTGATGTGTAAATCGGATGTCGGTTTCCAAGTGGTTACGGTTGATGTGCTGTTATAAAAGACAATCCCAAAAATAAAGGGTTGCATTTAGGTGGAAAAAAGTACGAAATGTGAGGTGGGAATTACGAAGTACAAGGTAAGAAGTTGGGATGACAAAGTAAGAAGTTAGAAATACGAAGTAGGAAATAGGAAGTTGAGATTTTAATGAAACATCACTTCGAGTGTTTTCATGAGGTGAAACCTTTTCTTCAAAAGGAACATTAAAAGATTGTTTTTTTGAATCATATACTGAATTACATCTGAAAAGGGTTTGTTATACCATAGAAAAAATATTAAATTCGTTTATCGTTAATAAACGATTTTTAAAATCTAAAATAACAGTTCCATGCAAAAAATGCCACTTGTTTTACTGTTCTTATGGACCGTTTTCCTTTCAGCACAGTCGTTACATCCCTTAGAACCCGCTAAGCACCATTATGCAGAATTTCAGAAAATTGACCCAAGCCCTGATGCCAAGCGTAGTGCTTTGGATGCACTTTCTTTTACGCCAGACCAGTATAATTCGGTGGCCCTGTCCTATACCTTGATGGCCCCGGCCTATCTTACCACTGAGCAGGTTACAGCATTAAAGCAGCGTGTGGCCTTCCCGGCCAACAGCTCCGATCAGACCCGGGCAGAGTTGGACTTTTTGTTGGAATGGCAGGAAAAACGTACTGCCGCACAAGTGGAACGCACCTCAAAAGTCCTGGCGCCCATTGGCTATTGGCCCCATGTGGCTGTCAAAAAAGACCATGAACGGTATGCAAAGAATATACAAGACCTCATGTTTGAGGGTAGGGAAGTGCTGGGCGAACAATGCACAGCGGAAAACTATCCAGCCACATTTATACTGTTGCAGGGGGTGACCAAAGACATGCGAATCATGGAATTTACTGTAAAATACCATTTACTTCGTGCCCGACCTTATGTATTGGAACCCAAGCTGCAGCCCCTGGCTATTATGGGCTCCCCGTCTTTTGCCAGTGGCCATACGCTATGGGCCTATATCCAGGCCTTTACCTGGAGTGAACTGGTCCCCGAAAAACGCAAGGAGTTTTTGGATTTGGCCTATGAAATCGGGGAGTCGCGAGAAATTATGGGGATCCACTATCCCAGCGACGAAGAAGCAGCTCGGGTCTTGGCCCATGCTATGCTTACCACCATGTGGTCCAACCCTAAGTTTCAGGAGGATCTAAACGCCGCTAAAGCGGAATGGTAGCAAAACGGTGTCAGAACCTGTCATTGCGAGTAAAAGTTCCAACATAGTTGAACGTCTGGAAGAAAAACAAGAAACGGTTTGAATGTTAACCCAAACCGTTATCATTTTACTATCGTTGTAGCAGTTGCTACTTCATGTAGGCATCAAAAAGGCGAGCATCTTTTCAGGATGGATGCCAAAGTAATTATACCCATCGAACCGTCGATTGGTACTCTCAATCCATAACAACTCTTTTTCTTCCGAACCAATAGCATCAAAAATCTCCTGGGCATCGTTCGGGTTGTCTGTCCAGATATCATCTATGACTTGCGCCATAAAGTAGGGCACTTTTACCGCATGGGCATAATCCTGGGGACGCATTTCCCCATTCGTAAAACCTCCCAATTTGATCTGCTCCAGATCCATCAATTCCATGTAGTGATTTAACCCCATCAATCCCGCAAAAGAAATCATAAGAGCCGTCATCGAAACGGTTAAGGGGCCAAAAAAACATTTGATATTTTCGAATAATTCCGGATGTCGATACATGGCCTCGTAGGCAGCATTTCCACCGGTGCAACGGTTGTATAAACCTATTGTCATTTGGCTTAACTCCGCGTGGTTGTTCACATAGCGTTGTGCGCCGACAACATCACGCCATTCGTAGCGACCGATGCCACAAATCCCTCCATTGGCTGCACCACTGTTACCGTGATTCCGCAAATCGTAGGCCAAGAGGTTATATCCGGCTCGTGAGAGGTGACCCATATGGGCAACAAAATCAATTTCAAGCGTATCCACTCCGGAAAATGGCTCCCCAAAATGTCCGGTAAATCCGGAACGACTCATGGGCATGGGATGGTTGATGATTATTAGTTTATCGGATTTCCCGTGAACGGAAGGAATGTACCAGCCTTCTAAAGGGGTACCATCACTGGAGGGAAAATAAATGTCTTCCCAATCCTTCATACCGTGATCTGCGGGCGTTTTGTGAACCGGGGTCCGAAACATAGGACGTACGGCAAACTCGGCTAAATATTTTATCGTGCCGTATTCTTGTTCCGAAATTGCCTTTTGCTGTTCCAGGGCTTTTGCATAAGCCGGTCCCCCCAATCTGCTTTTTAAGGTGTTATCTATGGTATATTCCAGTGTTTTTTCGAACATGATCGTAGCGTTTTAAGGATTACGCTAACAAAGGTCTCCCGCTTTGAAATAAAACCATGAAAACAAATTCCCCGAAATCGGATACAAATTACGGATCGGAAAAGTGAGAAGGGGAAACTCCGACTACTTTTCGAAAGAGACGGGAAAAATAATTGGGGTATTCAAAACCCAATTGATAGGCGATTTCGGAAATGGTTGTTTTTTTCTGGATCAACAAGGACTTGGCTACGTTGACGATATGTTGATGAATATGTTCCAGGGCAGGTTGGCCAGTGTAGAATTTGATCACATCACTCAAATAGTTTGGCGTGACATTCAGTTGCTTTGCAAAATAATTTACGGAAGGCTGTAGCACCTTCCCGTTTTTTTGATAGTAGTTGTCGAGCAGCGCAAAGAAATCATCTACCAGCTGACTGTACTGTTCTTTCCGTTCGCCAAACTGTCTTTCGTAGAATTGGGCAACATGGGCAAAAATCAGGTTGCAATACGCTAAAACCAGGTCTTTTGAAAAAGTAGCTTTTCGGTATTCTGCCAAAGCAGCCTGGTAGTGTTGGGTAATTACTAGTTCTTCTTCCTTTTTCAGGTAAAGCGGTTCATGCAACCCATAGTTCAGGAAGGAATAGGCCAGGTGCTGATGATTGGAAATTAAATCCTCGGCGATATTGATAAAATAGCCCTTCCACGGGGTATCTGTTCGCCATTCTATAGGCTGATTGGGGCTTGAAAAGTACATAAAGCCCTTTTCTTTTGCATCCTCCAGTCCGTACTTAATGGAGATCCGATAGAAATTAGGATATACGGGCGCAGAAGCCAATAAAAAGTCCTGTGAGTATTCCCCAATATCAAGCCGATCATGCTTGGGCGGCCGCATGTTGGTATAGGCATTGAAGGCACGTATAGTATCAAATTTCATGATTTCTTCAAGTTATGACCTGACAATACAATTTAGCACAGTTTCTATAGACGTTTTGCCCATCGCTGCCTACTGGTATTAGTGTATTTTTTCCTTCGAAAGCAGCACCCCATCTTCATCGGA
Organism: Flavobacteriaceae bacterium; assembly: GCA_028277085.1. Lineage (GTDB taxonomy): Bacteria > Bacteroidota > Bacteroidia > Flavobacteriales > Flavobacteriaceae > Croceivirga. The sequence continues at coordinate 14,249 of JANQHL010000095.1, forward strand.
ATAGACGTATTCCCCATGTACAATTTCGGTGCCAGCGATCCGCAGGGTTTCCCCTTTGGAGCCAACATTTTGCTTCCTGCTTTTCACAGGACATGTGCCTATGGCCTTTATCCCGACTTCCATAGTGGCGATCACTTTAGCATCCCGAATACAACCATAGATGATAATGCCTTCCCAGCCATTATCTTTGGCTAATGTTGCGATATTATCGCCTATTAAAGCGCATCTTTTGGAACCGCCACCATCAACCACCAGTACTTTTCCGGTTCCGTTTTCCTCCAGGGTTTTCCGCACATATGAGTTGTCCTCATAGACCTTGAGGGTGACGATTTCCCCACAAAAAGCGGTTTTCTTTCCATAATGGGTTAACTCCAAAGGCAACACCTTTAGTGCTGTGGTGTATTCATCCCAAAGATCTGCAGTAGCGATTTCCATTCTAGTTTCTTTCGGTAGCGTTTTTACTTATGCTTAAAGGCCCTCTAAAGATAACCATTGCCATTTGAGATGTGAAGTTTGATAATTGAGATTTGTGATTTGAATTTTGGAATTTGATCCCGATAGCTATCAGGATTCTCATTTCATCTTGTGCTGTATCCCCTCACGTTCCATCAATTCCAACCCATAATTGCGTATGGTTTCAATAATAGGAATGGTGGTCCTTCCTTTTTCGGTGATGGAGTATTCTACCTTATGCGGTACCACGGGATAGACCTTTCTATGGATAAACCCTTCGGCTTCCAATTGCCGTAACTGGGAAGTGAGCATCTTATCGGTGATATGGGGGATATCCTTTTTTAGCTCTCCAAACCTGAAAACCCGTTCCTTTAATCGCCAAAGGATAGGCATCTTCCAGGTACCTCCAATACGATCCATGGCAAACTCCACGGGATTGTAATAAACCTTGTTGTTATAAATAAAATCGGGCATAATGCATTGAATTGAAATTTGAAAATGGGGAATTAACGGTTTAAACTTGCCTTTGTGGTTTTCACAATACTTGCCAATATTTTAATGAGTTCTGATATCTGAGTAAGATAGGTTTCCGAAGTTTCTTGGGATATCTAATCACCATCTCGTAAAAGCTCCAACCAATACTCCGATTCATTAGCTTCTTTAAGTGCGATATTCATCTTGTGCAAAAAATCTTTTTTGGATTCTGCATGTTCTGCCTCTCGTATTAGTGCTCCAACCGAAGTTCCACTACGTGATAACTGTTTGGAAAGAACAAATTCACGCTTATGTTCCACTAAATCTTTATTCAGTTTTATGATAGCTAATGCAAAATCATATGACTTCTTTTTAATTACATTCTCTCGTCCAGCCATTTCCAATTTTCAATTCTCCATTTAACACTAGTATTTATACATACTTTCCAAAAAGTAAGTATCGCTCTATTGGGTAAGTATATTGACTTGGGGAAGTTAATCAATCAATTTTGTATACAACAATAAAAAATTCACAAATGGATAATACAATAACAGAAATTCGACACTACGTACATGCACACGGTATGCCGTTTAAAGGAAAAATACTAATGGTAGCAAGTAGCCCGGCCATCTCGGAGCAAACCGGGTGGCCTATTGGGTTTTGGGCGGCGGAACTAACACACCCTTTACACGTTTTTCAGGAGGCCGGCTACGAGGTGGAAATCGCTTCTACGGAAGGCGGAAAAATAGTTATGGATGCCTATTCCGATCCTACCGACCCCAGTGGCTATTCGGCCCATGATGTGATCTCCCTTGGGTATCTGCAACTGGTTTGGTTTACCGAAGTGTTGAAGCACACCAAAAAACTCAACGAAGTAAATGCGGAAGAATACGATGCCATTTTTCTTGTAGGCGGTCAGGGGCCGATGTACACCTTTCGGGGGAATACTGACTTGGAACAGTTGTTTGTCAGTTTTTATGCCTCCGGAAAACCCAGTGCCGCCGTTTGTCATTCCACCACATTGTTGTTGGAGGCAAGAAAGCGAGACGGTAGCCTATTGGTCGACGGTAAAACCTGGACCGGTTTCGCGAATGCCGAAGAGGAATTTGCCGATCAGGCGGTGGGGCAAAAGATTCAACCGTATTGGATAGAAACGGAAGTCCGTAAATTACCCAACACCACCTTTAAGGTAGCAGCGCCCTTTAGTGCATATGCCATTCAGGATGGCAATCTGATTACCGGGCAACAGCAAAACTCGGGAGCCGCCGCTGCACGGATGGTAGTGCAGCAGTTAGCGAAATAATACATAGCATTTCATTAGAGGCTCTTTTTCATAAAAGCGTTTTTTTAATTGTCCTTGTCATTCCGCACCTGTTGCGGAATCCATTGCCTAAGTTAGATTCCTGCCTTCGCAGGAATGACAAGTGGACGGTAAAAGAACTTAACCATAAAATTGATAACACATGAAACTAGCATTTATTGGTATCGGCAAGGTAGGCTTTGCCCTGGCCAACAACCTACAACACAAAGGGCATGAGATCATCATCGCCCATAATGACATACAAAGCGAAAGTGTAGTTCGGGCACAAGCAAAGAACCCGGCCTTTTCTGCCTTACCCATCCAGGAGGCGATTTCGGCATCGGATATTGTCCTTTTGGCCACCCCTTTTAACGTAGCTGAGACCGTGTTACTATCGTTAGATTTTGAAGGAAAAGCCTTGATAGATTGCACTAATCCGGTAGGGCCAGGCATTTCCCACGGACTGGAAAGCAAAATCTCCGGGGCGGAAAAAGTACAAGAATGGGCCCCTACCGCCCGGGTAGTAAAAGCCTACACCATTTACGGCTTTGAAAACCTGGAAAACGCGAGCTTTCCCAACTACAATGTTAACCCCGTAATGTTGATTGCAGGGAATGAGAAAGCGGCGAAAACCCGGGTAGCCACCCTCAATACGGACCTAGGCTTTGAAACCCTGGATGTGGGCGACCTCTCCCAGGCCTTGCATTTAGAGCATATGACCTTGCTCTGGGTAAAGATGGTACGCGCCAACGGCCACCATCCGCATTTTACCTGGGCCTATCTGGAACGGTAAAGTCCCACATCCGTGCCGAGTTGAAATTTGATCCCGATGAATTTCGGGATTGGAATTTGAAATTTCCACCCTTGGGTGTGTTTGGAGCGGGAATAGTCGTATATCCGTATGAATATAATCACTGCATTTCATAAGTAATTCCCTTTAATTTACATTTCATGCAACCCTTCATTTTTTGACTTGTCTCTTGGTGGTGAAAATGAGTTACAACCATCAAAAATCAAGAAATGAACAAAAAACGAGCTATGAGCCCGGCAATCAAAACCACGATTTGGTTGCTGTGGGCTTATTTTTTTGGCTGTATGTGGGTCATAGGCCAGCAAAGCCACACCATTAGCGGAACCATTACCGACCAAAGTAATGGAGAGACCCTATTTGGGGCCTCCGTCTTTCTCACCGGCACTACCATTGGGGGGATCACCAACGAGTACGGCTTTTATTCGATCACGGCCCCGGAAGGAGAGTATGTGTTAAACATCTCCTATATGGGCTATACCGATGTGAACATTAAGATTACCTTAAACCAGGACATTAAACGGGATGTGGAGATTTCCGAATTTTCTACCGAACTGGATGAAGTGGTGGTCACCGCAGAAGAACCGGAACGCGCCATCCTCCGAAAACCGGAAATGAG
>JANQHL010000154.1 GCA_028277085.1 Flavobacteriaceae bacterium
TAGTTAATCGTATTGGTTTGCCGCCTCATATAAATTTTCCAGGCATCCGATCCGCTTTCCCTGCCACCGCCAGTTTCTTTCTCTCCTCCAAAAGCACCACCTATTTCGGCTCCTGAGGTCCCGATATTAACATTCGCAATACCGCAGTCACTTCCGGCCGCAGAGAGGAATTTCTCCGCCTCCCTTAGGTTATTGGTCATAATGGCGGAAGAAAGTCCCTGAACCACATTGTTTTGCATGGCAATGGCATTTTCTACATCCCCTGAATATTTGATTAGGTACAATATAGGGGCAAAGGTTTCCTCTTGCACAATTTGGAAAGAATTTCTAGCCTCCACTACCGCTGGTTTTACATAGCATCCGCTGGCGTAATTTTCTCCTTCAAGCACTCCACCCTCTACAAGTAGTGTACCCCCCTGTTCCTTCACTTTTTCAAGTGCATTTGAGTATAGCCGTACGGCTTCTTTATCAATTAAAGGGCCTACATGAAATTGTTCATCAAGTGGATTTCCGATACGCAATTGTTTGTAGGCCGCTACCAGAGCATCCTTAACCTGCTCGTAAACCTCCTCATGAATAATTAAACGTCGCGTAGAGGTACAACGTTGGCCTGCAGTCCCTACAGCACCAAATACTGCACCTATGGTGGTCATCTTTAGGTCCGCGTCGGGCGTTACAATAATCGCATTGTTTCCGCCAAGTTCAAGCAACGATTTTCCTAAACGAGCGGCTACGGCTTGTGCCACAATTTTTCCCATGCGGATGGAACCTGTAGCCGAAATTAGGGGAATTCGAGAATCATGTGTCATAAATTCCCCGACTACATAATTGCCATTTATCAAACAAGAAATGCCTTCAGGTAAATCATTCTCTTTTAGCACCTGGGCAACGATGTTCTGGCAAGCGATACTACAAAGTGGGGTTTTCTCCGATGGTTTCCAAATACAAACATCACCACATACCCATGCTAAGGCGGTGTTCCAAGACCAAACGGCCACAGGAAAATTAAATGCTGAAATGATACCCACAATACCTAAAGGATGATATTGTTCATACATTCTGTGAGCGGGACGTTCTGAATGCATGGTCAAGCCGTGTAATTGTCTTGAAAGCCCAACAGCAAAATCACAGATATCGATCATTTCCTGGACTTCTCCCAGGCCTTCCTGATAGGATTTCCCCATTTCATAGGAGACCAGTTTCCCCAAAGGTTCCTTAAGGCTACGAAGTTTCTCCCCAAATTGCCGTACAATCTCTCCTCTTCTTGGTGCAGGAATCAGTCGCCACTGGGTAAAAGCAGCGTTTGCTGTTGCTACCACCTTTTCATAATCTTCTTTGGTTGTAGTTTTAACTTTGCCAATCAGCTGGCCATCAACAGGGGAATATGACGCAATTAACTCACCGGAACCGAAGTTTTTTGAACCTGTGGAAGTCCCATCATTAATCTCATGTATGCCCAATGCTTTTAGGGCTTCGTCTATTCCGAAACTAGTGGCAGTCGCTATCATTTATAACTTTTTAGTCCAATTTTGTTCTAATTGCAACAAAACTACGAAGAATAGTCTTTTTGGGGGTGTCTTAGAAAAATATTACGGAAAGGTAGACCACCATGCCAATCACTGCCGGTAATCCCTGGATGTAGAATATTTTTTTTGAAACTGAGATAGCCCCGTATATTCCCGCAATGGCCACACATCCCAAAAAAAATAATGCCACATAGATGGACCATTTGGGATCTGTTATGAATACCGACCAGATCAATCCGGCAGCAAGAAATCCGTTATAAAGCCCCTGATTCGCAGCCATATTCTTCGTAGGTTCAAACAAAGGTTCGGGAAAGCTCTTAAACACCTTTTTACCCCGGGTAGTCCAGGCAAACATTTCAAGCCACAGGAAGTACAAATGCAGGACAGCCACTAAAGCAGTAATTATTTTTGCAAAGATCAGCATATCACGAATTTTCTGCTACAAAGCGTTTATCTACTGGCATCACAGTACCGCAATTGTTACAGGTTCTTAAGGCCTTTGAACCGTAAAAATGATTAAAATGACTTAAAAAGTCCTTTTCAATGTCATGAAGTGTAAAATAGACCTCGTGTAGTTTATTGTTGCAGTTGTCGCAGAACCAGAGAAGACCGTCTTTTGCGTCTAAATGATCTCTTTTTCGCTCAATTACCAATCCTAGTGACCCTTCCTTACGTACAGGCGAGTGGGGGACTTTCGCAGGATGAAGGTACATGTCCCCGGGTCCTAATGTCATTGTTTTTTTTTGACCGTTTTCCTGAATATGTACCTCAATATTCCCTTCCAGTTGGTAGAAGAGCTCTTCGGTCTCATTGTAATGATAGTCTTTTCTGGCATTAGGCCCGGCCACTATCATTACAATATAATCGTTAGCAGCTTTGTAAAGGTTTCTGTTTCCGACAGGAGGCTTTAGGAGCTCACGGTTTTCCGCTATCCATTGGGTCAAATTAAAGGGAGGCGCTATGGACATGCTTTTTGTTTTTTTAAAGGTACAAAAGCTTTTGTACTCCTTAAAAGTTGTAGTTGCCCTTGAATGAGGAAATAAAACCGGTAAAATGGTTACTTTCTAAAGAAAATCTGAGTGTAATAAGGATTTCCCTTGGTATCCAACATGATACTTAACGTAGAATGGGTAAAGTCCCCTTCAATGGTACTTTTATGTGCCGAACTTTCTAGCCATCCTTCCAGCGCCATTTCGGCACTAGTATAATCTTTAGCTACATTTTCCGCCACAAAATTGGCTTGCAATTCTCTTGAGATTTTCGATGCTCTTTCAGCAAAACCCTCATGACTTAGTTCTCCCTGAGAGATCATAAATTGATTGTGAGCTTCTGCATGTTCATACGCTTCTGCACTAAAAGTAAGCGGAGATAGTGCCCTGGATTGACGATAGGCGTTCAATAGATCAAATAGTGCTGCCTCTTCCGTTGATAGCGAAAAGGAATTATCTGCTTTTCCGGCTTGTTCCACCTGAAAAGGTTCTTCTTCTTCCGCCACTGGGTTGGAATCACAAGAAATAATCAAGGCCGCTAAAAGCAGCACAAAAGGGGGAATCATTTTCATTTTCTACCAAATGGATTTTGGTATTAGTGTCTCATTTCATTCTCAGTACTAAAACTAGAACCGGCAAAAGGCTATACCTGAGTTTTTCCATAAGTATGATTATTTATTCGATAAGCCGCAAAAACAGGCAAGATTAGGGGGACTTTACTAAAAGTAGCGATTTGCTTTATCGAAAAAAAGAGACAGTTCATGGAAAAAAGTTCCTGGAAACAGCAATTTTCTTGGAACGAAGGAATACTCCGAGTAAGCTTACTTCTCCTTATAGCTGCGCTTTGGAAGTATTGTTGTCACTTTCAGAAGTAAAGACCAGGCTAAAAACGAAACCTCCGATATCCCGTATCGGGGCATATAATACGGATGAGTTGATGATTTTGCTGTTATTTGGGCGTAGCGATGTTGAAGCTTTCTCGAAAAAGATCAACAATGCACCAAGAATGACGGCCACTTTTACCACCCCAAAAATGCCACCGGCTATTTTGTTTAATAACCCTAGCATAGCAAAATCCGCTACCTTGGTTAGCAATTTGCCTGAGAAATGGACTAAAAGCACAATGGCAATAAACGTAATGAGAAAAGCCGCAATTTTGATATAGTGTGCCTCCCAATCCATTTGTTCCGAGAGATAATCCCCGGCAATATAGGAGAAGTGAATGGCGCCGTAAATCCCCGCAATTAAGGCTACAAGACCTGCCAATTCTACAAAAAGCCCGTTCTTCAATCCTTTATAAAGGCCCCATATCAGCATGAGCCCCAATACTATGTCCAGAAAATTCATTATTCTGATTTTGACAAATATACAGTGTGGCTATTTGTTTACCCGAACTTTGAACAAATTGCCTGGTATGAGAGAACCTTTTAGTTCTTGAAAAGCAACGTAACTTTGCGGTAATGGCTCGGGATATTGTTTTAAAAGAACGTTGGCTAACACTGGTAACTAAACTATCCAGTCAGTTTTCCGATGGAGATCCGCTTGATGTGGAGGGAATTATCTACCTGGTGGGGGTGCAGGAATTGGGGCAATTGCACAGAAGTTTTAAAAAAGATGAAAAAGTAAATCTGATGCATGTGGCTATCTGCAGGCTTCTTGAGCCCTATGGCTTTTATGAATTTGATTTTTTTGACGACGACGGCTGGCCGCATTATAAGGTGAAGGAAACTTTGCCCACCCTTCAAGCTGGGGAGCAAAGTATACTTATGAAGGAAGCCTTGGTAAACTACTTTCTGGAAAAAGAATACATTGATTAATGAAACCAAAACCTCCCTACTATGCTGTAATCTTTACCAGCACCAGAACTGCAGAAGATGATCAGGGATACGCTAATATGGCCCAGGCCATGGAGGATTTGGCCCGTACACAGCCCGGCTTCATAGATTTTGAAAGTGCGCGGGACGGATTGGGCATATCCGTAAGCTACTGGGATAGCCTCGAGGCCATAGCCCAATGGAAGCAAAAAACGGAACATGTATTGGCCCAACAGCAAGGCAAGGAATTATGGTATTCCTGGTACAAAATTCGGGTATGTCAGGTGGAACGGGAATATGAGTTTAGAAGCCCTTAATTTTTTGGGATTGGTTGCCCAATCTCGTATTTTTAACGTCCAAAAAATTGCGCCATATTATGAAAACAGCCACACCGTTTTCGAACCTCAACCGTAAAGATTTTCTGAAACAACTTGCTGATGATGAATTTGATCTCGTTGTCATTGGAGGAGGGATCACCGGTGGTGGTATAGCCCTGGATGCTGCCTCCCGGGGATTGAAAGTGGCGCTTCTGGAGAAAGGGGACTTTGCCTCCGGGACGAGCAGTAAGTCCACAAAACTAATACATGGGGGACTTCGCTATTTAAAGCAATTTGATTTTTGGTTGGTAAAGGAAGTAGGCTCCGAACGGGCAATCGTGCACAAATTGGCGCCACACTTGGTATTACCGGAAAAGATGTTACTGCCCTTAATTGAGGGGGGCTCTTATGGGAAATGGCTCACCAGCATAGGACTTAAGGTATATGACATCCTGGCCCAGGTAACTGGCGATGACAAACGAAAGATGCTGGATAAAAAGGAAGCGTTAAAACTGGAACCGCTTTTACCCAAAAAAATATTAAACGGCGCAGGGTATTATGCGGAGTACAGGACGGATGATGCCCGTTTAACCATTGAAAATATCAAAAAGAGCAGGGAATTCGGCGCAATAGCGCTGAACTATACCGAGGTAACCGATTTTATATATGAACAAGATCAGGTGGCCGGAGTGGTAGTAAAAGATGTTCCTTCAGGAGCGCAAATTACCGTACATTCCAAATATGTGGTTAGTGCCGCCGGGCCATGGGTGGATGAGTTACGTTCGGTAAATAATTCTAAAAAGGGGAAACGCCTTCATCTTACCAAAGGGGTCCATCTGGTGTTCCCTTATGAGAAACTCCCGGTGAAGCAATCGGTATACTTCGATATCCCGGACGGCCGTATGATGTTTGCTATTCCAAGAGGTAAGATCACCTACATAGGGACCACAGACACGAATTACAATCTGGATAAGGATGATATAAGAACAGACCTGGCGGATGCGATCTATCTTATCTCAGCGGTAAACAATATGTTCCCGGATATCCACTTGGAAATGGATGATATTATCTCTTCCTGGGCGGGCTTACGGCCTTTGATCCATGAAGAAGGAAAATCAGCTTCTGAATTATCCCGAAAAGATGAGATTTTTACCTCAGACACTGGACTAATTAGTATTGCCGGAGGAAAATTAACAGGCTATCGGAAAATGGCAGAACGGGTGGTGAATCGGATTACGAAAAAAATGGAAGAAGAACACGAGATAGAAGTCAAGGAATGTTATACCGATACCATACCCTTATGCGGAAACGAATTTAAAAAGTCAAAGCATGTTAACAAATATATTGGTGAAGTGCATGGCAGGATTAAGGAAGACGGATTTTCCAAATACGATGCCTGGTATCTGGTCACCAATTATGGAAAACAGGCAGAAACCATTCTCAATACCTACAATAGCTTTAAAAATAAAGAGGCGCATCTCCGTATGCTTCGGGCAGAACTCCAATTTGGCATCGAAAACGAAATGGTGTTGAATCCTATGGACTTTTTCATCCGAAGGACGGGTCGTTTGTATTTTGATATCGAAAGCATACGCAGTTACCTTAAACCCGTACTTGAAGATTTTAAGAAAGCCTTCGGCTATAGTGAAGGACAGCTATTGGCGTTCAAAGAAAAAATGGAAGAGGAACTTGAGGTACACTCCAATTTCTCTTTGGAACGCGAGCACGTTTAATGGGCAAAAAGGGGCTGAATTCGGATTAGTCTAATTTCTCTGTTAGTTTTTCAAAAGTTTTCTTGGGATCCTTTCCCTGATACAAAATAGAGTAGACCGCTGTGATAATCGGGATCTTGGTTTTCTTGTTGAGTTGCTCCATGAGCAAATAGGCGCTTTTGGCAGCGTAATACCCCTCCGCTACCATGGTCATTTCCATCATCGCACTCTTAACGGTATAGCCCTTTCCTATCATATTCCCGAACATTCGGTTCCTGCTAAAGGTGGAATACCCCGTGACGAGCAGATCCCCCAGATAGGCAGAATTATTGATGTTGCGCTTCATTTTGTGGACACGGTCAATAAACCGTTTCATTTCCCGTATGGCATTGCTCATGAGTACACTTTGAAAATTGTCACCATATCCCAGGCCATGGGCCATACCAGCGGCTATCGCATAAATATTCTTAAGCATAGCAGCGTATTCGGTTCCGATAATGTCGTCTGAAATCTTGACCTTGATAAAATGATTTTTCAAGTACGTCCCCATAAGGGAGGCCTTTTTTTCGTCTGAACAGGCAACCGTTAAATACGAAAGGCGCTCCATAGCCACCTCTTCCGCATGGCATGGCCCTGTTATAACCCCAATGTTTTCATAGGGGATATCGTAGTGATCATGGAAATGTTCTCCTACAATTTGGCCAGATTCGGGAACGATACCCTTAATGGCCGAGAAAATTGTTTTGTCCTTTAGTGTTACCGTTAAGTTTTCCAGTTCCTTTTCCAAAAAGGCAGAGGGAATCACAAAAAGTAACACATCTACTTTTGAAACAGCATCATTAATGGAATTCGTAAGATGTAGGCGAGAGGTGTCGAGGCTAACTGAACTAAGGTAATTAGGATTATTCCCAGCGTGCTTAATATGCTCCAATACGTAGACACTACGCATATACCAATGTACTTCATCAAGATGTTCCGTCAAAAGCTTAACCAAAGCAGTGGCCCAACTTCCGCCACCCAAAACTGCGATTTTCAAAATACCAGAATCCAAAAAGTTGCAGCACCAAAAGTATGTAAATTCATTTTTTAACTGTTAAGTACTGATTGTCATAATATTATGAATATGGCATGATGCTTGGTTATTTATAGGTATAATCAAGTAAAACCGAAATATATGAGAGCGAAGAAACTACTTTTTGGAATATTGGGTATTGGGTTTTTGGCTAGTTCTTGTTATACGGAAGTAGTCCTGGAAGATGAATTTATTGTGGAATCTGCTTTCAATACGGATCTGGCACTACAGTCCTATGACCTGTGGTACGTGGACATTAATGCCACCAGGGGGAATGGAGAAATTCCTTTTTTGCAGCAGGCATTCACCATCTCATTTGTTGACGGGATTGTCTTTGCCAACAACAATATTGTGGGCCTTGGGAAGACCGGGAATGGATTTGGGATAGCTGTAGGAGTGTATGATACGTTTAACGACATAGTGGATATTGATCATGATCTTGACGGTTTCTGGGGGTTTGAGGTATACGCGGTGCGTCCTAACGTCTTGGAGTTGTACAACAACCGCACGAATACTTCCTATTTCTTAAATGGTTATCAGCGGGGAAATTTCGATTATGATCGTCTGTTCTATGAAAATATTGATCTGTTGTTGCAGGAATTTGAAGCCTGGGAAAAAACCTTTACCAGTACGGATGGTGCGGTAAACGAGTTTGATGAAGAAAACTTCCTTTACTTTTTTGGGAATGGTGGAAGGAGTTTTCAATCATCTGTGGACCCGGTGGGAACCCCTGTTTCTAAACTCCAGTGGGATTATCAGGGCAATTATGCCATTTTTGACACAAACGACGAAACGCTTAAAATTTTAACACTGGATTATGACTATATGGGCAATGATTACTTTGAGCTTTACGTTATTGATGATAGTACCATAGAGCTTTATCATGTGGCTAGTGGGACGGTATATGAATTTATGGGAAGAGGATTTTTGCAGTTTTTGAAAGGCAAGGAAAAAGAAGTCGAAAGGAAAAAACGCATAAAGTCAACTAACGCTAAAATGCCGGTATCCCGTAAACGAAAATTGTAAGGAAATATAGTGTTCATCGACTATATAAATGTTTTTTGGTTGGTTATTTAGTTAGAAATCGCCCTGTAGCGTTCTTGCACGGGGCGATTTTTTTATGGAATAAAACAGTTCCTTGAATTACCCGTGGTGGATTTCTCCCTTTTCTTCGTTCTTGATCTTTTTAAGATATGTTGAAGGATTTTCCCCGGTCACTTTCTTAAAGACCCTGGTGAAATACGAAAGACTTTCAAAGCCGGATTCATAGAAAGTTTCGTTGATGTTTTTCCCCGAAAGCAATAATCGTTTCGCCTGAGTAATTCTATATTGATTTAAAAAAGTGGTGAAGGTGGTTCCGGTAACATTTTTAAAATACCTGCAAAAGGCCTCATTCCCCAAATTCAACAAACCGGCAACTTCGGTAACCGTAATTTTTCGGGTATAGTTCTCACTTACAAAAGCATAGACCGTTTGTAACCGCAATTGCCTGCTTTTAAGTTTATCGCTTAAAATAGGGTAGTTATGTAAGAGTTCATAGTTAGCAGGATCTGTTTCCGACAGCAGTTTCATAATCCGTAATACCTCTAAAAACCGATCAAAGCTATCCATGGCATGTAATTGTTTCATGCGCTTACCGATCTCCTCTTTTATTTCCCCGTGAAAGGCGATCCCATACTGTGATCTTTTCAATAATGGTGTAACCGCAGAAAGCTCGTTAATATGATCCAGGACATTGGCATCAAAAGAGGGAGCAATATGCAACACTTCTTTCCGATAATTGCCTTTTATACCATAATCAAAATTTAAATGGGGAATATAGCTGCCAATTAATACCAGGTCACTTTGTTGAAACCTGGAGATATGTTCCCCAACATGCCGTGTCCCATCCGCACCTTCTATATAGACCAATTCATATTCAGGATGAAAATGCCAAAAGAAAAGATCGTTCAACTTAGGGTTATGCAGCAACCGAAATGAACTTTTCTGATCCGATCGAATATTCTCTAATTGGACTTTCATTTGAATTAAAATAACTTAAAAAGTGGTTTTTTAGCCATAAAATATCAATATAGTGAAAATATTCATCAAAATACTACTTGAAATCATCTTATAACACCGCTAGTTTTGAACCAGTTAATTAAAAATTAGAGGTATGAAGCAAGATGTAAACTTAGAAATGGCCAATCAGGCCCATGAGGAAATCCCCGGGAATCCTTCAACAGCTACGAGCAGCAAGCAAAAGCTAAATGATAGAGCAAATGGAGTCCCACTAAGGGTAATGTCTGAAGAAGACTGGAAGTTTTGGATACACAACGGCTATATCGTTATTAAGAACGCGATCTCCAGGGAACAAGCACAAAGGACTGCAGAATTTTTATGGGAATTTGACGAAAAAGATCCTAACGATCCCGAGACCTGGTATGCTCCGCCCAGAGCAGCAATGAAAATGAAAGAGCTAACCGGAACGGGAATGGTGGAGGTCTACAATAACCAACATTTATGGAATAATCGCCAGGAACAGCGGGTGTATGATGCCTTTGTAGACATTTGGGGCACGGAAGAATTATGGGTTACTATAGACCGGGCGAATCTCAATTTTCCTAATAGGCCAGGTCATGAAAAGAAGGGATTCATCCATTGGGATTATGATCCGGAAACCCGACCACAAAATGTACAAGGGGTATTGGCCCTGGCCGATCAAACTGACGAAAACATGGGAGGATTTCAATGCATCCCATGGTTGTATCGCAACTATGATACCTGGAAGCTAAGCCAACCTGAAGATCGGGACCATTTTCAACCCGACATTACGGGACTGGAGGACAAAATCGTAAAAGTGCCTTTAGAAGCGGGAGATCTGTTAATTTTCAATAGTACGCAACCGCACGGAATACGCCCCAATAAATCCGGAAATAAAGTGCGAATAGCACAGTATATTTCTATGATGCCCGCGGAAGAGGACAATGAAGCACTTCGCGACTGGCGCGTTCACTCCTGGAAAAATAGGGTAGCTCCGGAAGGCTATGCTTTTCCCGGTGACCCTAGAAATTGGGAGCGGGACAAATATGATACTGCCAAACTAACAGCATTGGGAGAGAAGTTATTAGGATTAAAAAACTGGTAAGATTGGCAAATCTTTAAAAATAGCAGATTTTCTGGTCTGCTTGGGTAATAATGGTATTTTTGCCGGCTTCAAAACGAAGCCATGCGGAAATACCTAAACCTTTTTGATTTTTCCCAAAAAGTAAACTATAAAAATGAAGTGCTTTCCGGAATTACGGTTGCCCTGGCACTTGTTCCGGAAGCTATTGCCTTTGCATTTATTGCGGGGCTTTCCCCACTTACAGGCTTGTATGCGGCTTTTGTAATGGGATTGGTCACTTCTATCCTGGGAGGCCGTCCCGGAATGATATCCGGAGCCACAGGAGCGGTGGCGATAGTTATTGTTTCGCTTGCCAAAGATCATGGTGTGGAATATGTCTTTGCTACCGTAATTCTGGCAGGAGCATTACAGTTGGTAGCGGGCTTTCTCCGTTTGGGGAAATTTATGCGATTAGTGCCCCACCCAGTGATTTTTGGGTTTGTGAATGGGTTAGCCATCATCATTTTCATGTCGCAATTGGTGCAGTTCCAGACTCCTGACGGGGAATGGTTATCGGGGAACGCCTTAGTGGTTTTTGGAGGACTCGTCCTATTAACGATTTTGATCATATGGGGATTGCCTAAACTTACCAAAGTCGTACCGGGCTCATTGATGGCAATTCTATTGGTTTTCGGTCTGGTGGCACTTTTTGGATGGGAGACAAGAACCATAGGGGATATCGCTTCTATTAAAGGAGGATTTCCTCCCTTCCATATTCCTGAGGTCCCTTTTTCTTTTGAAACCTTGACCATCATATTTCCCTATGCTGCTGTTGTAGCGGGAGTCGGGTTGATAGAAAGCCTGCTTACGCTCAATATTGTTGATGAAATTACGGAAACAAGGGGGAGGGGAAATAAAGAAGCTGTTGCCCAAGGTGCTGCCAACATGATTTCAGGGCTCTTTTCAGGAATGGGTGGATGCGCCATGATTGGTCAGAGTTTGATCAATATCTCCAATGGTGCCAGAGCCCGTTTATCGGGAATTGTGGCTTCTGTTATGTTGCTATGCTTTATAATGTTTGGTTCTGAATTGATAGAACAAGTGCCTATGGCCGCTTTGACCGGATTGATGATTATGGTAGCGCTTGGAACTTTTGAATGGGCGAGTCTTCGCACCTTTAAACGCATGCCCAAATCCGATGTGTTGGTCATGATACTGGTAACCCTGGTCACCGTTTTTTTGCATAATCTGGCACTGGCTGTTTTGGTGGGGGTGATCATTTCTGCCCTGGTTTTTGCCTGGGACAACGCTTTAAGGATAAGGGCAAGAAAAAATATTGACGAAAATGGTGTTAAACACTATGAGATCTACGGCCCGCTGTTTTTTGGTAGCACCACCTTATTTGCTGAAAAATTTGACGTTTTAAATGACCCTAGTGAAGTTGTCATCGATTTTCAGGAGAGTCGGATCGTAGATATGTCTGCCATTGAGGCGGTGAACAAGATTACGGAACGCTACCAAAAAGTAGGCAAACAGGTGCATTTAAAGCATTTGAGCCGGGACTGCAGAAAACTATTTAAGAATGCAGATGATATCAT
>JANQHL010000242.1 GCA_028277085.1 Flavobacteriaceae bacterium
GCTCAAATCCAGGAAGCGTGTTTTTGGTGATGAACTGTTGTCGCCACTAGTACTTTCCAAAAAAGAGGTCGCACAGGCCTCGGAGATTCTGGGGGGCACTACTTTTTTTGGCGATGAAGCGTCCCTGGAAAACTTTCACGATCATGCCAACGATGCTCAAATTTTACACCTATCGTTACATGGTCTGGTGGACACTGACGATCCCAGTCGCTCTTGCATCATTTTCGATGACTCTGAAAAGAACTTTTTACTCTCTCCCCCTGACTTGTATAAAAACCGCTTGAAGGCCGATTTGGTGCTGTTGAGCGCCTGCCATTCGGCTAATGGCAAGATATACAACGGCGAGGGGGTACAGGGTATGAGCAAGGCCTTTTTGTTGGCAGGAGCCCAAAATGTGTTTTCCAGTCTGTGGAATGCCAGTGAATCCAGCTCCCTGGACATTACACAATCTTTTTTAGAACAGACAAAACACAATACTCCCTTTGACATTGCGCTCCAGAAGGCCAAATTGAACTACCTCAAAAAAGTACCTCCCAGCCAAAGGCACCCCTATTACTGGGCTAACTTTATCCTGTTGGGTAAGGTGGAGCCAGTGGCAGGAACTTCATGGATCTCAACAGTTCTTATTCTTGGAGCAGTTTTGATCTCTGCCATTTTGTTATACCGCTACTTCAGACGCCGGAAGACCTCATAAAGGGTAATTCCAGACCGTTGATAGCCTATCGTTTTTCAGTTTTTAAAAAATTTTGACCCCCTTTGGTCACGTTTTCAATTTTTCATTCTTATAGAAGTAAACATTTCTATCTAAAGAAAAATATGAAAATGACACATCCAAAAAACAACCCCATAGCCTTATTTTTTTTATTGTGCCTTTTTGCCTTATCCGCCGCTGCCCAGGAAGGCGTGAAAATCTGGGCCGGGCACTCTTACCGAACCAATATCACTAAAGAATGGCGTGTTCGGGCGGGGCAACTCTATCTCTTTGATGACCGGATGGATCTAACCTCCATGCAGAACAGTGCACGGATCGAATATCGGTTCAACCGAAATTTCAGTGTAGGACTGGGCTATATCCGATCCTCAGATCCTGCAGATCCGGACCAGGCGGCAAGAAATAGAATTGACCCACGGGTACGCTATCGGTTTAAGGTGGGAGACCTCAGGGTCAGCAATCAGCTTCGGACGGAATGGCATTTCCCTTCACGTAGCAAATTTGAGTACCGCCTTCGTTACTCGTTGGGGCTCAGCGCAGGTGATTTTGGACTTCCTCTGGGTATAACACCTTTTATGACCAACGAACTTCATTATTACCTCAACGGCAGGCCCCTGAACTATCGCGATTCTGATGGTGATATCATCGTTAGCCAATCCCCCAATGGTCTACACGCACATCGCATCCGTGTTGGCGTACGGTTTAAACCGTTTAAACGGGCCAACCTTAGTTTGAGTTTTATGAGACAGACCGAATTCAACATCGGAAGTAGGTTTCGGGAGATCAATGTAGTTGACCCCAGGGATGGGGATATCCTACGGGCTTTCAACAACTTTTCTGTAGTGAGTTTCAGTTTCTCCTACCGCTTCAAAATTTAAGTACAAAAACCCTAAAGAATACCATAATGAAAACAATAAAGAAAGCAAATAGCTGCAAGTACGTATCCGATTTTACAATTAATCGGGATATTATCAAAACCTACAGCCCCAGGCCAGGTGATGTTGCCATTTTTGAAGTGCTGGAGCTGTGGTCGCTAAATGCCATTCAGGATTTTGAGGGCAGGAACTGTTACATATTTGAAGAAGATCATATAATGCTGGCCTTCGGAAACCGTTATGCCAGCAACCAATTTGAGGCCTATGTCCCGGAAGAATACCAGGAAGTCTATGATTTGGTAGGTAAAGGCGGTGTAGTTGGCAATGTGGCCTCAATGTATTATAAATTGGAAGACGTTGGGCCCACCAAGTTAAAATTGGTAGGCTATGCTACCAATTCAAAGGGTGAGGTAATCAACACCATTTACCATCACAAAAAAAGTACTCCGTTTCAACCCTTTGAAATACAACAGTTCAAAACAATTTTGTCTGTGGGAGCCAGTATGGACAGCGGCAAGACCACAACGGCGGCCTTTCTTTGCCGTGGATTGAAAAATGCCGGTAACAAAGTGGCCTACATTAAACTGACGGGTACCATATTCAATAAGGATAAAATGCTGTGTTATGATTGCGGCGCCGATTATGTGAGTGATTTTTCAGAAATGGGCTACCCTTCAACCTATCTCTGTAGTTTGGACGAGATTCTTGATATCTATGAAGGATTGCTCCAGGAGGTGGCCACTATCGACCCTGATTATGTAGTAATTGAAATTGCGGACGGCCTCTATCAACGGGAAACCCATCAATTATTAAACCATTTGCCGTTTACGAATACTTTGGATCATGTTATCCTCTCTTGTAGTGATAGTTTGGCCGTTCATACGGGGATAAAACTACTGTTCCCCATTTTCGGTGAACGCTTATTTGCTTTAGGGGGACTGTTTACCGGAAGTCCCTTGTTGGTAGAAGAAGTGGAGCAGCAGGAAACACTTCCCGTACTTACCCTTGAAAAGCTCATGGATGGACATTTATTGTGTACGCTGTTACGCGATAAGCGCGAGAAAATGATTGTATAAGGAATTAAAAAAACGATACCCATGAATTTTTCAAAGACACAGGCCTTAGTTTTCAGTATTGCAATAGTGTTGGTGGTCCTTTCACCCATCACACAGAATTGGGTGAAAAACCCAAAGGACAGTTTTCCCTTATCATACTATCC
>JANQHL010000058.1 GCA_028277085.1 Flavobacteriaceae bacterium
CCTAAAACTAAGGGGATTTTCTTGATGGTTTGTACCGCAAGGGTGTTGACACTCATTTGTGGTTTCCGGATATCCGTTCGTTCCACATTCTCGGACACGATTACCTCATCCAGTTGCTCGGCTTTTTCGGCCATCTCAAAATCTACCCTAAGATCAGCATCCAGATTTATTTCGCGTCGGATATCCTGAAAACCAAGATAGGAGATCACCAAATTGTATTCCCCTTCAGGCAAGGTAATTGAATAAAACCCATACTCATTAGTGCTGGTTCCCGTCTGCAATTCTTGGATGGCCACGGTAACTCCGATCAAGGTTTCGTTACTGGAAGCCTCCCGAACTGTGCCACTAAGGGTGTATTTTTTTTGGGAATAGGAATAGGAAAACAATAACAAAAGCCCCATTAAGGGCAGTATTCGTGTTCGCGGCATTTGCATGGTTTGTTTAAAAATAGGGAAAATAGTTGATGGCATCTTAAACATTAACAGGATGACTTATTCTACAGAAAAGGGTACCGCATCAAATTCACTGATAGCAAAATAGCCAAAAGGAAAATTATCCGGAATAGTAAGGTTGATGATGTTTCCCCGGGCTGTCGCGGGAGGTAAAGAGAAGGGCCCACCTCCATTTTCACCTGACTGCACCAACGTTTGCTCTATATAGCTCGCAAATTGCCTATTAATACCTAAAAGGGTGATAGTTAAAAGATCTCCCGGCTCAATGTCTTCATAGAAATAGGAAAACGTAAGGCTTTCGTCCTGGTAAAACTCATCATCGGTCACCAGATAATTATTGAAGCCAAAGGCGAAGAGATAATAATTTCGCTCATTCGGGATATCGCTAAAATTCACGATCACCTCGGTTTCTTCCTCTGCATCAAAAAGAAACCCATCCCCTTGTTCCACACTGTTAATACTTCCGGTGGGCACAAGACGTTCTGTCGCTCTATAGGTTTGGCCTTCATAGACAACCTCCAGCGTATAGTCTCTTTCAAACTCCAGGTCAGGGAATCCGTTTCTAAAAACGCCTGGCTCATTTTCCTGAAGTGGGAAGACTTCTCCCGTTAGCTCATCAATAATTTGAACAGTTGCGTTCAAGGCCGGAGGAATTTCCTCACTAAAAAATGAAGTAGTTAACGAAAGGGTTACTTGCCCTAAGGTTATGGACTGTCCATTGTTTTCGTTAAAACCAATTAAGGCGTCAATAACCAGTTGTGGTTCTGGATCAGGAAGATTTACATCGATGACGTCTTCGCAAGCACCTAAAAAAAACATTAAAATTCCTGGAAAAACGAACCTTTTCAACGTTGATGTAAGCTTAGCCTCTAAAATAGGGAATGCCCAAATTTAATGCGCTATGCTTAACACTTTCTTAATGTAGCGGTTCAAGTGATATGGTCTCAATTTGCAACTGTGGGGTTTTAGCGAATGCCTGAACAAGAGATCTAAAGGACTGCGTTGCCAGAGCGGAGGCTTCATCCATCTTGGGGTACAAATTTTGGGCATAAACCCTTACATGTAAAGCGGAGCAGGCCTAAATACATATATAGGCCCTCGTTTATCTACGGAGAAGTCAAAATGCTAATGACATTGGGGGTGTAAACAACAAAAGCCATATCATTACAAGATTGCATTGATATGGCTTCTTCAAACATTGTTCGGTAATTCGGCGCCGTGTTACCACTTTGCCTGAGCCGAAACTCCTTACCCAACACTGTTTCAACGTTTAAACCTAATTTTCCACCCAACTACTGGAATCAGGCTTCCAATTACGTCTCTTTGTTGTTTACCGTACCGTCAGGAAAACAGAATGCTCTGCTGTCCGCACACGATACTCGCCCGATGAGGTTATGCCGAAACATGCTTTCAACCGCGCCTTTATTTTTTGATTAGTAGTGCTACCAAACTAAAAATAAACTAAACAACACCTTAAAGAACGTCTGCTTTAAAGGAACACTAAAACAATTGCTTGCCTTATTGCTCTGATGTAAATGTAATGTAAATTTAAAATTATGCAAGAAAATTAAAGAATTAAAAATCAACATCTTATGAACCGCAGTTGTTAACAATTGTTCATAAAAAAACACCCCTTGAAAAAGGAGTGTTTTGTGATAGTTGTATTGGAGAAAGACTACGATCTGATTTCCTTGATCCTGGCCTTTTTCCCGGTAAGTCCTCGGAAGTAGAAGATTCTGGCCCTTCTCACCTTACCTTTTTTATTGATCTCAATTTTTTGAAGTGCCGGCATATTAATTGGAAAGATACGCTCTACACCAACCGTTCCAGACATTTTGCGGATAGTGAACGTCTCGGTGGCACCACTTCCCCGTCGCTGAATAACGACCCCTTTAAAGAACTGGGTTCTCGTTTTTTCGCCCTCTTTGATCTCGTAATATACCGTTATCGTGTCTCCCGAAGAAAAGTTGGGCAATTCCTTTCTTTGTACAAATTCGTTTTCTACAAACTTTACTAAAGACTCCATTTTTAGTTTTACTTATGGATTTCGTTATATCAACGTACACGACCATCGCCAGAGGTTGATTATAATGGTGGGCAAAATTAGTTGATATTTTGGAACTGGCCATAGTAATGGAGGATTAATTTGCAGAAATTTTATCTGAGAAAGTCCGGCCGTCTGTCACGTGTTCTCTGAAGTGCCGTTTTTTCCCTCCATTCTTCAATCTTTTTTGTATTACCGCTTAACAACACCTCAGGAACGTTGTAACCCTTGTATTCTGCCGGCCTGGTATACACAGGAGGTGCGAGTAAATTGTCTTGGAAGGTATCGGTTAAGGCTGAGGTCTCATCGTTTAACACTCCAGGCAACAGCCGGATTACAGCATCGGAAAGTATGGCTGCAGCCAACTCCCCACCCGAAAGCACATAGTCGCCAATTGAGATCTCCCTGGTAATTAGCACATCCCTGACCCGTTGATCCACTCCTTTATAATGCCCGCAGAGCAAGATGAGGTTTTCATGAAGTGAAAGTTGGTTGGCAATGCCCTGGTTCAACGTTTCACCATCCGGGGTTAGGTAAATGATTTCGTTATAGGACCGCTCACTTTTTAATTCGGAAATACACTTATCAATAGGTTCTATCATCAGCACCATTCCTGCGCCCCCTCCAAATTGATAATCATCCACCTGCCGATAGCTTCCCGAAGCATATTCCCTTAAATTGTGCAGGTGAACATTAACCAGTCCTTTATCTATAGCCCGTTTTAGGATTGAGGACTCAAACGGACTTTTTAATAATTCAGGCAATACAGTTATGATGTCAATACGCACTTTTCAAGGGTTTTAGTATCTGGGTAATCTACCTTCCTGTTTTTGTATTCTTCCAAAAATAATGCAGAAATTGGGAGTCTTGTTCCCAATCCAATTTTTCGTAGAGTTTTTGAGCTGGATTATCGTTCGCCGTTTCTAAGGCTAACCCCTTATAACCTGTGGCAATACAATATTGCTTCGCTTTGTCCAGCAAGGCCGCTCCAATACCCTGATTCCGATGGGACTCTTCCACAAAAAGGTCATTCAGAATAAAGAAGGGCTGCAATGCCACTGAAGAATATGTACGATACAATTGGGTAAATCCCACTGCCTTGTCGCTATGCCAGGCCAAAAAAATTATGGACTCTCCGTCGGTTAATCTATCCCTTAAAAAGGATGTAGCAGCCCGCGGATCTGTACTTTGATTATAGAAAACCCGATAAGCGTCAAACAAGGGCACTATTGCCGAAAGCTCCTTTTCGGTCGCCTGTGCAATCCGTAGCATTTGGTTTTTAGGAGGTTTTCTTGTTTTTATTGATCTCGTCCTGAAGCTTTCTGCTTATTTTTTGCTCCCGTTCCAGTGCTCTTCTTCGATGTTGTTCGTATTCCTCTTCCAAATCAGCAAGTGCGGTTTTCGCCTGTAATGTAAGTGCGTTACTGTTACGAAACCTGTAGACAAATAACGCAAGTAGGATCAACAGGACAAGCGTAATGGACCATGTAATCAATTTGTAGGTTGACTTGGCTACCAAACTACCAAAAAAGGACATACTGTCTTTTTCTTCAGTAAGCCTATTTAGATTAGTAGTTGCTTCGCTGAGCTTGGAATTTAAAGAGCTGATCTCGGTTTCATTCTCTGCAATAGTACCTTTTAAGGTTGTTATAGTACTGTTCGCCACGGTTATGGAATCCAAGACATTTTTTTGTAGGGCGTTGAATTCCAAAAGTCGGACCACCTCGTACCGCTTCCCGTTTTGATTGTAATTTGTGGATTTGCGTTTTAAGGTCTCAAACTGGCCCTGGACAGAGTTGTCTTCAACAGGTTGTTGCGCGTTTAGGGAGGCTGTATACAGCCCCAACCCAAGGATGAGAAAGACTAGGTTTTTCATCGGTATGTGTTTTATTGATGGATTTAGGGTAGGGGCGAAGTTACATCTTTAACTGGAATCCCCAAAAGTATCCTTCTAGTAATAGGTGTACCTTCTTACCTTAGCAATGTATTTGGCTAACCGGATTACCTGATGCGAATACCCATATTCATTATCATACCAGACATAAAGGACAATGTTCTTTCCATCTCCGGATACTATGGTAGCTCTACTGTCGTATATGGATGGCGCTGAAGTCCCAACAATATCCGAAGATACCAGTTCATTGCTCAAGGAGTACTTGATTTGCTCTACCAGATCCCCTTCTAATGCATATTTTTTAAGAATGGTATTCACCGCATCTTTTGAGGTCTTTTGTTTTACCTCTAAATTTAAGATTGCCAGGGAGCCATTAGGGACAGGAACACGTATGGCATTGGAGGTCAATTTTCCGTCCAAACTCGGTAGTGCTTTGGCTACAGCCTTTCCCGCTCCCGTTTCGGTAATTACCATATTTAGCGCGGCCGCTCGCCCTCTTCGGTATTTTTTGTGCATGTTATCGACCAAATTTTGGTCGTTGGTATAGGCATGAATTGTTTCCAGATGCCCTTTTTTTATACCCAATGAATCTTCAATTACTTTTAACACGGGAGTTATGGCGTTGGTGGTACAGGAAGCGGCGGAATATATTTTGGTTTTATCAGGATCATACTCCCTGTGATTTACACCATGCACAATATTGGGGACTTCTTTTCCCGGGGCGGTCAGCAACACCCGACTTATACCTTTCGCTTCTAGATGCCGGGATAATGTCGAGGCATCTCGGAAAGCTCCGGTGTTATCGATTACCAGGGCATTGAAAATCCCATACGTTGTATAGTCGATGGCTTCGGGACTATCGGCACTGATCAAATATACCGTTGTCCCATTTATTACCAGGGCTTGGTGTGTAGAATCCACTTCCACTGTACCGCTAAACTGACCATGTACGGAATCTGTACGCAACAAAGCCGCTCGCTTTTCAAGAACCTCAGAACTGATAGCCCCCCGGGTCACCACAGCCCGTAACCGGAGTTGATTCCCTTTACCCGTTTTGGCCATTAGTTCCCTTGCGAGTAATCGGCCTATTCTTCCAAAACCATAGAGAATAACGTCCCTGGGTTTAATCTCCTTTTGGGTTTGGGCATCCTTGAGCTTGTCCAGGACAAATGACTTCACCTCATGATATCCATTGTCCTGTGAATGATATTCATAGGTTAGCTTGCCAATATCAATTTTTGCAGGAGGCAACGGAATATCATTGATCGCTCTTAATATTTCCACGGAGTCAAAAATGGAGATCGGTTTTTGCACAAACTCACCAGCATACTCATGGAGATTTATAATTTCACTTACGTTCCGATCAATGACTTGATTTTTAAACAGGACCACCTCAATAGATTTATCGTACCAGAGATCGCTGGTTATTTTAATAAATTCTGTAGTGGCTTTTCTTCTGTCGGCTTGAAAAGCCAACTCTTTCTCGTAGGATTTAATGTCGCTCATGATGCGCAGAAACGGTTGTTAAATTTGCGCAAAAATAGAATTTCAAACGATTTCGAAAAAGGGAAATAGCATAAAAAAACGCCCGATAACGGGCGCTTTTCTTCTAGAGCCGGGGCATTATTTACTGAAAAATAATCCGTTCTCTTGTTTTGTCTTCGTTTATCAACATGATACTGGTCCTTCCATAGCGAGAAATACTCCGGAAAACTTCCCTGGCTTCCTCGATATCTCCTACTTCTTTACCATCAACCTCAAGAATTACCTTGTTTACCAGGTCATAATCCTTATAAAACTCAGGGACGGCAGTAATCTTTACCCCTTTTTTTGTGCCAAACTTCTTCTGATCTTCCTCCGAAAGATCTTTTACTTCTATTCCCATAACCGGAAGGGTTTCGGTTTGTCGCTTTTTAAGCTTTACAGGAACCGTCATTCTTTTTCCGTTTCGATCTATCACTACTTCGACCTGATCTCCTGGTCGTTTTGAGGAGAGGTATCCGGTAAGTTCTGAGAACTTGCTCACTTTTACCGTACCGATCTGTTTTATAATATCCCCTTCCTGAAGACCTGCTGCAGCTGCTCCGGAGTCTTCCGTTACATCCGCCACATAAACTCCATTAATTTCGTCGAGTCCTTGCTCTTGCGCCTGGGGACTATTTTTGTTGAGTGCCGATATCCCTAAAATTCCTTTCTGTACTCTTCCGTACTCTAGCAAATCATCCACAACTTTTTTGGCAATGTTGCTCGGCACTGCAAAAGAATAGCCTACGTAAGAGCCGGTCTGGGAAGTGATGGCAGTGTTTATCCCAATTAGATCACCATTAGTATTTACCAAAGCACCACCGCTATTACCAGGATTAACAGCAGCATCCGTCTGGATAAAAGACTGATTTTTCCCAGGGGATATCGCACGAGCTTTAGCGCTTACTATTCCAGCCGTAACGGTTGAGGTTAAACCAAATGGATTTCCTACGGCAAGAACCCACTCTCCAATCTTTGCGTTATCTGAATCCCCGAAAGCCAGGTATGATAAGGGGTTTTCAACATCAATTTTGAGCAATGCAATATCAGATGAGGGATCTGCTCCTATCACTTGCGCCTCATAACTTCTATTATTGTTCAAGGTTACTTCCAAAGCCTGGGCTTTAGCAATCACGTGATTGTTGGTGACAATGTAACCATCTGGTGAAATAATTACCCCCGAACCCGTACCAATTTGGGGGCGCTGGGTAGCCTCTGATCCGTAGAAAAACTCGGCAATAGGATTACCCTTTGTTACGCTCATGTTTTTTACGTAGACCACGGCATGTACTGTTTTTTCCGCCGCAATCGTAAAGTCTACCTCGTTTATTCCCGCACCTTTAGCGGAAGTAGGCAGGTTTGCGGTGATAAAGGGGGTTTGCTCGTGCTGAGCAACATAAGTTATGGTTTCTTTTTCAAAAAAATAAGTATAGGCACCCAAGGTTATTCCACCTGCCAAAAGTGCCACTAAAAAAAGCTGTGCTGTTCTTTTCATTGTTATTTACATTAAAAGTTCATTTAGCGCGATTAAAATTAGCCATAAATCGTGCCAATTTTAACAGTTTAACGCTGTTTTAACTGCTCCCCTTGCCATACGGGAATGTGCTATATTTGCGGGATGAATTCAATGTCCGGTTTGCAATTCCATAAATACCAAGGCACTGGAAACGACTTTATTATGGTCGATGATAGGGCCAATTCCTTTCCAATGGAGAATGTAGCGCTTATAGCATCACTGTGTGATAGGCGATTTGGTATAGGTGCTGATGGATTAATCCTGCTCCAAAATGACGATTTGTCAGATTTTAAGATGGTCTATTACAATGCCGATGGAAATGAAAGCACGATGTGTGGAAACGGGGGGAGGTGTATTGTTGCTTTTGCGAAGGATCTGGGAATCATAGATGAAGAGGCTGTATTTATGGCAATTGACGGGATACACGAAGCAAAAATCAAGGAGAATGAAGTATCTCTGAAAATGATGAATGTAAATTCCATAAAGAATTTGGGAAAGTATATGTTCTTGGATACCGGTTCTCCGCATCACGTTCAAATGGTATCTGACGTAGAAGGGATGGACGTGAAACGAGAAGGAGCAAAGATCCGGTATGGAATTTACGGGGAATCCGGCTGCAATATCAATTTTGTGCAACAAATAAGCCCGGATGAATTCTTGGTGAGGACATATGAACGCGGGGTAGAGGATGAAACATTATCCTGCGGTACCGGAGTAACTGCAGTAGCTTTAGCCATGCATAACAGGCAGATTACGTCTGCTACTACTATTCGAATAAAAGCCTGTGGAGGAGATCTGAAGGTACGGTTCAATGCATTGGAGGAGGAACGCTACTCGGAAATATGGCTAATTGGTGCGGCAAGATTTGTTTACAAAGGAAATATACCATGCTGCGATTGAAGGGAAAAAAATGCTATTTGCGCGCCTTGGAGTCTGAAGATCTGGAGTTTTTATATGAATTAGAGAACGACACGGGAATTTGGGAAATAAGTGGTACGATTGTACCCTATTCCAAGGGGGTGTTGAAAAAGTATCTTTCTAACGCACATCGCGATATTTTTGAAGTAAAGCAACTGCGTTTATGTATTTGTGGGCCAGATGGAGATCGAAAAGGCCTGGTGGATTTGTTCGATTTCGACCCAAAGAACAACAGAGCTGGAATGGGCATTGTAATAAGTAACCCAGAGGATAGAAACAAGGGAATTGGTCAGGAGGCTGTGACAATGGTAATGGAGTATGCCTTTTCCACCTTAGGCTTGCATCAGATTTATGTTAACATCCTCGAGGAGAATGTCGTCAGTTGTCGTCTTTTTGAAAAATTAGGCTTTGAAAAAATCGGGACCAAAAAGGACTGGGTGCGATGGGGAAATTCCTTTAAGAATGAAATTTTATATCAAAAAATACGACCTTGAGTAATCTTAAAAAAGTACTTTGGGCCACAGCTTTACTGGGGTTAGTGGTTTGTGGATTTTTAGCGTACCAAATTTATAAGGCTATTTTCCTTCCTAATACAAGCTTTACTAATGAAGTGGCGTACGTGCTAATTCCCTCAAATTCGGACTTTGGATCCCTAAAGGAGCGTATCGAACCTTTGGTCAAGGAATGGAGCACTTTTGAAGCAGTAGCACAACGTAAGGGGTATGTTAATAGCATAAAGGGGGGGAAGTACGCCATTAAAAAAGGCATGAACAATAATGAAATAATAAATACGCTAAGAAGTGGAAACCTACCCGTTAAAGTAGCTTTTAACAATCAGGACAATATAGGGGCATTGGCCCAAAGGATATCCAACCAAGTAGAGGCAGACAGTGCGAGCCTGGTGCATGCAATGCGGGATTCCAATTTCTTGCGCCAAAACGGATTTGGCCCGCCCCATGAAATCACCTTCTATTTACCTAATACCTATGAGTTCTTTTGGAATACTTCTGCAGAACAATTCCGAGAGCGGATGTTGGCGGAATATCATCGCTTTTGGAATGTGGAGCGTAAGGAAAAATGCACCAAAATCGGGTTAAC
Organism: Flavobacteriaceae bacterium; assembly: GCA_028277085.1. Taxonomy (GTDB): domain Bacteria; phylum Bacteroidota; class Bacteroidia; order Flavobacteriales; family Flavobacteriaceae; genus Croceivirga. The sequence goes on from JANQHL010000058.1 coordinate 9,447, forward strand.
CCCCCTTGAAGTAAGCACATTGGCGTCCATTGTCCAAAAGGAAACGACAAAAGTTGACGAAAGGCCAAAAGTAGCTGGAGTGTATTTAAACCGTCTCGGGAGGGGAATGCATTTACAGGCAGATCCAACGGTGATTTATGCTATAAAAAAAGAGACGGGTAACTTTGACACCGTCATTAAAAGGGTACTGTATCGCGATCTAAAAAAAGATTCCCCTTACAATACGTATAAATACTCTGGTCTTCCCCCAGGTCCAATAGCAATGCCGGATATCTCCAGTATTGAAGCCGTACTGAATGCAGAAAAACACGATTATCTGTACTTTGTTGCGGATGTTTCCAACTTTGGTTACCACATGTTTGCAAAAAATCTCGTGCAACACAACCGAAATAAGGCACAATACATCCGATGGCTAAATCAGCGCCGTATTAGCCGCTAAGGTGGCTTAACGAGTTTTATTGCGATTTTAACGGTATTTAATAGCTGTTTATGAAAAAGTTATGAGATTTATCATTCCCAAATCAAAATTCCCCCTTTATATTTGCCGGCCAATTTAATCTGCTTGCAGATCTAAATATATGCTTATGAGAAGATGGATTAATTTTTTAGGTCATCTTACCATAATTACAATTTTGACCAGTTTTGCCTACCGAGGTGGAAAATCTGAAAGTTTTTTTGTTCCACAGGAGTTGGCTGGGGACAGCAACAATGTTGTTGGCGTTTGGTTGGATGACACCGATAAAGATGGTCATAACTTCCACGGTTTCTACACTGTATTTTTAGATGACGGATACCTGGGCTTTAAAGAAGCACTAGGCTTTAAGGAATCCCAGGGCGATTACCAGACAGTAAATACGCTTGGATACCTCGGGAAATATCAGTTTGGACGGGGAACGTTGAAACTTATGGGTGTCTCGGACCCAAGGGCATTTTTACAGGATCCCGAGCTTCAAGAAACTATTTTTAAGATGAATGTTGCCCGGAATAAATGGATACTGCGAAGGGATATAAAGCGCTTTGTAGGAAAGAAAATAAATGGTGAGGTTATCACCGAATCCGGCATCATAGCCGCTGCCCATCTTGCAGGGGCGGGAAATGTAAAGAAGTATCTACGTTCCTATGGTCAGCAAGATTTTGCAGATGCCTATGGCAGTTCGGTAGCCTACTACATGAAAAAATTTGGAGGCTTTGATCTGTCCCAAATTAAAGCAGTACACAACCCCAAAGTCTGATTTAGATCTTTAATTCCCTTATTTGTTGTTTGTAGGGCTAGGCCTGAATAATAAAGACAGTAGGTCTTTTATGCAAGTCTATATCCACTCTTTGCCACTCGTTAATGGTCTTTGTGGCGATACTTTCCGTGACAAGGGTGATATCTGAAGCGATACAAAGGCGTGTTGACGGTTTAAGTCTTTTTAGTAACTCCTTGAATAGTTTTTCGTTTCTATACGGGGTCTCAATAAAGATTTGCGCCTGGCCCGTTTCAAATGATAGTTTTTCCAATGATTTTATAGCTTTCCCCCTCAACTCATTCTCTATGGGCAAATATCCTGTAAAGGCAAAGTTTTGTCCATTCATACCACTCGCCATCATCGCCATAAGTATAGAAGAGGGGCCAACTATGGGTATTAGCTGTATGTTTTTTTTATGGGCTAATTGCACTATTTCAGCACCAGGATCTGCTATCCCGGGAGCACCTGCTTCTGATAGTAAAGCGATGTCCTGACCTTGAATACAGGGATCCAAAAAAGTAGGGAGTTCTTGAGGGTCAGTATATTTGTTGAGCACATTAAATTGAAGTTCAGGTTGGGGCTTTGCCGGGCTTATACGCTTGATGAACCTCCTGGCCGATTTTTCATTTTCAACGATGTAATAATCTACATTTTCTATAATGCGCTTGAGCGAAATGGGTAAAACTTCCAGGGGGGCACTATCCCCAAGCATAGTGGGAATTAAATAGAGTCTTCCTACCACCAAACTAGGTTTGCTACTTTCTTCCACGGACTTATTCTATCTTTTTCGCTATAGCCTCACATGCTTTATCTATGAGATCAAAGACATATTCAAAACCATCTTTTCCGCCGTAGTAAGGGTCCGGAACTTCTGTGATACTTAAGGAAACCTCCTCCAAAAGTAATTTTACTTTGCCTTTTTCTTCCAGCGTCTGGGCCTGAGCAATAACATCCTCATAGTTACTATAATCCATAACGTAAATATGATCAAAGTATTTGAAATCGGAAGGACCAAACTTTCTACATTTTTGATGGCTAATATCAATTCCGTATTTCTCTGCCACTGCTACAGAACGCCTATCGGGAGGATTTCCAACATGATAACCAGCGGTTCCCGCAGAATCCACCTCCGCATATGCCGGGTCTACTTTGGATTGCAGTATTCCTTCGGCCAGGGGAGACCTGCATATGTTGCCCAAACACACCATAAGAATTCGGGTCATTGTACTTGGCTTAGGAGAATTTTTTGTCCAGGTCTTCCTTGTATTTTCGGAATTGCTTATCGGTTTCAGCCAGATTTTCTACTGTTTTACAAGCGTGTAAAACAGTGGCGTGATCCCTTTTTCCGATCTGGGAGCCAATGCTTGCAAGTGAAGCTTTTGTAAATTTCTTCGCAAAAAACATGGCCAATTGACGCGCTTGTACGATATGTCGCTTTCGGGTCTTGGACTGCAACGTGGCTACATCCATTTCAAAGTAGTCTGAGACTACTTTTTGGATATAATCTATAGAAACCTCTTTCTTGGTGTTTTTAACGAACTTTTCTACAATTTGCTGGGCAAGTTCCAGGGTAACTTCTTTTCTGGTGAATGAGGCCTGTGCAATAAGCGATATTATTGCTCCCTCCAGCTCCCGAATGTTGGTTTTAATGTTTTTGGCAACGTGATCTACAATGTCATCCGGCATTTCAACACCGTCCCGATATAGTTTGTTTTTAAGAATGGAGATCCGTGTTTCATAATCAGGACTTTGCAACTCGGCAGACAACCCCCATTTAAATCTGGATAGCAAACGCTGCTCAATGTCCTGCATGTCCACCGGTGCTTTATCAGAAGTGAGTACTACTTGCTTCCCGTTTTGATGTAGATGATTAAAAATGTGAAAAAAGACGTCTTGCGTACCAGATTTTCCGGAAAGGAACTGAACATCATCGATAATCAAAACATCTATTAATTGGTAAAAATGGATAAAATCGTTTCTGGTATTCTTTTTTACCGATTCTATGTATTGTTGGGTGAATTTTTCCGCTGCAATGTACAAAACGGTCTTCTCCGGGTACTTGTCCTTTATTTCTACTCCTATAGCATGTGCGAGATGGGTTTTGCCCAATCCGACACCACCAAAGATCATTAAGGGATTAAAAGAAGTTCCACCAGGCTTATTTGCAACGGCTAAGCCAGCAGATCTGGCTAAGCGGTTAGAATCACCCTCTAAAAAGTTTTCAAAATTATAGTTGGGATTAAGCTGCGATTCAATCTTTATATTTCGAATACCTGGTATTACAAAAGGATTCTTTAATTCTGGATTCTTAGATGTGATGGGAACGTCCAGTTCCTGAGGTGCCATAGCAGAACGATGGCTGCTCGGAATTTTTTCCGTGAAAGGCTCGTTACTACCATACTTGTTTTCCATTTTTATAATGTAAATCAATTTGGCATTAGGCCCTAATTCTTTCCGTAGGGCAACTTTTAATAATTTGACGTAATGTTCTTCTAACCACTCGTAAAAGAACTTACTGGGCACCTCAATACTTAGAGCATTATCCGCTAACCTAACTGGTTTTATAGGAAGGAACCATGTTTTGAATGCCTGCGGTTGGATGTTATCATGGATAAAAGCCAAACAGTTTTTCCATACGGAAGATGCAGTAACATTCATGCTTAGATAGTTCCTTAGTAGTTGGTTAGTGAATTAAGTTTTACGATTAAAACTTTTGGGGGTATCCCAGTTGCTCAGAACGGGACAAATATGTGCACAAAAAACCTAAAAAAAAAATCATTTACTAGTTGAAATTGTACTTTTTTTTTTGCATGTTTTGCCCTCAAAAACCCAGCCTATAAATATATCGTTTTTCAGGACATTATATGAATTTTAACAAAATTTCTTTTCGTGTCAGATATTCAGAGACCGATCAAATGGGGATTGTATATCACGGAAAATATGCTGACTATCTGGAGGTGGGAAGAGTAGAATGGCTGCGGTCTCTGGGCATTTCTTATAAAAGCTTAGAAGAGGGAGGTATTCTTCTTCCAGTAATTAACTTACAAATTGAATACAAAAAATCTGCCAAGTACGATGACCTTTTAACCGTGGAAACCTACCTGAGGAAAAGGCCACAGGTTAAAATTCATTTTGACTACAAAATCTATAATGAAAGTAGGGAATTATTGGTATTGGCCAGTACCACATTGGCGTTTATGAACAAGCACAATAGTAGGCCTGTAAAATGCCCGGATCGTATTCTTCAAAAATTAGACGGTTTTGACCTCTAAACACAGGCCTGGGATCGTTTGCAATGCGTTGGTGGTTTGTGCTGTCTTGTGTTCTGCGAGTGTTATTTCCAGGGTGCAACGTACAGCTGATTGCCTTGAATTTAAAATGGCATCACTCCTTTTAAGAATCCGCATTACGGGTTCCATCTGCGGATAGTCAAATGTTATGGTTATGCACACCAATGCATAGGCTTCAATGATAGCGCTGCTTTCCAAAACGTGTTTTGCAGTGGTTCGGTAAGCAGTTATCAGTCCCGAGGCGCCAAGTTTTGTTCCCCCAAAAATACGTACCACCGCTACCAGTATATTGGTAAGACCAAAAGATTGGATCTGTCCATAAATGGGCATTCCCGCCGTATTTTTTGGCTCGCCGTCATCATAGGCCCTGTACTTTTGTTCTTTTAATCCCAATCGCCAGGCATAACAAATATGATTGGCATTCGGGTGTTTTTTTCGCAATTCGGTAAGTAGTGATTTACTCTCGGATTCACTTTTAAGTGGGAAAGCATAACCAAAAAATTTACTTTTTCGTTCTTTCAGGAGTACTTGCTTAGCCGGATGTTCCAGCGTTTTATATTGATAAGAGCCCACTATTAATTAGAATAACGCCACAAAAATAATACTTGCTACTGCCAGGGCTACTCCCAGCCAATTTTTGAAGCCCAGTTTTTCACGAAATAGGACAATGCCCAGTAGTGTGGTAAACAACACTATGGAGATATTATTAAGGGTAAAAACCGAAGCACTATTCCAAGTGTCGTTTTTCAGCGCCCGTAACAAGAAATAGATGGAGAAGTAATTCGGGATACCCAAAAAAATACCACCAAGAACATTGTTGAAATTGGTTTTGAGAGGGGTACGCCTAATTTTAACAAACAAGAAAAGTATACCTGAGCAGGCCGCCGCCCCAAAGACCGTAGCGGAAAATAACGGGAACTCCTCGTCTTTTAGATAGGCCTCCTGTATGTATTTGATGGAAGTATCTATGATTCCTGATCCCAAAAAAACCAATGTGGGAAGCCAAAGATCCTGTTTGGAAAGAACAACGGTCTTAGGGGTTAATGTCGCCAGGTATACCGCGACAAGAGCTGTAAGCACACCTATTACCTGAATTGGAGAGAGTACCTCTCCATAGTAAAGTAAAGCAAATACCACAGGGACGATCAAGGACATTTTTGTGGCCACCGAAGTAACACCTACCCCATAAATCTGGGAAGACTTCGCCATTATGTTGAACACAACTATGAAAAGTATTCCCAGGATAAAAGTTTGCCAAAACCAGGGGCTACTCAATAAATTCTGAAAGTCGATTCCCCTGGAATACATCACAAACCCCGTGAAACTAGCAACGAGATAATTCATAATTATAGCGTACAGGGTCTGTACTTTGTATTTAGAAAACAGCTTAAATACAACAAAAATGAAACTGGAGCATAGGATACTTAACGCTAAATCCAGCATTACAGGCGAGACTTTAGTTCGGTAACGTCTTCTACTCCTACCAAAAGGTTCCATGTTGTGATACCCAAATGTGCAGCGGCATCCGTATTTTCTTTGGTGTCGTCAATAAAAAGTGTTTGTTCCGGGATAAGATCATTGGTTTCAAGCACAAACTCAAAAATCTCCAAATCGGGTTTGCGCATGTTTATTTCATACGAAAGATAAAATCCTTCAAAGGCGTTTTTGAATCGATCAAATTTCTCACCCAGTTTTTTTTGCTCATGGTTGATATGGATCTCATTGGTGTTGCTCAGCAAAAACAGTCGGTATTCCTGTTGTGCTGCCAATTCCTCCAAAAATTTCAAGCGAAAATCGGGGAAATCCAGTAAAATAGCATTCCAGGCATGGATAAGATCGGTTTTGGACGCCGAAGGAAAGCGTTCTCCAACATTACCCAGAAAAGCTTCTGAGCTTATCAGCCCCTTTTCATAATTCTTGAAGAGCTCCTCCAGTTCGGGAATGATTTCCGTAAACCCAAATTTTTGCATCTGGCGGGCAGTTGCTGTTTTGTCCAGATTGATGAAAACATCACCAAAATCGAAAATAATATTCTTAATCATTTCGGAGGTGTATTAAGGTATCATTTAAAACGGATTGAGTGCTTATGCATTCTCCGGAAAGGGCAGGGGCTTTAATTCCATTCTTAAAAATGGAAACACCTTTGAAGATCAGGGCTTCATCCCAAAGATCAGCATCGATAAATGTCTCCAACGTTTTACTTCCCCCTTCTACCAATACACTGTGGATGTTACTTAGATATAAATGGTTACATATCTGTTGTGCCAAGGGTTTGGAGAAATCCAGCACCTCAAAGACAGTGTCCTTTGGTACTTTTTTTGCATGGGGTTTTTCAGTAAGAACAATGGTGCCGATACTACCGTCTAAAACGTGTTGATCTGATGGGGTTTTACCATATCTATCGAGTAGTATTCGTATTGGAGGGGGCCCAACCCAATCTCTGACCGTTAATTTTGGATTGTCTTCCAATATCGTATTGGTGCCTACCAGAATGGCCATTTCTTCACTACGCCAGCGATGTACGTATTGCCGGGAATACCGATTGGTGATCCAGAATGGAGTCGGATTTTTGGAACGGGCTTCTTTTTTAGGAGCAATATAGCCATCCAAGGATTCTGCCCATTTGAGTGTGATGTACGGCCGCTGTTTTTGGTAATACGTTAAAAAGCGCTTGTGCAGGCTGGTACAATCAGCGGCTAAAACGCCGGAAACTACCTCGCAACCCGAAGCTTTCAACACCTTTATTCCGTTTCCGGCCACTTTTGGATTGGGATCAAGCACACCGATAACTACCCTTGGGATACCATGCTTTATTATCAGGTTCACACAAGGAGGAGTTTTTCCAAAATGAGAGCAAGGTTCCAGGGTTACATATAGCGTGGCTTTTGTAAAGAGCGATTTATCTTTTACGGCATTAATTGCATTCACTTCGGCATGAGGTCCGCCAAAGGGACTGGTAAATCCTTCTCCTATTATCGTTTCATTTACCACCAAAACGCATCCGACAGAAGGGTTTGGTGCCGCCAAAGCCAATCCGTTCTTGCCTAACTGTATGGCGCGGCGCATGTATTTTTGATCTATATTCACGCTGCAAAAGTAGCGCATTCAACCGATGGAAAAACAAGTAGTGATACGGCAAATCGAAAATCGGGATAACATTGAGGTGGCACGGCTGATACGAGCAGTACTGGAAGAGTATGGAGTACCCAAAGTGGGGTCAGCATATGAGGACAAGGCACTGGAGGACATGTTTTTGGCGTATGCCATCCCAAAAGCTGCGTTTTTTGTTGTTGACGACGGAGAAAAGATCGTTGGCTGTGCTGGTATTGCTCCGTTGGACAACTACGAAGGCAATGTGTGTGAATTACAGAAAATGTATTTGACAAAAGCGACCAGGGGACTGGGACTTGGTAAAAAAATGATAACAATTTGTTTATCCAAAGCAAAGGAATTTGGTTTTGACGGATGCTATTTGGAGACCATGCCCTATATGAAGGCTGCTCAAAAACTTTACCTGAAAAACGGATTCATCTACAGAGAAGCCCCTATGGGATGTACTGGCCATACGGCCTGTCCGGTATATATGTACAAAGAATTATAATCGATGCTTCTTAAGGAGATCAAAACTATTTTTCAAAAAGAATTGGCTGCTCTTTACCCGAAGGAAGAGATAGACACGTTTTTTTACGCTATGGTGGAACACTACCTCGGATTACAACGGTTTGTTTTGGTAGTTACCCCAAACATCACGCTCACCAAAGAAGAAGAACAGCCTTTGTTTGAGGGTTTAACGCGATTGCGATTAGAGGAACCCCTTCAATATATCCTGGGGGAAACTCATTTCCGGGACTTGGTCTTAGAAGTTAATACGGCGGTGCTTATTCCCAGGCCTGAAACTGAAGAGCTGGTAGATTGGGTGGTGCAAGAGTGGGGAAATCGAGAAGAAGCATCTCCAGTAATTCTTGATATCGGAACCGGTAGTGGTTGTATTGCCATTGCATTGGCTAAAGCGCTGCCTTCTGCAAAAGTAGTTGCCCTTGATATCTCCGAAAAAGCCTTGGAAGTGGCCGTTAAAAATGCCACACGTAACGAGGTTGAAGTTACCTTCATTCTTGCCAATATTTTGGATTTCGATACTATGCCGGAGAGAGCATTTGATGTAATTATTTCCAATCCACCTTATGTGCGTGTATCGGAAAAGCCCGAAATCCGAAACAACGTTAAAAAATATGAACCGGAACAAGCACTTTTCGTTTCCGATGAACATCCCTTGTTGCATTACAAAGCAATTGCTCGATTTGCGCATCAGCATTTGAAAAAAGAGGGGTCCCTCTTTTTGGAGATCAATCAATATTTGGGCAAAGAAACAAAGGCATTTTTAGAGGAAAACTATTTTACCAAAGTTGAATTGAAAAAGGATATTTTTGGGAAGGATAGAATGTTAAAGGCTTTAAAAGAGTAATGGAACGTGTTGTTGTATTTTGTGGTAGTAGCGAGGGCAAGGATGCTGAGATCATTAAAGATGCCTCGAAATTAGGAAGCACCCTAGCACAGCAAAAGGTGATATTGGTCTATGGAGGTGCTAGCGTTGGGGTTATGGGGCATATGGCACAGGCTTGCTTAAATGCGGGTGGAAGTGTGATTGGTGTAATTCCCGATTTCCTAATGCTTCGCGAAATCTATCATAAAGGACTTACCGAATTGATCATCACAAAAACCATGCATGAGCGTAAATTAAAAATGTATGAATTATCGGATGGGGTGATCATGCTTCCCGGCGGCTACGGCACTTTGGAAGAATTTTTTGAAATGATCACATGGGCACAATTGGGACTTCACCAGAAACCTATTGGAATACTAAACACAAATGGGTTTTATGATGAATTGCTGATGATGTTACGAAAGATGATAGCCCAGGAATTTTTGAAAAGAGAAAACTACAACATGATCCAGGTGGCCTCGGATAAGGATATTTTGCTGGAAAAAATGAGAAATTACAAACCGATAGCAGTCCCAAAATGGTTGAAAAAAGGTCAAGTTTGATGAAGGTAGCACAAAAAATAGCATTGTTACGTCAGGAACTCCGTGAGCATAACTACAAGTATTATGTGTTGGATACCCCGGTAATATCGGACTATGAGTTTGATATGAAGTTGAAGGCACTTCAGGAGCTAGAAAAAGCTCATCCCGAGTTTTACGACCCTACTTCACCTACATTACGGGTAGGGGGAGAGGTCACCAAGAATTTTGAGACGGTCCCGCATGAACATCGTATGTATTCCTTGGACAACTCCTATTCAAAGGAGGATTTACAAGATTGGGAAAAACGCATCCAACGCATTCTGGGCAACGTTCCCGTCGAATTTGTTTGTGAGTTAAAATACGATGGTGCCTCGATAAACTTAACGTATGAGAATGGTCAGTTAACGAGAGCGGTCACCCGTGGGGATGGGTTTCAGGGAGATGAAGTGACCACCAATATCAAGACGATTAACTCCATACCCTTGCAACTGCAGGGAGACTTTCCACCCAAATTTGACATCCGGGGTGAGATCATCCTTACTTTGGAAGGTTTTGCCAGAATGAACCGGGAACGTATCCAAAATGGAGAGGAACCCTATATGAACCCTAGGAATACCGCCTCAGGGAGCTTAAAACTACAGGATAGTGCTATAGTGGCTACACGCCCTTTAGATTGTCTTTTGTATAGCATAGTAGGAGCAAAAGGACTGAACACCCAATTCGAGGTATTGGAAAAAGCTCGTCAATGGGGTTTCAAAGTCCCGACTGTTGCTAAACTGTGCGCCTCTGTAGATGAAGTATTAGAGTTTGTGGAATATTGGGATGTACATCGCCATGATTTACCCTATGAAACCGACGGGGTTGTTATTAAAGTAAATAGCTTGCAACAGCAAGAAGAACTGGGCTACACGGCCAAATCCCCAAGATGGGCCATGGCGTATAAATTTAAGGCGGAACAGGTTTCCACTGTACTACAC
>JANQHL010000297.1 GCA_028277085.1 Flavobacteriaceae bacterium
ACCCTACTTTAAGCAGGGAGACCAGGTGGTTATCCCGGATTCTATCCGATTCAACTTTGATACCCAAAAGGCACTTATTTGGAACTCCAGGACAGAACAGCAAGCAGGTCTGGGTTCTTTAGGGAGCGATGCAATGAAAGTACTGGCCGAAATCACTAAAAAAGAGAATGATTCCGTGTATTTTTTAAAAGATGGGAAATTAACGACCTCTAAAGACACTGTAGACCCTGATTATTATATTCGGGTTCGTAAAGCAAAATTTGTCCCCGGAAAAAAGATCATTGCCGGGTTCAGTAACTTTTATTTAGTGGATGTGCCTACCCCTATTGCATTACCTTTTGCTTACTTCCCACTAACAACGGGAAGAGCAGCAGGTCTCATTTTCCCCACATTTACACAGGACCCCAATAGGGGGTTTGCGATCCAAAACGGAGGGTATTATCTTCCCATCAGTGACTATGCAGACCTGAGTGTGATGGGTGATTTCTTTACTAATGGTAGTTACGGGGTACGAATACAATCCATTTACGCCAAGCGGTACAAATTTCGCGGGAATATCAATTTTCGTTTCGAGAACCAAATTCTCAGCCAGAAAGGCTTCGATGATTTTTCCAGGACCTCCTTATATAATTTGCAAATCTCGCATTCACAAGATGCAAAGGCCAATCCTAATTCCCGGTTCTCGGCCAGTGTCAACCTTGGGAGCAGTCAGTTCTTTACCAACTCATTTAACCAGGTAAACGTACAGAATACCCAGAATAACAATCTCTCTTCCTCGATTACCTATTCAAGGACTTTTCCTGAGTATCCCTCTGTGAATATCAATCTTACGGCTTCACACAACCAAAATACCCAGTCGAGGGAGGTGAACCTTACGTTACCCACCTTACAAGGCAGCATGGAACGGATATTTCCTTTTGCAAAGCGGGATGGGATCAAAAAGGGGATGGTAAAAAACTTCAATTTTCAATATAATTTTAGAGCTGAAAACAGGATTCGAACCACGGATTCCTTGTTTTTAACGGCAAGAATGTTTGAGGACGCCAGAGTTGGAGCAAGGCATACTCTTCCATTTAACACCAACTTTAAAGTAGCCAAATACTTTAGTGTGTCTGTAGGTGGGAATTATGAGGATGTATGGACGTTTGAAACCTTTCAAAGAGGATTGGATCCTGACGATCCCGAAAGCAACCGGGAGGTCGTGTTAGATACCATAAATGGATTTGACCGCTACAATAGATATGGGTTCAGTGCGAGTATAGGAACTACACTTTATGGGACCTTTAACTTTGGAGAAGATAAGAAGATACAGGCAATCCGGCACGTAATGCGTCCGCAGATTGGATGGGCCTTTACGCCCTCTTTTGAGCAATTTTATGATACCTATCTCAACAATGATGGAGAAGAAGTATTGTTCAGTAGGTTTGAAGGCACCTTGAATGGTGCTCCCAGCTTAAACCGCTCCAATTCCTTAACTTTTTCCCTTCAAAATACCTTTGAAGCCAAGGTAAGGGATAAGGATTCCACCGTTACGGAACCCAAAAAAATTCCGCTCCTGAGCAATTTGAATTTGTCAACTTCCTACAATTTTGAGGCGGACTCCTTAAAATTGGCCCCCATTGGTTTTAATGGTGGTACACAGCTATTCGACAACAAGATGTCCGTAAACTTCACGGGAACACTTGATCCCTATGCTATTGATAACAATGGAAGACGAATAAACACTTTTAATGTAGATAATGGAGGTAGTCTTTTACGACTCACACGGGCAACATTTAACCTTAGGTATTCCCTGGATAGCAAAACGCTCTCAGGGGACAGACCGGTAGATGAAGCTGAAGAAGCCAGTGACCAGTACCGTGCTGCAAGTGGGGGGCGTACAGATGATCTGTTTGGTGCGGGATTTGACAATCGCGTACAATATCAAGAAAGGGATGATGATATAGAAAACCCCGTTTACGGCACTAAGATCCCATGGAATCTGAATGTACAACTTGCCCTAGGCTATTTAAACTCAAACCGGCAGAACGAAATCAATAATGCCTCCCTAATGTTTGGTGGTGATATACAGTTAGCTCCGCGCTGGGATGTAGGGGTCTCTTCTGGTTATGACTTTGTCAACCAGGGATTTGCACAGACGCAATTGCGATTTCGGAGAAATTTAAAAAGTTTTGACCTGCGCTTTAACTGGGTTCCTTTTGGAAGGAATGAACGCTGGGACTTTTTTATCGGGATCAGTAGTTCTATCTTAAGTGATCTGAAATGGGAGCAAAATAGTCAGCGATTAATCCGAAGATAGAGACCACTATTGGATACTGTATATTACGGGTGATTTTGAGAAAGTGTTAACTTCATAAAAAACGTATAACGAACTAAAACAACCGATGAAAAAATTTATTACAACCCCTCACGCACCAGCACCCATAGGCCCTTATAACCAAGCTGTTCTTGTTAACGACACCCTTTATATTTCGGGACAAACGCCTATAGATCCCAGTACAGGAAAATTAGTAGAAGGTGATGTAAAAAGAGAAGCAACACAATGCATGAAAAATTTGGGAGCTATCCTGGAGGCAGCAGGACTTACTTTTGATAATGTGGTAAAAACCTCCATTTTCTTAAAAGACATGCACCAGTTCGCCACGGTTAATGAAGTGTATGGCAGTTATTTCAATGCGGACACTGCTCCTGCAAGGGAAACTGTTGAGGTGGCCAACCTTCCTATGTTTGTTAACGTTGAAATATCGATGATCGCGGTTAAATAGTGCTTCGGTGGAATTCCACCAAGCCATCGATGGGCCTTTGTCGGATAACCCCGAGAATTAAATCGTTACGTTCGACAACAGTTGCTAGCTCCTCCCTTAGAAAATGGGCAATACTTCCTACAAAGTGTATGGGGACTTTAGTTGCCAGCTCAAACTGCATAATATAGTTGTTCACAAACTGCTGAAATGCTTTATAAATAACGCCCCTGCAATAGGGATGGTTTTTGTTTTCAATGATAAATCGTGCAAAAGTAGCCAGATACGTATTGGGATTGGGTTGTTTGTATAAATTATCTTTGATTACATCGGCATCTAATTCGTATTCCTTTGCAAAACGAATTCCCAAATCCTGTGGCATTTTATGAAAGTAGTAATCCCGTAGCAGTTTCCTACCAAAAAAGTTCCCGCTACCATCATCCATCAGAATATACCCTAAGGAGGTTACCTTTTGAAAAAGTTGGTGACCGTCATAATAGCTACAATTGGAACCTGTACCCAAGATACAGACAATACCCTGATGGCCTATTTTAGTGGTAGAATAAATAGCAGCATAGGTATCTTCACGTACTTCGGCTTTGGCGTTGGGAAAAAAGTCAGCAAAAATCCCCTTCAAGAACGTCTTCATACGATCTGTGCCACAACCGGCACCGTAAAAATACAATTGTCTTACTTCTTGGCTATTTTTTGAAAGTTCGAAGTTATTGGCAAGACGGTCTTCAATTACTTCGCGGGTAAGTACTTCGGGGCTTAAGCCTAAGGTTTGGGTGACAAATAACTGTTCTCCGGATGCTGCAAGCGCAATCCAATCGGATTTGGTAGCACCGCTGTCTACTATTAATATCATTGGTTAGTAAAAAATATTCCTGAAAATAAGGATTTTAACTCTTACTTTCAGGAATAAGGTGAAATTGCTCTTAAAGTGCGGCTACATGTTCTGCCAGGTCAACCAACTTATGAGAATATCCGGCTTCGTTATCATACCAGGAAATTACCTTAAAGAAGTTGGCGTTTAACTCGATCCCTGCTCCTGCATCAAAAATGCTGGTTTTCGCTTCAGAAACAAAGTCCTGTGAAACTACAGCCTCCTCAGTATACCCTAATATGCCTTTTAACTCCCCTTCGGCTGCTGCTTTAAAAACCTTTTTTATCTCATCATAGGAAGTATCTTTCTCAAGACGCACGGTTAGATCCACAACAGAAACATTGGCGGTCGGTACACGAAATGCCATTCCGGTCAATTTTCCTTGTAATTCCGGAATAACTTTGGTTACCGCTTTTGCCGCCCCGGTAGAAGCCGGAATGATGTTAAGCATAGCGCTTCTCCCACCCCGATAATCTTTTTTGGAAGGCCCATCTACCGTCATCTGTGTAGCCGTGGTAGCATGCACGGTGGTCATCAATCCTTCAACAATACCAAAATTATCATTTAATACCTTCGCCAAGGGTGCCAGGCAGTTGGTAGTACATGAGGCATTGGAAACGATCGTCTGATCGGCGGTAACCTCATTGTGATTCACTCCCATCACAAACATAGGGGCATCTTTGGAAGGTGCAGAGATAACCACTTTTTTTGCACCACCATCTATATGTAACTGTGCTTTTTCCAAGGTGGTAAAAATACCTGTACATTCAGCCACAATATCCGCTCCTACTGCATCCCATGCTAAATTTTGAGGATCCCGCTCCGCAGTTATTCGAACAGTCTTCCCATTCACGACCAGGTGTCCATCCTTCACTTCCACCGTGCCATCAAATCTGCCATGAACAGAATCGTATTTCAACAAATACGCCAGGTGTTCTACGTCTAACAGGTCATTTATAGCAACAACTTCTACATTATCGCGTAGCACTGTCGCCCTGAAGACCAATCTTCCGATTCTCCCGAATCCATTAATACCGATTTTAACTTTTGCCATGTGTTCTAAGTTTTAAGTTGCTATTACGTAGTCATGATATCCGAAACTCGTATGAGTTCTTCATCAATCGCTGTGTGCGCCTTTATGGCTTCACTAATTGGAGTGAGTATTAGCTTGTTATCCCGTATACCCACCATATAATTTGTTTTTCCTTCCAACAATGCCTCTACTGCCTTAACCCCCATTCTGCTGGCCAGCACCCTGTCAAAACAAGTTGGATTTCCTCCACGTTGCATATGTCCCAATACAGAAACACGAACATCGTAGATGGGAAGATGCTCCTCTACATATTCTTTGAGTTCAAAAACGTTTTTACCCGTTTTATCTCCTTCCGCAACAATTACAATACTCGAGGATTTCCCCGATTGTTTACTCCGCTTTAAGGAATCAAGAAGCCGTTCCAATCCTAAATTCTGTTCCGGGATCAAAATCTCCTCCGCTCCTGCACCAACACCTGCATTAAGGGCAATATGTCCCACATCCCTTCCCATGACCTCAATAAAAAACAATCTGTTGTGGGAACTAGCGGTATCCCGAATTTTATCAATAACCTCAACCACAGTATTAATCGCGGTGTCAAAACCAATAGTGTAAGAAGTTCCTAAAATATCGTTATCAATAGTTCCGGGAATACCCATAACCGGAAAATTGAATTCTTCATTCAATTTAAGCGCCCCAGCGAAACTACCATTACCCCCTATTACAACCAGAGCATCTACATTATTCTTTTTTAGTTGTTCAAACCCTTTGGCCCTTCCTTCAGGAGTTCGGAACTCTTCACACCGCGCGGATTTTAAAATAGTACCTCCTTTGTTAATAATATTATTAACACTTCGGGCATTCATTTCCTTAAAATCGCCATCGATCATTCCCTGATATCCCCTGTATATTGCTAAACATTGTAACTTCATGTAAGCACAAGATCGTACCACGGAACGGATAGCGGCATTCATACCAGGGGAATCACCCCCTGATGTAAGCACAGCAATTTTTTTAATAGCGTCCCCCATCGTAAAAATTGAACGTCAAAACTAGCAAACTTCCAGTAATAAAAAAATGCTGGTTATCATGGTTTAAAAATTGATCTTATTTTCAAACGTTTTCGTAAATGTTTCCCAAAGAAGTTACCTTAAAAGCTATTTCTTTTGTTTCAAAACCGTGGTTTTGGAGTGGAAACGTATTAAACTGTCCTTCCCCATGGTTGTGCTTTCTTCCTGCTGGTTTTGTTGCGGTGCTTCTGGTTCCTTTTTTTTGAAGATCTGCCGCATCAATTCCTTAAAATTATCGAAATCTACCTGGTAGGCAAGTCCCACCCCCTGGGTATAACCTTGCCGCTCTGCAAGAAATTGTTGAATTTCATTTTCCCTGTTAAAGATTTTAGCGCTTAAGGTACCCTCTTCATTCAGCAATACCTGGACTTCCACGTCTCCGGCCACAACTGTCTCAGAAACTCCACCTCCACCAATCGGAACTCCTACCCTGCCGTTAACTAAAACCCTATCTGATATTTGCGTAGAAACCGTAACCCCAATCCTATTCTCCGGATCAACTCCAGAGTTGGGATCGAGGTAGCCTTGCTCGTACGACACCCCAAAATTAAATTTGTCATTATCTCCAGACAATACCTGGTTCAACAATCCTGAAGCAGTCTGAATTAAATTTCCTGTTACCGCCTGCTGACTCAAACCGGCTTGTTCGTTGACAAAGGTCCCTTGTGCCAGCAGGAAAAAGGCATTGTTACCTTCAATAGTAGGGTCCTGGAGACGATACTCCAATTCCGATTTTACAACAGAGCTGGTTCCCGGGAACTGTATATCAAAGTCTATGGTAGGGCTCTCCAGTTCTCCTTCCAGTCGTACTACTACTTCCGTTGGTATGGGCCTGTAGTTGCCGGCAGGGTTATCCAGAAGTGGCGCAGGATTGGCATTGAGCGCGTACACCGCTTCCATATTTAACTGGGCCTCTAAAGGGTCTCGTTCCCACAAAATAGTTCCTCCGGGTTGAACGGTAAAGGTCTTGTCAATTAAACCGGTACGTTTGAAATTAAATTCTCCGGTCACGACAACAAATTCCCCATACATGTTGAATTTTCCATTGGTATTGATTTCCATCAGTAATAACCCTTCACCAGTACCCTTAAGAGAGCTACCATTTTCCTGATCCACAACAATCTCTACCTCGGCCTCGGGGGTTACCGCCAGATCAAAGGTCATTTCCAGGCCTTCATAGTCCTCCAGTATTCTTTCTCCAACCACAGTTTTAACGTCACTTTTCTCAATGAAATTGATAAAAGAATAATCGCCAACGCTGGTGATATCACTCAATGGGATTTTGAGGGAGGTTCCCTGTGCCGTGGATCCTTCGAACTCAATATTTAATGCATTTGTCGATCCGAAAATTCTTCCGGTTCCCGTTACAAAGCCTGAGCCATAATACAAGGCCTCTTCGTCAAACTCGGTATCCAAAATCAAAAAGCGGTTGCCGTTGGTACCCACCGTCAGATCCATATTCCAATCCGAAAATGCCGTATGCGAAATGGTTCCTTCTAGAGCTGCATCGGTATTCCATTTGCGATCCCTTAACTGTATTGCCTCAAAGTAAAAGGTCTGATCAAATAAACGCACAGTGGATAGCGGCCCAAAATCGTAATCTACGTTCAAATAGGGTATGCCCATCCCCGCATCATTTAGCGTAAGTGATCCGTTAATATTGGGATTATTAGCATCTCCCGTAATACGAGCATTCCCATTGACATAACCCCGAATATTTGAAACAATGTCCTCCCCCAAAGGCGCAAAAGGCTCCAAATTAAAATCGGTAAAGGCAGCCAACAGATCCAGTGTGGTTTCCTTATTGCGGTGATTGATGCTTCCATTCAGATTAAAGCTATCGGCTCCCCCTTTGCTGATCCAACTGTTCACGCCAAACTGGGTTAAATCATTATTGCCAAAAATGACCAGTTCCATATCCCCAAGGACCATATCATTTACCGAGAAGTCATTGATCAACATACTCGAAGAGGGTAGGTATTTATTGTCTTTTTGAAGGATATTTAAAAAGCCATTGACCTCACCATCCAGTTTTAGGCTATCAATAGAAGGGGTTATCTTGTCCAATGAAACGATCTTGAACTGTAGTTCCAGATCCTTATAGGTGGAATCTGCCAATTCTCCCCGTAATCGGATCTGTTCTCTATTCTCATTATCCATTACGATCTCCTTGATCTGGATACTATCCAAGGTTCGGTTAACGATAACCTTGTTCTCCTTATTTCCAGCCTTATTTAACACCCAGGTGTTTCCCTTGAAGTTAATGTCTGACCTTTTCAGTCCGATCACCGATTTATTCTCTTCGTTAAAGGTGTGGTAGAAATTGAGGTTGTAGCTGTCATTGAACTGGCTCCCTCCGGTAAACTCTGTCCTGAAAAAAAGTGTATCCTTCAGGGTGGTATTGATCAAGCTGAAATCTTTTACGTCATAGTAAACGGTAGACATATCCTCTACCGTTAGAAAAGTATTGAACAACGGGTTTTTGTTATCTATTTTGAGTTCCACTTCGTTGAAGCTATTGTCAAACACGGTGATATCCGGAGACTTGAACGTTAGTTTGAAATCGCCCTCATCAGATCGGATGTTTCCCCGTATAAATGTATCAGGGCCCAGTTTCACATCAGGGTAAAAGACCTCCACAATCTTATTGTAGATACGAAAATTGAAGTCCAGATTTTGCCCCTCTGAAATTTCATAGGGCCTGTAGTTGGTGTAAATGCTCCCTATGGAATTTTGGACAAGGCGGCCCAGTTCCTTGACCTTAAAATTACCTTTCATATACCCTGTGATGATATCCGGCGATATGATTTGTACATTTCGTATACTATCTTTTTCAAAAGTTGAGGAAATGGCAAAATCGTCAAATACGTAGGTGTCGTTTTTGTTCTGGTAACGGGTATCTGAAAACTTAAGCTCCCCGGCCATATTATCCAAGTCATTACCGGTGATATCCATGTTAACCGTACCCCGAAATACGGAAACGCTATCGTTTAAAAAATTTAGTTTTTTCAAATTGGCATAGTCTACTGCAGCTACAAAATTGAAATCATTTTCTTCCTGGCTAAAATCCGCTAATCCTTTGAAGTTCAGTTTCAGATTTTCATCATTACTTAGCAGGGAGCCGTCAAATAGTTCTTCCTTAAAAATCCCGGATACTTTTAAATCCCTATATTCATAACCATTGAATTCTATCTTATAAATATCACCAATGGCCTCAGTATTTAAATACTCGGCAATGAACCCTCTCCCTTCCACATTGACGTCCAAAGAGGTCTTTCCCA
>JANQHL010000108.1 GCA_028277085.1 Flavobacteriaceae bacterium
TTAATTCTTCTTCAGTATATGCCATACCCGTATTTTAAAGTGAAAAACTCTCCCCGCAACCACAGGTGCGTTGTGCATTGGGATTGTTAAACACGAACCCTTTTCCGTTCAACCCCCCGGAATATTCTAAAGTTGTCCCTACCAGGTAGAGAAAACTTTTTTTATCTACAATTATGCGCACTGCGTTGTCTTCGAACATTTTATCCTCTTCTTCGATTTTATCATCAAATTTTAGCTCATAAGACAAGCCGCTACATCCCCCGCTTTTTACCCCCACGCGAACATAAGCAGTGGAGGCATCAAAGCCTTCTTCTCCCATTAGGTGAACAACCTTTTGTTTTGCGGTATCTGAAACTTTGATCATTATAAATTTGGATTTATTCTAAATAGCACACAAATATAAGAGAAGACAGCGGTTTTCACCAGTCTCTAACATTTTTATAACGTATATTCTGATAAACTTTCTTTATAGAAAGGTTAAACAAAACAAATGGATTGTTTTAGGGGGCTGTTTTTTGTACAAAACCTAAGAAATCTTAGGCTTTGATGCTTTTTTACTGTTCTTCTTTTTTATTCGCCAAGCATTATGATTACCAGGTCAATTCCTCCCTTATAGATTATTTCCGGAAAATCCGAGCTGGCGGTTTCACCCACCAGCGCAATTGCTCCGTTGGAGAGTTCCACAGCATCATATCCAAAATCCAGGTCAAAACCGCCAAAGGACCTTTGCCATTCCAGGTTCCCTTGTGCATCAGTTTTAATCAACCAGATATCATTCTCCCCAAAATTCTGAGTCGCATCTCCATCAGCACTTTTAGAGTTGCCACAAAGCAAGAACCCACCCTCTGCCGTATTTCGTACACTATGGGCCGCATCAAAACCAGTACCTCCAAAACTTTTTTGCCAAAGTAGATTACCATTTTCATCAATCTTGATCAGCCAAATATCAGATTCCCCCTTATTCTCACTCACCTGGGTATCCTGACTAAAGGTATTCCCCGTTATAACATAACCTCCATCCTGTGTTTGTGTAATATCCTGAGCCTCATCTATGCTGGTTCCCCCAAAGGACCTCTCCCATTCAAAATTTCCATTTTTATCTACTTTAACTGCCCAAAAATCATAGCTCCCTTTTGGTGCTGAAACATCAAAATCATCACTTTCTGAAGCCCCTACAAGTATGTAGCCTCCATCATGCGCGTTTACCACACCATATGAGCGATCATTATTGGTTCCACCAAAGTACTTCCTCCATTGCAAATTCCCTTCACTATCAATTTTAGTACCCCAAAACTCCCCAACACCATGAGCGGTTAACCGTCCTCCTTTAGCTGTATTTCCCTCGCCATTGGAAGAAGTAACATCCAGAAAGCCTGAAAAGAAAAAGCCTCCATCGGCAGTTTCCACCAGGTCATAGGAGTGGTCATGGCCGGAAAATCCGAAACTCCGTTCCCACATAATGGCCCCGCTGGCATCCAACCTAAGAATCCAATTATCGTGAAAGCCTTCATTATTGCTGCCGTCACCATCGTCGCTCATCGCATAACCTGTGATGGCATATCCCCCATCCGAAGTCTGAATTAGTTGTTGCCCCCTGTCATCTTTGCTCCCCCCATACGTACTTTGCCATTCCAGGTTGCCCAAAGCATCCAGTTTTAGCAACCAATAGTCGTTTACCGCCAAACCCTTCAATGCCAAATCGCCATCAGTGCTGTTGGTAAAACCTAAAATGGCCAGGCCACCATCCAAAGTCTGGATCACAGAACGCGGGGTATCATCCCCAGAACCACCGAAAGTTCTTGTCCAAACCAGGCTTTGTGATACTATAGGTTCCTGGTTGTTCTCTGTACTTCCCTCATCATCGGAAGCACACGACAACAAACTCATAACAACCATTCCCAAAAAAACGTTCTTTTTCATCTTAAGGGCTTAATTGGATTTTGTAATTACGAAAAGTCCGGAATTAATGTCGTTTACCAGAATTTTGCCACTGGTTAAGTAGGGGTAAACACTCCAGACTCCATCAAAACTGGGTGTGTCATTCTGCGGATAGGTATCAAAAAATGCCACCTCCGAAATATTTTGGTTCGCAATATCCGAGATATCCAGTAATCGGAGACCCGCCGTATAGTTAGCGAGGTAGAATTCATTTCCCAGTACATACCCGTTGTGATCAATAGCTGTTGTGGGGCCTATATAGGTAGTATGCAGTACCGGATTGTCTAAATCCGTACAATCAAATACCAGTGTTCTTGAGTTAAATCCAAAACGGGTTTCATCCAACTCATCGCCCAATAAATAGTACCGTTGATCTTCTGTAAACCATCCCTGGTGCGTATAGGCTACTTGTGGATAATCTAAGGTGGTAATCTCCGAAGGGTTAGACTTGTCAGTAATATCCACTATAGCGATCAGATCTTCATTAGCGCCAATAAAGATCTCCCTTCCTAAGTAATCCGGATCAGGGCCGCTATACGAAACTACCTGTGCATCATGGGTATATCCGTTTACCCCATAACCCCCTGTTCCCGTTGGATTCATTGGATTCTGAATATCCACAAAATGCACTCCTCCATTAAAAGCATCGTTTCGAGCAGTTCCCACGGGATAGGCAAAGGCGGAATCTTCGTTAATCACTACATTATGGGCATTGCCTATTGAAGTATAGCGTTCATCGGCAGTAAAGGTTTCTGGCGGACTGCTCACATTCCGAAGCCGTGTCAGATCAAATATTTGCATCCCGTGCCCTGAAGATTCCGCTACAACGTAGGCATAATTACCAAAAACCTTTATATCTCTCCAGGTACTGGAGGTGGTAGCTGTAGGTAACTTTCCCAAATACAAGGGGATCTCTTCAGTGACATCTACAAATGCAGTCCCGTTATTTAGGCCTACCAGGGCATATTCCCGGCCAGTATCCGGATCTGTCCAACCCCAAATATCATTTCCTGCTGTAGCGCTCATTACTTCAAGCGATACCCGGGCTGCCAAATCAAAGCCACTACAAGGATAATTCCCTGCCATCCCATCTTCACAAGGAGTAACTCCGGCGGTGTTCATCGGCGGGTCCTCTCCTGGGGGAGGATTTACTCCGGTATCATCCGGATCGGTTTGGGTAACAGCATCATTATCCGAACTGCATGCCATCAAAAACAAAAGGATTGCCAACAGTACATGGCGGGTCAGGTTTCTTAACATTAGCAAAGATTCGGTTTTTAATAAAGATACGATTTTAAACAAATGATCTTACTTTTGCCCAATGCTAGAAGACAAAAATCCTTCCCGGACTTCATTAGAACAGCTCGGTGAATTCGGCTTGATAAAACATCTCACCAAAGACTTTGAACTGAAGCAATCTTCCTCTATTATGGGGGTTGGAGATGATGCTGCCGTACTGGATTTTGAGGATCATAAAACTGTAGTTTCAACGGATCTTTTAGTAGAGGGGGTACATTTTGACCTTAGCTATACGCCGTTAAAACACTTGGGGTATAAATCTGTGATCGTGAATCTTTCGGATATCTATGCGATGAATGCAAAAG
>JANQHL010000078.1 GCA_028277085.1 Flavobacteriaceae bacterium
ATTAAGACTATTCCCTGCAGTTCGTAAAGCGTCAAAAGAAACGGTAATTGCTGCTAACGGCACCAGTTGCCGGCATCAGATCTTTGACGGAACCGGAAAAAAAGCGTTACATCCCGTCTCAATCCTCAGAGCCGCTCTGCTCACCTAATGATTCTTCTTTTTCCTCATGAACCTCCATATTCTCAATATCGGAGTTATCCGTAATTGAGGCAATAAGTTCATTCATATCCATCTCCTTTAAATCTTCGTCCACAAAGAACGGGGATAACTTATCGTGGTTGTATTGATATACCCGCCAGCGTTTAAAAGAATACTCCAAAGCAGTAAGATTTTCAACCCAATCCCCGGAATTCAAGTAGGTCGTTTTTCCATGTCGGTTTTGAAAAACCTCCTTCTTGGGCTGATGAATATGTCCGCAGATAACGTAATCATAGTCATTCTCTATGGCCAGTTCAGCGGCAACGCGTTCAAAATTGTTGATGTACTTTACCGCTCCTTTTACACCATTCTTTATTTTTTTGGATAGCGAGTACTTTTCCCTTCCCATTTTCACCAGCCACCAATTCACGAAACTGTTGATCAAAATAAGTAGGTCATAGCCATAACCTCCGAGTTTAGCCAGCCATTTCGCTTTCTGAATAGAAATATCAAAAACATCACCATGAAATATCCAGGCCTTTTTACCATCCAAATGTAACACCAGTTTATTGGCGATCTTGAAATTTCCCATAGAAGTAGGGGCGAACTTCCGAAGCATCTCGTCGTGGTTACCGGTAATATAATGGACCTCTGTCCCTTTAGAGGCCATACCAATAACCTTTTTAAGTACTTTCAAATGTGAAGCTGGAAAATACCGCTTACTAAACTGCCAGATATCGATAATATCGCCGTTGAGGATTAGTTTTTTAGGTTGAATACTATTGAGGTAGGCAATAAGCTCATCTGCATGACAGCCGTAGGTACCCAGGTGAACATCTGATATTACGGCTAATTCAATCTTACGTTTCTTCAATACAAAATAGTTTAACTGCAAAATAAATGTGTGGGAATAAACTGAAAATCAATTGTAGGTGAATTGTTTGTCAGATAACTGTTAATTAAACATCAAGTATCTCCTACAAATGTTTCTAAATCTTTAAGTTGTCCGCCGCTTTTGTAAAAGGGGGATAACCCCTACCTTTACCCTTTTATGTTAATTCGCGATGGCAGGCAATACTTTTGGAACACTTTTTAAATTGACCACTTTTGGGGAATCGCACGGGAAGGCTATTGGTGGAATTTTGGAAGGCTGTCCGGCCGGATTACCCTTAGATCTGGAAGCCGTACAACGGGACCTGGATCGAAGAAGGCCCGGGCAATCTGCTATAGTTACACAAAGAAAAGAGCCGGACACCGTAGCGTTCTACTCGGGAATTTTTGAAGGAAAAACTACCGGGACGCCCATAGGGTTTGCTATCCACAATACTAATCAAAAGTCCAAGGATTATTCGCACATAAAAGATTCCTATCGCCCCTCACATGCGGATTATGTATACGATCAGAAATATGGTTTTCGTGATTATAGGGGCGGAGGCAGAAGTTCGGCCCGCGAAACCGCTAGTCGTGTAGTAGCCGGGGCAATTGCCAAACAGTTCCTTGGGGAAGTTAAATTTACGGCTTTCGTATCCCAAGTTGGGGCATTGAAGTTGGATACACCCTATCAGGAGCTAGACTTTTCAACGATTGAAACCAATCCTGTACGTTGTCCTGATCCCAAAACGGCAAAGGCTATGGAGGACTATATTAAAAAGATAAAAAAGGAAGGTGATACCATTGGAGGGGTGATCACTGGCGTGATCCAAAATGTACCGGTGGGTCTGGGGGAACCTGTTTTTGACAAACTTCATGCAGCTTTGGGAAAGGCTATGCTATCCATTAATGCGGTCAAGGGCTTTGAATACGGAAGTGGTTTTAGCGGGGTGCAACTTAAGGGAAGTGAACACAACGACCCTTTTAATACGGATGGAACCACTAAAACCAATAATAGTGGTGGAGTGCAAGGCGGGATAAGCAATGGGATGGATATTTATTTTAATGTTGCTTTTAAACCCGTGGCTACAGTTTTACAAGGATACGAAACCATAGATAAAGAGGGGAACGTGGTCCAGACCAAGGGCAAAGGAAGGCATGATCCTTGTGTTGTTCCAAGGGCAGTACCCATCGTAGAGGCTATGGCAGCCCTGGTCCTTGCAGATTTTGCGCTTCTGGCCCGAGGGAACAAAATGTAAGGGGTCTTGGTGGGTTTTGCTTCAAAACCTTATATTGTCCGTTAAAAGTAAACCTATGCGCAAATTGGAACTTCATTGGCAAATCCTAATTGGGATGGTGCTGGGAATTGTCTTTGGATTTATCATGACAGGATTCTACTGGGGAAAAGATTTTGTTTCTGACTGGATTCAACCTTTGGGGACCATATTTGTTAAACTGTTAAAGCTGATCGCCATTCCTCTAATCATTGCTTCACTGGTTAAAGGGATTTCCGATTTAAAGGACATTTCAAAATTCAGGGATATCGGCGTGCGTACGATAGGAATTTATATCGTTACTACTGTAGTTGCGATTACCATTGGATTAGTTCTTGTAAATGTCCTCCAACCCGGAGATGGAATTTCTGATGATACAGTTGTTAAATTAACACAAACCTATGCCAGTGACGCAGGGGTAACCTCAAAGATTGAGGAAGCAACCCGGCAAAAGGACAGCGGACCCTTGCAATTTTTGGTGGACATGGTTCCCGATAATGCCCTTAAAGCAATGAGTGAGAACGGATTAATGCTTCAAGTAATTTTCTTTACCATCTTTTTGGGGATTTCCATGTTGCTCATCGGGGAAGATAAAGCAAAACCACTCAAAGATTTTTTTGACGCATTGAATGACGTGGTCCTAAAGATGGTTGATTTGATCATGCTTACGGCCCCATATGCCGTATTTGCCCTGTTGGCTGGGGTAGTGGTCTCTTCCAGTGACCCTGATTTGCTATTAGCACTGCTAAAATACTCAGGAGTCGTGGTAGGCGGTTTGTTGCTCATGATCGTTTTTTATGCTACGGTGGTGGGCACCTTTACCAAGAAGAACCCCTTTTGGTTTTTGAAGGAAATAAGCCCTGCGCAATTACTGGCATTTTCCACAAGTTCCAGCGCGGCCACACTTCCGGTTACCATGGAGCGAGTGGAAGAGCATATTGGTGTTGACAAGGAAGTGTCCAGTTTTGTGCTCCCTGTAGGGGCAACCATCAATATGGATGGTACCAGTTTGTATCAAGGAGTTGCTGCTGTCTTCATTTCCCAGGCTTTAGGATTTGATTTGACCTTTGGGGACCAACTCACCATTGTGCTTACGGCACTCTTAGCATCTATTGGGTCTGCTGCCGTACCAGGAGCAGGGATGGTGATGCTGGTTATCGTGCTGGAATCTATCGGTTTTCCGGCGGATAAACTTGCCATTGGACTGGCATTGATTTTTGCCGTTGATCGCCCTTTGGATATGTGTCGGACCGTTGTTAACGTAACCGGTGACGCCACGGTGTCCATGGTGGTAGCGAAGTCTACCGGACAATTGGGAAAACCCCGCATAAAGGAATGGGATGACCACTATGAAAAGGTAAAGTAATTTTTAAATTATCCGGATCGTAGTCACTTCTTTGTAAAGTTCAGAAACATCATTTAACTTAAGGCAATCAACTAATCGAAACGGAAATGAATATCTGCTTTTTAATGTATCCCTGGGATGAGATCGATCCCGAAAACGATACTAGTCTTGCCTTGATTCACGAATGTGTTAAACGGAACCATGGGGTGGCGCTTTGCACCCCTGCAAATTTAACCATCCGAAATAGTGTCACCAGTGCCTTCTGCACAGTTGTGGGCAGGATGGAAAAAGTGCCGAGCGGTTTAAAATCCTTTTACAAGCAAGCTAAAATTCGGGAAGAAATGCTTCCGTTAGCGGGCTTTGACGTGATCTTTATGCGTGCCAATCCACCTCTGGATCCCTTAATGCTCAACTTTCTGGACTCCGTTAAGGATGATGTTTTTATTGTCAATTCCCTGCAGGGGCTTAGAGAAGCAAACAATAAGCTATACACCGCAGCTTTTGGTGATAGTCATAGCAATATCATTCCGGTTACCCATGTTTCCAAAAACAAAAAATACCTGGTACAGCAGATCAAAGAATCTCCTGCCGAGAAGATGATCTTAAAGCCTTTAAATGGATTTGGAGGGTCTGGTGTTATTTTGATTGAAAAATCAGCGATGAGTAATATCAAATCGTTGTTAGACTTTTATGTAACTAACTCAGATGGAACTTCTAATTATGTGATACTTCAAGAATATATTGAAGGTGCGGATCAGGGTGATATTCGTGTGCTGTTGTTAAATGGAGAACCCATTGGGGCTATGCGGAGGATTCCGGGGAGCGACGATCACAGATCTAACGTTTCGGCCGGGGGTTCTGTAGCCAAACATACCTTGACCAGAGAGGAAAAAGCACTCTGTAAACAAATAGGTCCGAAATTGGTAAAGGATGGGTTGTTTTTTGTAGGTATTGATGTGATTGGAGGAAAGTTGGTAGAGGTAAATGTCATGTCTCCCGGTGGGATTACCTACATGAACAAGGTATATAAGACCAAAATCCAATGTCAGATCATTGATTTTATCGAGAGCAAGGTTACTGCCAAATTGCAGGCATTTGATCGCAGATCACGACTTAGAAAAGAGGTAGAGGATGCATAGGTACTCCGTACCGGAAATTATAGAAAAGATAACAGCCGGAGCACCTTTTGATGCGGTTTCGGAGGAGTATTCGTTTCGACTAAAGATCGAGCAATATGTGCCCTATGTCTGTGCTGCTGTCCATGACGGGCATCAGTTCAGAAAGTCCTTGTGGGAAAACTGCATGCACACCGCCTATGATCGCTGGTATGAAGAAGATCCCGCTACCCGGGAAATGGTACAATCCCACCCAATTGTAATTTCGGGCTTAGACAGCCGATTTGAATACGATCTCAATCGCTTTCCGGAAGAAGCGGTATTTGAAACCGCCTGGGGCAAACAGTTATGGAGAACCCAGTTAACACCAGAAGAAAAAGAGAAAAGCCTTAAGAAGCACAGTGATTTTTATACTGTGGTTCAGGCGTTAATCCAAAAATTGGAGTCCCTACACCAGAAGGTGATCGTTTTTGATATGCATAGCTACAATTGGAAACGTTGGGATCGAGAGGTGCCCACGTGGAACCTGGGTACTAAAAATATTGATACCGGTCGCTTCGGTGGGGTGGTGGAATCCTGGAGGGCTAAGTTGGAGAACATCGATTTGCCGTATAGTGCCAGTACCTCCCGAATTAACGATACATTTTTTGGTAATGGATATTTTTTAAGATGTATCACCCAAAACTTCGACAACACCCTGGTGCTGGCCACAGAAATTGCAAAGGTATATTGTGACGAACTCACCGGAGTGGTGTTTCCGGAAGTTGTTAGGGCAGTAGAAGAGCAGTTAAAAGAATTGATACCTTTGCAGGCCAAAGAATTTGAAGAAGATTTATGTTAGCAACGAAAGAACAACTTGAGCTTCAAAAGCGATTTCCAGTACTTTTTGATATTGACTCCAATCTAGATCGTTTGATCAAACGCATCGAGTTGTTGAGCTATGTGAATCCTCTAAATATTGAAAAGGAAAAACAACGCTTCTTCTCTTCCAAATACTCCGTAGAGCCTGAGTTTAAGTATCCCAAGGTAAAATTTAACCCGTATAAATTACAACGGCTCTTCTTTGCACAGCGATTGGAGCATATTAAGGATGATACCCTTCGCAACATGTACAGGGAGGTGATCAATTATTACTCCAATATGATCCAATGTATTGAAACCATCGGGGAGGGCAGGCACTTTTACTACAATTCCTTGAGCGTTTATGGAACGCCAACGGAAAAGGATGTTCAAAATGCCCATTTTATTCTGCATTATGCGGATGAACCGTTGGGAAGTGATATGGATAAAACCCATACGCCTTTGGAAGCAAGGGCATATTTTGAAGCATTTGGCAAACAATATGATTTTCCGCTGAACATTCGGTTTTCCACACATATAGCGGCCGATGCCATGGTAAGTAACAGTTCAAGGACATTGATCATTAAAAAGAACGCCAAATTCAGTAAAAACCAATTGTTGACCTTGGCGCACCATGAAATTGGCATCCACTTGGTGACCACCTACAATGGGCTCCAACAACCTTTAAAGATATTCTCCAACGGCATGCCGGAGAATGTGGAGACCCAAGAAGGTTTGGCCGTTTTTAGTGAATATATGGGTGGGGCCTTGACCTTAAAACGACTGAAGGAACTTGCCTATCGCGTCTTGGCCTCCGATAGCTTGATCAAAGGTTACAGCTTTGCGGATACCTTTGATTTAATTCACGGCAAACATAAATTGAACCGAAAAGAGGCTTTTGCCATTACCTTACGTGCCCATCGGGGTGGGGGCTTTACCAAGGACCACTTGTATTTGAGTGGACTTCGTAAGATTTATAAGCGCTACAAACAAGAGAAGCCCATGGATGTGCTACTTACAGGAAAAGTAGCGCTGTCCGATGAGCCCAACATCAAATATTTACATCATCTGGGATTGGCGCAGTCCATAACCCACAAAAGCCTTTCCTTTGATCAAAAACTGAATACCAACAGTACCCTGGACTTCATTTTGCGAAATCTAAGGTAATTGTTTCTTCACAGTAGCAGCGTATTACCAACAATCAATACCATAAGACACCTGGAATACCTGCTCGAGTAGTTATGTAGCGTCTTTAGATACTACCGGAAGCCAAAAACTGATCCAATACGTATTCCGTAAGAGTCTGCCATCCATTTGGTGTATTTGCCGCACCTTTAACTTCCTGAGAAACCTGGGAAGAGAATATTGGAGCTTCACTCGCTGATCCAAACACCGTGATCGTTAGTGTTGTTGTTGTGCCGGTTGCAGTTGTGGACGGCTCATCGCCATAGAATCCTTTTTTAACGGTTCCTCCACCCTGGTTCTCTTCTAAGGCTACCCTAACCAGAAATTCGGCACCTAATGCATTTCGCAAAGCTGTGGTAGATGCAGTCTTTAGCTCCTGGTATCCGATACCGTTGTCCACAAGGTTCCGTATGGTCTGCGTCATATCCTGTACAGCCACTCCTTTTTCGGAAGTGTTTTTGGCTAAATAACTGGAAATAAAACTGCTTAACTCGCTGGACAGCTCTTTGCTGTAGTTATTGTTTTTTGTAAACGACGCCGGAACTACAGCAATGCTGTTGGAAGTAACACTTGGAAATAACGAGATTTCTTCCTTTGGAATAGGATCATTTTTAGGACTTTCAGTAATAATGGAAACCCCGGTATCGGAATTGGTACTACCAGCGCCAAAGGTTTGGGTCCGTCCGCTGGAAAATACAATTTTTTCCAGCTGATCTGTGGCAACTTCATTGATCACTGTTTCTCCCGGATAATTGAAGCTTATCGCACTAGCCGTTACCTTAACCACTTTGGCCTGGATAAGTTCACCGTTCTTGGTAACGATAATATCATTTTTTGAGCTACCCTGACCTATGGCCATAAAGGAACTCAACACAAACAAAAA
Source organism: Flavobacteriaceae bacterium (assembly GCA_028277085.1). Lineage (GTDB taxonomy): Bacteria > Bacteroidota > Bacteroidia > Flavobacteriales > Flavobacteriaceae > Croceivirga. Next base: position 7,651 of record JANQHL010000078.1, read on the forward strand.
GAGTACAAGATTTTTCATAGCATCTTTATTTTTTTGAATTAATAATAGCAGTTAACAAATGATTAGGATTGCGATTTCCCGGGAAGCCCCATAACCCATCAAGCAAAATCGAACCTACATCAAAAAAGTAACACAAATTGTATGCCAGCCCTTGTTAAAATGAGTTTGAGGGGCATTTTTATTGTTAAAAAAGCCCATCGGATAGCCAATTTGAAGAAAAACCACCCATAGAGAGGTAGTATAAGCGATACCCCCTTTTCGATTTAATGAGAAGCCCATAAGTTTTACGCTACCCCTTCACTGAAAAATATCCCAAAATTCATAAGTTTTTACCGCTTGGGCGTCACTCTTAGTTTAGAAAAAGAAATCAAATAGCTCTAGACTAAAAATAGGGAACCATTTGCACAGAAATTCGATGCATCTGCACAGAAATTGAATGCTAATACTACCTTGATACTATCTTTAACAGCTTAAAACAGGATAATGAAAAACAAGATTTCTCTGATTATAGTTGTTTTATTCTTTTCTTTTTTCACCGCTCAAAGTCAGGAAAATAGTACCTGGTATTCGTTTAGCCTATATGGCGATACACAAAAAATAACTGAGTTAGAAGAAGTGATCTTGTATGAAGAGGTCCGAGAGGAAGATAGCCCATACCCGGCCCGTATCGATACCGTTTATATTGAAAAACGCCTAAACGATTCAATCTACGTTGTAGCCAATCCAAGAGGAAAAGAAGCATTTGCGTTAATGGCAAATACTAAAATCATGGATGACGCCATCAAATCCGTAGGGATCTACTATCCATCGGATACCGTTGAAGCTGTTGAGGCTACATATGCCAAAAAGGGACTACCCCTTTGGAATGAATTGACGGTAAGATGGGTTTTTTCAGAAGAGAAGGCAAAAGAATTAGTAGATGCCCCAGGCTATGACGAAGTTACCAGAGAAGCCATGCTGGAAGCCCTTACCGTTCGGGAGGAGATCTCCGATGCACTAAAGGGGTATTTACAAGACCACCCGGATACACAATCATTTCGTCTATATCGGTTTGTTGAACTCAAAGCGCAACAGAAGTTCATCCAATTAGGGTACAACCCATATAAGCAAGTGGAGTATAACTTTGAAAAACAATTTGAAGGGGATGAAGAAGTCATTAAGTTATTGACCGCTCCCGCATCGTTTGATTAGCCTAAAAACTTGGCTTGTAATTCCGGGGTAGGGATCATGCATTGGTCTTTGCGACCAAACCATTTATACCGGTTGCGGGCCACCAGATCATATATTGAATTCCGTATGGACTCCGGGATCCACTTAAAGATTTGCGTAAGCTTCCAAAGGCCGCTAAAGTTATTTGCAATCTCCAGGGCAGCACTGGATTTAATGTAATAGGCGGTCCCCGGTTCGATCAGGACAAAAGAATCTACTTTGGAAGTGTCAATGCCGCGTTCGCTTACCAATCGTTCGCCAAGTTCGCTTTGTAAAGCGGCATAGCGGAAAACGTCCTTTTTATCCCGTTTGATGATAAATTGGATGGCGCCGTTGCACAAGTTGCAAACGCCATCGAAGAGGATGATCTTTTTACCTTCTTCTATTTTCATCGATTACTATTTGTCATTTCGAAATGAGATGCGTAGCGTCGATTGAGAAATCTGGATTTCTCGTCACTTCGCTCACTCGAAATGACTAATACCTCGCAAAGATAGTATAGGGTGAGATGACTGCCTATTTTTTATAAGGTATTTAAGAAACTGCCCCTATCGCTTTCAACCGTTATTTGCAGTTTTTCTTTCCCTCAATATTTTAGCCCTTATCCGGCTTAAGGATACAGGATCTGCGCCTATAAAGGAAGCTATATAACGTTGTGGGATCCTTTTTTCCAAACCATAAAATCTGTCTTGAAAAAACTGGTACAACGTAACTAAATTGCCCGTGGCCAAGAACACCTCTTTTACAGATTTTAGCTTTAGCTCTTTTTCCAGGACCTTACTCCCCAACTCATGTAAATCTTTACAGCTATGCCTTAGCGCAGTAAACTTATGCTCTTCGAATAAAAGTACTTTACAATTTTCCAATGCCTGTATGTTTAACAAGCTTCTGCCATGAAACTGTCTGGTAAATGAGGGTGAGACAAAATCTCCCTCCTTATAAAAAGAGGTGGTATACTCTTTGTCCTCTTCGGTAACATAATAACAACGTAATACCCCTTCCATTACAAAGATCTCATAGCTAAAAAAGCTTCCTTTGGTTACCAGATTTTTGTTTTTGACAATAATCTTCTCTTCAGCAAGCTTTACAAGCTTGTTCCAGGTGGTTTCCTTTAGGGGAAAAATTGAATCCAGCTGTGTTTTAATAGAATCACTCATGAATTTACGTTATCCCATTTCTTAACAACGGTTAACGAATCAAAAGATCAAAAGTACGTTATTTGGTTTATGAAAGACACAGAAATATCTAGCCTTAAAAACATTGTTTTCAAGGTGTTGCTGTTATTGCTATTTTCTGTAAGGAGCCAAGACTATCCAGCTACCTTTTGTCCGGATACCGACAGTATTATTTGTGCCGATTTTCGTTTTCCGGAGAACTGGAAAAGTAAAACGAACAGAAAAATTACAATACCGGTAAAAATCTATAAGACAAAAAACCTAAACCCATCTTCTCCAATTTTCTGGCTGACCGGAGGACCGGGTCAGTCTAATTTGGATTATAATCCCCCAATGGAATTTCTTGAGAACCATGATGTAATTCTGGTGGGATATCGAGGAATTGATGGGTCAGTACGTTTGGATTGTCCGGAGATGACGAAGGCGCTAAGAGGTACGGGAAAGGATGTATTGTCAAAAACATCCGTTGATAACATTAAATATGCCGCCAAAGCGTGTAGTGATAGACTCTTGAATACCGGTATAGACTTGAATGGCTATACCATGGAACAGGTACTATTGGATATTGACGCCGTAAGAGGTCATTTAAAGATAGCCAAGCTCAACCTCTTGAGTGGAAGTTATGGCACCCGGGTTGCCCAGTTGTACGCAAAATACTATGAAGAAAAGGTAGATAAATCGGTAATGATTGGAGCTAATCCGCCGGGTAGGTTTGTTTGGGAGCCCGAAGTTATAGCAAAGAAAATACACTACTATGACCAGCTTTGTCAAAATGATCCGTACTGTGGTAGTAAATCAAAGAACCTGTACGAAACCATTGATAGGGTATTAAAAGAGATGCCAAAAACCTGGTTTTTTGTTCCTATCGACCCAGGTAAAGTCAAAGTAGTAACCTTTGGAATGCTCTATCACAACGACTCAGCGGCAAAGGTTATAGATTCCTTTTTAGCCGCAGAAGAGGGGGATTATAGTGGAATAGCACTAATGTCCTTAGCCTACGACTACATTATGCCGGAAATGATGGTTTGGGGAGAGTTTTTAGCGAAAGGAATGATAGATTACGATAGCTCAAGGAATTATTGGGAGGAGTTCACTTCAACTACCTTCGAATTAGGCTCTCCAATGTCTGCTTTGTGCATGGACATCGGCCAAATATGGCCTGTAGTACAACCATCCAATGATTTTTCCAAACTACAGGAATCCAACGTTCCGACACTCATACTCAATGGTGCATTGGATATGTCAACTCCCTATGAAATTGTGCAAAAAGAACTGATGCCCTTTCTTTCAAATGGAGAGTTAGTGGTATTTGAAGGGCTGGGTCACGTAGCCGACCTCCTTTATAAATCGGACATCAAAAAAGGAATAAAAAGATACTATCTTTCAGGAGAGGTAGACTTTCAAACAGTCTACGATGACCTTAGTTTTGAAACAAAATGGGGCTTTCCTAAAATCGCCAAGATTTCCTTAGGGAGTATCGTTGTGGTTATTCTCCTCTTAGGATTTGCAATCTATAAGGCAAGTAGAAAAATTTTGAGTTTACGTACCGGATCAAAATAAATTTCCGGAAGTATTAAAGTAAGTATAGCGGTTGGCTATTATTGCGAACTATAGCGTATTTAGAAAAGTAGTCAAATCCGTTTCCTTGTCCAATCCCAATTTCTTTTTAAGGCGGTATTTGGATTTTAAGATGGATGCTACGGGGTTAAAAGTTCAAAGTCGCTGTAATTTCTTTGGTGGCATGGTTTATCCATAAAAAGGCAGAGCAAGTTGTAGGAAGCATCGACGCATAAATCTTCTATGCTACAACCTGATGCCAGCTGTTCCTATTACAAATGAAACAGATTTGGAAATCCCCTTTTTCAAGTGCCGAAGCAAGACGGCTTACCCCATACTGTCTATGGCTTTACGTAGCAAGGCCAAGGTAGCTTCAATACCTTCTTCTTCCGAAAGGGTACTGCCTTCATATTCAATGCCGATATAGCCTTTGAAACCGGAATCTTTGACAATTTTCAACATTTTGTAGAAATCGGTACTGGTTTCATTTCCATTTTCGTCGAAATCATGGGATTTGGCACTCACTCCTTTTGCATACGGCATTAGCTCTGCCATGCCTTTATAGCGGTCATACTCCTTGACACAACCCTCAGGACCACGCTCAATACAGAAATTACCATAATCGGGAAGCGTCCCTACATTGTCCATATTCACTTGAGCCATGACTCCCGCCAACCAGGAACCATCCGAAGAATACCCCCCATGATTTTCCACTAGGATATTGATGCCTTGGGTGGCCCCATATTCCCCTAATTGTTTAAGACCGTCAACAGCATTGGCCGCCACTTCTTCAGCACTTCCTGCTCCGGCAGCATTGACACGAATGGAATGTGCCCCTAAAAACTTTGCGATGTCCACCCATTTATGATGGTTTTCCACGGTCTTTTTTCTGGCCTCCGGATCGGCATCACCAAGATTACCCAACGCATCACACATAATCAATCCCACACTAACTCCAGCATCATCGCATCGTTTTTTAAAATCGTCCCAAAAAGCCTGGTCATCCACTTTTCCGTAGTAGAAGGTATTTACCAATTCAATGGAATTGACACCAAATTTGGCAGCCATTTCCGGAAAGTCTGTTGGGTCTGCATCACCCAATAATACATCATCAGGGGATTCCTGCAAGGTTTTTATGAACCACTGCCAATAGCCTTCTTTTCGGGGTCCTAAAAATGCTTTGTGAAAGGACCATTGCGCCAATGAGATTTGAAAGTCAGGTGTTTGCGTTTCCATTTCCTGGCTGGTTTCCGCTATATTTTCGGGCTCAGCATTGGATTCTGATTTGGTACGACAAGAGGCAATTAAGAAGAGACTGACTACAGCGATGGTGATTCTTTTTTTCATTAGGAAATGATTTAATAGTTGGTAAAGTAGTATGAAATACGAGTACTCGTAATTTTATCTAAAAATAATAAGTTCTGTATTGAATCTAGTAATGATTTAGGATGGAATTGCTTAAAAAGAAAAATAGTCATTTTTTAGCCTCCACCAATTCCAACAGGTCCACGCTAACACTTGTGGTAAATATGCCATAGTTCACTATAGCTTTTCCTTTTTCCAAGGTGTCTATACTTCCCACTGCCTTGCCATCGTGTAGGCGTACGCGATCGCCAATCTTAAAAGCCGGTCTTGGTTTGGCCTTTTCTTCTTGGATGGCCTTCTTTTTTTTGGCCTTTTTTTCTTCGCGTACCTTAACGATTTTCTGTTCCAATTCATTGGCCGTCTGCTTTTTGACCGCCTTTTTGGCTTTGGCTGCTGCCGCAGAAGATTTTCTTCGTTTGCTGTTTTCGGTTTCTACAATGCGTAGGAGTTCGGAAATCAAAGGACGTTTCTTCTTGTCATGAAAATAGCGCTCGGCAATGTCATTGACCTTATTGCCTAAATGGATCATCCTTTGGTTATGATCGTACAACTCCTGATAGTTTTCCAATTTGGATTTGATCTTTGCATTTAAGGTTTCCAGGCGCTGCGCTTCTTCTTTAGCTTTTGCCTCTTCGTCCTGTAAACGTGATTCGGTTTTTTCCATTTTACTGCGTTCCTTTTGCAATTTGGAAATGGTAGCGTCAAAACGCACTTTACCCCGATCGATCTTCTTCTTGGCTTTATTGATCAGGGAGTATGGGATCCCGTTTTTTTGTGCCACCTCAAAAGTGAATGAACTTCCCGCCTCACCAAGCACCAATTTAAAGGTAGGTTCCAGGGTACGATTATCAAACTGCATGTTGGCGTTAGTCATATGCGGCAACTCATTGGCCAGTAGTTTTAAATTGGCATAATGCGTGGTAATGACCCCAAAGGCTTCTCGCTCATAGAACACTTCTAGAAAGGCTTCGGCAAGCGCGCCCCCCAATTCGGGATCCGAACCGGTGCCAAATTCATCGATCAAGAACAGTGTGTTACTATTACAACGCTTTAAGAACTGATTCATGTTCTTCAGTCGGTAGCTGTAGGTGCTTAAATGGTTCTCAATCGATTGGTTATCCCCAATATCGGTTAATATTTTATCAAACAAACAAACAGAACTCCTTTCATGAACCGGAATTAGAAGTCCTGATTGAAGCATTACTTGAAGCAAACCAATGGTCTTGAGTGTAATACTTTTTCCACCGGCGTTAGGTCCGGAAATGACAATGATCCGGTTGTTTTGTTGCAGTGCTATTGTTTGCGGCCAGGTCCTTTCTCTTTTGACTTTATTTGTTAAGTACAGTAGCGGGTGGAAGGCCTCTCTCAAATAAAGATTACGCGCTGTGTTGATCTTGGGAAGCAACGCATTCATCTCCGAAGCATACTTTGCCTTGGCAGCCGTAACATCAATATAAGTCAAAAAATACTGATAGGTTTCCAGGAGCGGCATTTCAGGGCGAATCACATTGGTAAGCTCTAATAAAATACGGCGTATCTCCTCTCTCTCCTCGTACTCCAGATTGCTTAACTCCGTGCTGTATTGCAGCGTGGCTTCCGGAACAATGTAGACAATACTTCCGGTCTTCGAATTGCCCATGACCGTACCCTTTACTTTACGACGGTGCATAGCCTTTACAGCAAGTACTCTTCGATTTTCAACAATGGATTCTTTAATGTCATCCAGAAAATCGGCAGATTGATAGCGCGATAGCGCGGCACCAAAGCTTTGATTGATCCTCCCTCGAACCGTATTG
>JANQHL010000186.1 GCA_028277085.1 Flavobacteriaceae bacterium
CATTGGTCAAATGATGCGGGATGTGGGCTACAAAGGATGGATATCCCTTGAGTTTGAAGGTGTTGAATCACCGGATACAGCTGTGCCCAAGAGCCTGGAAGTATTGCGCGATGCTTTCTACTATGAGATTTAGTCGTATGAAATGCAGATGAAAATAGAAAAGCCCGAATGTCCCTGTAAAACGGAGTTTAATAGGAAAAGGCCTTGATCGTATCATTTATTTGGCTGACCAATACTACTTTATTGCTTAAATTATCCTTATACGTTACCATACTCCTGACCTCTCCTTTTAAACTCAAACCTGTCTCTATACTACTTGAGGTTTTAAAACCACATTTTCCATCACCCTTAAGCAGAACCCCGGAATTTGCATCAATTCTGCCAATTCTGGTTCTGGCACCAAACAGGTTCCCTGCCAACAGCAGGTCCATATTCCCATCAGCATCAAAATCTTCGGCAACCAATTCGTAAACCGGCGATAATTGTGTTTCCGGTGGAAGGCTCCTCAACTCAAATTCTTCGTTCCCTAAATTCTTAAGCAAGCACGTTGAAAGGGTATTGACTTCCAGGACTTTTGCTTTTTTCATTAGGGTATCAGATAGTAGTTCACCTAGATCATGTCGGGCAAAGTCATCGTATTTGGGATACTTTTCTTTTAAAAAGGGCAATTGGAACTGGAGGTCATCCTTGGAATAAATCGGATACTCTTTTTTGTTGTTGTAGGAACAGATTATGGGATCAATAGCGCCATTATTGTCAAAATCGTCATAATACAGTCGAATAGGTTCCTCCATAGAGGCCTTGAATTCAAAATTCAAGCCAAAGTTTCCGACCACATAATCCATATCTCCATCTTTGTCAAAGTCCGCCTGTACTATGCGGTTCCACCATCCTTTTGAACCCGGTATTTCCAATCTATCCTCCAATCCAAGTTGTAATACTCCGCTATTATTTCTTATAATTTCCACGGATCTCCATTCCCCTACCAAAATCAGGTCTACCCAGCCATCTGAGTTATAATCGCTCCACAGCGCATCCGTTATCCTACCGAGATCCTGGGAGGACGTGTGCGTTGAAAAGTAATCTTCAAATTTGCCCTTACCGTTATTAATGAGCAATTTACTCAACCCGGGTTCCGGATAACGACCTGGTTTGAACCCTCCTCCCACAAAAAGATCCATATCTCCATCCTTATCGAAATCACAACTTGCAACAACAGATCCGCTGGAATTAGAAGGGGGCAGTAGTCCATCTTCAGCGTAGTAGTTCCCCCGTCCATCGTTCAGGTATAACCGATCTTGATAGTGCGTACTGTGCTGCTCCCATTCATTGCCCCCACTTACCACATAAAGATCTAAATCCCCATCGTTGTCAACATCCAGGAATTCAGCACTGGTGTCCTCGTAGTGTCGATCTTTTTCAAATAGATTACTATTGGTTGACAAGAACCTTCCCTTGCTGTTCTGTATTACTAGCCTACCGGGAACGTCTTTGGCGCCACAAAAGAAAAAATCCGTTAATCCATCTTCATTGATATCCCCTTTTACAATACAGGAACCGGACGAAGATAGTTTATGTAGCAAAAGGGCTTCCCTGTTGAAGTCACCAAAAGGGTTCTTTTTTGAAACTACCTCTATCCCCAAAGGGGTCGGCATACGTTGAAAAATGGTACTAAAGCGTTTTTTACTAACATCTAAATCCCGCTTGGTGCAGTCAGCATCCTGTTGAACAATTACTTCTTGATTGCCTTTTGTACCTATCATTTCATGGATACATCCCCCCGGCCACGAAACGGTCAATCGATCTACAGTTTCGTATGTGCCCAGGCCAAATACCAGGGTGTACCCTACAGAGGATTGATAGCCCCTGGAGGGTATTAACTCCTGTACCTGTAGCAAGGAATCGGTCTGTACGGTTACTTTTGCACCAATACCAAAATGATTTGATCCCTGCCCTTTTAAACGGACCCTTAGATAATGATTATCGTTGGTTTGGGTTGAATTATTCCTTAAAACAAATGCTGGGCTGTCGATATTGTTAACGACCAAATCCAAATCACCATCATTGTCCAGATCTCCGTAAGCTGCCCCATTGGATAGCGAGGCAAGGTTTGTACCCCATTCTGAATTAGCTTTTGAAAATTTTAGGTTCCCCATATTTACATATGAATAGTTTTCAATTGAATTTGAAGGCATCTGCCCTACAAGTTCAATTAAGGATTTGCGTACACCGACTTTATTTTCATTTATTTTTTCCTGTACCAGGTAATTCATGAAATCCATATCAGTATAGTTGTTACGGTAACCATTGGTTATATAGAGATCTTTCCAACCATCGTTATTAAAATCAGCAAATAACGGGCCCCAACTCCAATCGGTATTGGAAATCCCTGAATAGGGACCTATCTCTGCAAATGAAGTACCTTGCCTGTTCAATTGTAGCATATTTCTCATCGTTTGATGGTAAAAACCCGATTGGACCATTCTCTCATATTTTTTATGATTTTCAGGGCCCAAGACTTTTTTTTGACGGTAGTTGTCCTCGGGTAACATATCAAGGCAAATAACATCTGTATAACCGTCATTGTTAAAATCGGCAGCGTCCGTACCCATCGAATTTAGTGAAACATGCCCCATGTAGGATTCCAGTTGCTCCGTAAAGGTTTTGTCTCCGTTGCTTATATAGAGATAGTCCTGTTCATAAAAATCATTACCGACATAGATATCCAACCAACCATCATTGTTAAAATCTGATACAGATACACCAAGACCAAAGCCTAAAACATTGGTTACTAAACCAACTTCCCGGGTAACATCTTTGAATATTCCTTCAACATTTTCATAGAACTTATCTGAATATTCCGGAAGGTTACGTTCCTTTAACGTTGGCGTAATGCGACCGAAACCGGAAAATCGTTGTACGGAATGATTGAGTAAAAACAGGTCTAAATCTCCATCATTGTCGTAATCAAAATAAGAAGCCTGGGTGCTATACCCGGAATTGTCCAATCCAAAGTAACCGGCTTTTTCCATGAATGTGAGATTACCATTATTGATATAAAGGAGGTTTTTTCGATTTTCTACCTTCTTTGATCCCGAACGGCAAACATAAATATCCAACAAACCATCCCCATTTACATCTGCCATGGAAACACCGGTATTCCATCCCCCAAGTGCCTTTACCCCAGCCGTCTCCGTGATATCTTTAAACAACATTCCTCCTTGATTCAGATACAACTTGTTTCCATTGAGATTACTGGATAGGTATACGTCTTCAAGCCCATCGTTATTGATGTCACCTATAGCCACACCTCCCCCGTTGTACATATAACTGTATAACAGAATATTAAACTCTTCGGTTTCCTTAATTTCGTTGGAGAATGAAATACCGGTTTTGGAAGCATCCAAAACGGAGAAAAGGGTTTCGGGTTCTTTTTCCGTACAGGACAATAATAGCCCCCAGCTCAGGAAGTAACGCAAGGTTAAAACTCTCATTTGTTTTCAGTATAATAGGTAAACGCTTGTTTTTGTATAATTTATCCTTATCCAAAGCAGGTAGCACCTCCTAACTAAAATACTGTACTAACCAGGGATTTTAGGGAAAAATAGGATTATGTTTGTTTCCCATTTAGCGTTTTGACCGAATCCCTTAGTTTAAGATTCGGATCCAGTTTCACCTGACTGACTTCGAATTCGGAATCTGATAACATCGACATTAAGATCTTTACAGTCATATTAGCGATATCTGCCCTGGGCTGTTCCACACAGGACAGAGGGGTTATCAGAAAATCAAGATAGGGGTGGTCATCATAAGTAATCAATGAGATGTCATCAGGAATACTAAGTTCTTCTTCCAAAATGGCCTTCAAGCTTCCCATTGCTATGGTATTGCTCAATGTGAAAATTGCCGTTGGTCTTTTTGGGGAATTTATGGCCAGTTTGGTTTCCAAATATCCATTCTGTATACTAAAATCATTTCCGGATACCCGGATATTTTTGAGCCCGGCCTGGAACATAGCCTCCTTGTATCCTCTAATACGTTCTTTGTTCGGCTCTGATTTTACCACCCCCTGGATGCAGAGAATATTTTCATGGCCACTTTCAATAAGGTATTCCGTAGCCCTGAATGCGCCTTTAAAATTATTGGTGGTAACATAGGGAAGGTTAAGGTCCTCATAATAACGATCCACGCAGACTATGGGTAGGCCACTTTTTTGAAGTTCAAGGATATGTTCATAATCATTACCACTTGGTATTAAAATAAGTCCTTCTACATTTCTTTTTAAAAGATTCCTGAGAATGCTTTTTTCATCCTCATTGTTCTCGAAGGTATCGCTCAAAATGGTAACAAAACCTTCTTTTCGAAGACTTAAATTGATTTCACTTGCCAAGTAGGCAAAGAAAGGATTGTTAAGGGAGGGGATGGTCAGGGCAATGGTCTTGCTTTTTCCTGATCTAAGATTAGCAGCTGAAAAATTGGGAACATAGTTTAGACGCTCTGCAGCTTCCATGATTAAATCCTGTGATTTTTTGGCGATTCTATATTTATCTGCTTTTCCATTTAACACTCTTGAAACTGAGGTAATGGACATATTTGTCTCCCTTGCGACATCCCTTATATTGGCTTTTTTGTTATTCTTCATTCAGAATGTAATCGTCGGTTTTATACACCATTTAAGTGGCCAGAAACTGAAAAAACCCTGTCCTTTTTGAAACTTAAAGATTGAAGAAAAAACATAAAAAACCAATAACAGGCGCAATTATTTTGATAATTATTCATTAATCAGTCGTAAAATTAACAAATTAATTTGCGCAAACGCTTGCGCTTTAACAATTATTTTTTACTTTTAGCTCGTTTCTCGGGGAGCAGACACCGCAAAAAAGACATTTCTGAGATGCATTTATGCTGCGAAACACAACCATAATTATATAACCAAAAAAACCGAAGAACGATGGAAATATCTAAGCTCACAAGGATTAAAAAGAACGCTCAAGCTTGCTTTTTTGCGTGGATGCTGTTATGGTTCGCCGGGGTTTTTGCGGGCCCTATTGCAAAAACCGAGGCAAGCCGTCTTTCTCCTTTAGCTGATCAAGGACTGGAAGTGACCGGAACCATTACTGATGATAATAGCACCCCAATAATTGGGGCAAACGTAATAATTAAGGGTACTTTAAAAGGTACGGTTACCGATTTTGATGGCCGTTTCTCCATAATGGCAGAGGAAGGGGATGTTTTGGAGATTTCCTATGTCGGTTTTACAACGGAAGAAATTGTCGTTGATTCGAATAATACTGATTTAAATATCAGTTTATCGCCTGACTTCCAAAATTTAGATGAAGTGGTAGTCATAGGCTATGGTACACAAAAAAGAAAGGATTTGACCAGTTCAGTGGCCACGGTCAATCAAGATGACTTTATAGAAGGAAATGTCACGAACCCAGTTCAATTTCTTCAGGGTAAGGTTGCGGGACTAAATATTAGTAGAGCAGGGAATTCAGATCCCAATGGAGGGTTTCAACTTCAGTTGAGAGGTCTTACAACACTGGCTGCTGGACAGGAACCCCTAATTGTAATTGATGGTGTTATTGGTGGTAGCCTGAACAACATCCCAATAGATGAAATTGAATCAATAGACGTTTTGAAAGATGGTTCTGCCGCAGCAATCTATGGAACTCGGGGCACCAATGGAGTAATACTCATTACAACCAAAAAGCCAAAGGGTACTGACCTAAGACTTGAAATTTCCACATACCATGGCGTACAGAATATAAATAGGAGGTTGGAAGTATTGTCCGCAGAAGAATACCGCAATGTACTTACAACCTATTTTCCCAATTCTACATCTTTGGATTTTGGAGAAACTACCGATTGGTTGGACGCTGTTACCCAAGACAATGCGTTAAGCCAGTATTACAATGTTTCTGCCTCTGGTGGAAGCGAAAAATTACAGTTCAGGGCAACAGTCAATTGGCAAGACGACCAAGGGGTTGTTAAAAAAACGAGCCGCAATCGTTTTCGCGGACTGCTAAATGTTATCCAAAAAGGGTTCAATGATCGATTGACCCTAAACTACAACCTTACCTATTCCACAGGCGAAAATGAATATGCAGACTATTATATCCTAGAACAAGCGAACAGAAGAAACCCTACTGAACCTATATTCGATATTAATAATGAATTTCCTGAATCCGGCCCCTACTATTTTAGGGATGAGTTTCAATATTATAATCCAGTTGCCATGCAAGATCAAGATTTGGATGAGGGTCATCAAAGGGATTTCATGGGAAGTGTACGGGCAGAATTGTCATTTACTGACGAATTGAGCATTAATGCCCAGGCATCGCTGATCGATACTTATGAACGGCGAGGACAGTACTTAGGAAGATATTATCCTTTTGACTTTAGTATTGATGGAAGAGCGACCATCACCAACACACTTTTTAGATCAAAGTTATTTGAGGCTAATTTAGCTTACAACAATACATTTGGTGAAGCACATAATATTTCTGCGATTGCCGGATATTCTTATAATGATGGAGATTTAGAACGGTACAATATGTCTAACTTTGGCTTTGACACTGATCTTTTTTCCTACTATAATATTGGCTCGGGATCTGCTCTTGAATTGGGGCAGGCAACTTTGGATAGCTTTAGAGAATCCAATAGGCTAACTGCTTTTTTTGGAAGGGTCCAATACAACTATGATAATCGATATTTCTTGTCGGCCTCTGTGAGGCAAGAAGGTTCCTCCCGATTTGGGGATAATAACAAATGGGGTACATTTCCGGCATTCAGTGTAGGTTGGTCCGCATCCAACGAGAAATTTATGCAAGACGGCTTCTTTGATATTTTGAAATTCAGGGCGGGATTTGGGGTGACAGGAAATCAAGCCATCCCCAATTATCAATCCTTGCAACTATTATCGCCAGGGGGAAGGTTCTTTTTTCAGGGGGAATGGGTGAACACCTTTAGACCGGCCAGCAACCCAAATCCTGATTTGAAATGGGAACGCAAGGAAGAATTAAACCTAGGTTTGGATTTCGGGTTTTTTGACAACAGGTTCGGTGGTGCCATTGATTATTATAAACGTACGACCAAAGACCTTCTTTATACCTATAATGTACCTGTTCCCCCCTTTCTATATGATGAGTTTTTTACCAACGTTGGTACCATTGAAAATGAGGGGATAGAAGTGGCACTTAACATAGTCCCGATTAAAAAAGATAATTTTACATGGACAACAAATCTGGTTTACAGCAGCAATAACAATAGACTGGTAAAGTTTTCCAGTGAGGAGTTTGCCGTTCTTGACATACGAAGCGGGTTTCTTTCAGAACGCTTTCAACAATTTACACAACGGATTGTGGAGGATGGACCAATTGGAAATTTTTGGGGGCCTAAGTTTTTGGGCACGGATGAAAATGGGGACAATGTCTTTGAAGACCTTAATTCAGATGGGCTCATCAATGAAGATGATAACCAGGTCATCGGCAATGCCCTGCCAGATTTTACCTTCGGTATCACAAATACCTTTCAGATTGGCGCATTTGATTTGAATGTACTGTTGAGGGGTTCCGTTGGCAATGACATTTTGAATGTACATAGACTCTACTATGAAGGCCTGTCCAACTTTGGTTTTACCAATGTGTTAAGAAGTACCTTGGACGACCTTGATTATAGGGCCCCAGCGGTTTATTCTTCTCGATACATTGAGGACGGTTCGTATTTAAGGTTGGACAATGTAACCCTGGGATACAGAATGCCTTTCAAACTCTTTTCGGACTATTCCAACTTTCGAGTATACGTCACTGGTCAAAACCTAGCGGTAATAACATCATACAATGGCGTAGATCCGGAGGTGAACATTAACGGTCTCGCTCCAGGGATAGACCCTCGAAGGTACTATCCGGGCGCAAGTATCATTTTAATTGGTTTAGATGTTAATTTTTAAAAAAGAGATTATGAAAAAAAGTAAATTTTTAAAAGTTCAAATATTGGCCCTGACCATAGGGTGTTTGTTTGGATGCACAGATTTGGAGGAAGAAGTTTTTTCCGCGCTTCCTGCAGAGGATTTTTATACCAATGAAGAAGAGGCACTAAGTGCAATCGGGCGGGCTTATGCCCATTTGACCAACCGGTATTCCTTTCATTCGGGAGCCTGGGGAACACAGCTCATTTCTTCTGATGAGGCCGTAATCCCGGTTAGGGAAAACAATGCCTGGTGGGATAATGGTATTTGGGTGGCCTTGCACAGGCATGAGTTTGAATCCATTCGCAACTTCTTCAATTCTTCGTGGACGTTCGTATTTGAGGGAGTGACCACTTGCAACCAGATTATCTTCGAGATTGAGAATTCACCAGTAGATTTCCCGGAGAAAGAAGGGCTGCTGGCCGAGGTAAGAGTGGTTAGGTCACTCCTTTACTTTTATGGGTTGGACTTTTTTGGAAATATCCCGATCACAACCGATTTTACCAACACCTCATTACCTTCACAAAGCAGCAGATCCGAGGTATTTGAGTTCTTGGAAGCCGATTTGTTGGCTAATGTCAATCTTCTTCAAGATGCCCCTACCACGGAGAATTATGGTAGGGCAACAAAGGCTTTGGCCTACACATTGCTTGCACATATGTATCTAAATGCAGAAGAGTGGACGGGCACACCAATGTATCAGGAGGCAAGCAATGCTGCCGATAAAGTAATCAATCTAGGTGCTTTGGCCCTTGAAGGGGATTATTTCGCAAATTTTGCAGTCGAGAATGAAAACTCTTCTGAGAATATTTTTGTAATACCTCAAGATGCTGTTTTCACTCCATGGGGCTTCTATGTAAATGCACTCTCCTTGAACAACGCTTCAAGGCCACTTTACAATATGAACACATTTTGTTG
>JANQHL010000089.1 GCA_028277085.1 Flavobacteriaceae bacterium
CCCTATTTCGTAACGGACTCTGAAAAAATGATTGCGGAATTGGACAATCCATATATCCTTTTGTTTGACAAAAAGATTTCAGCGATGAAGGATCTGTTACCGGTATTGGAACCTGTAGCACAATCCGGGAAGCCATTACTGATCATTGCAGAAGATGTAGATGGCGAAGCATTGGCTACTTTAGTAGTAAACAAGCTTCGTGGTTCTTTAAAAATTGCAGCGGTAAAAGCACCCGGTTTTGGAGATCGCAGGAAGGCTATGCTGGAAGACATCGCTATTTTAACCAATGGTACTGTCATTTCCGAGGAAAGAGGTTTTTCTTTAGAGAATGCTACCCTGGATATGCTAGGAACTACTGAGCGTGTTACCATTGACAAGGATAACACCACCATTGTTAACGGTTCCGGAGCGGCTAAAGATATCAAAGCTCGTGTTAACCAGATCAAATCACAGATCGAAACCACTACTTCTGACTACGACAGAGAAAAACTGCAAGAGCGCTTAGCCAAATTGGCAGGAGGCGTAGCCGTGTTATATGTGGGAGCTGCCTCAGAAGTAGAAATGAAAGAGAAAAAAGATAGGGTGGATGATGCATTGCATGCCACCAGAGCTGCTGTTGAAGAGGGTATTGTTGCCGGTGGTGGTGTGGCCCTGGTACGAACTAAGGACGTGTTGAAAAAATTGGATACCGAAAATGAGGACGAGACCACCGGCCTGCAAATAGTAGCTCGTGCTATTGAATCTCCACTACGAACTATTGTTGAGAATGCCGGCGGGGAAGGTTCCGTTGTAGTTGCTAAAGTAATGGATGAAAAAGGTGACTTTGGATATGATGCCAAAGCGGACAAGTACGTTGAAATGATGAAAGCAGGTATCATCGATCCTACTAAAGTGACAAGAGTAGCCCTTGAAAATGCTGCTTCTGTTGCGGGAATGATCCTGACTACAGAATGTGCACTGACCGATATTAAAGAGGATACTCCTGCTGCCCCTCCAATGGGCGGAGGCGGTATGCCCGGAATGATGTAATGGTAAACCCAGATACAATTGACCACAAAAAGCCCTGAAAGTTCAGGGCTTTTTCTTTTACTATTCGATAGGTAACCCCAACTTGAAGCCGAGTAACTAAAAAACCTGAAAAAGCATCCATGCAGCCATCACCAACATGATGGTATTTTCAATAAAGGTAGCTTCAGTCATGGGCAAATTCAATGCCGTTCCCAAACAGGCACACCGAATGGCTTTTTTATCCAACAAGGCCCTGGTAACACCAATTGTGGTAATTCCTAGAATTAGTATGGTGGTGACCAATGCAAAAGGAATCTGAAGCCGCATCAAAAAAAGTAATCCTAGTAGGAGTTCCAGAAAGGGATACACCCATCCATAAATAGGCATGGCTTTTGCCAAAGGATCGTACATCCTAAAGCTTTCCGGAAAGCCTTTAAGGTCCAAGAATTTAAAGAAGCTGAACACAATGTAGAACAGCCCCATAAAATCCAGCATGGCTTCACTAAGGTTCCAATCCTGATAATTCCATAAAACGGATGCAACAAATAAGTACCCAAAAATCA
Organism: Flavobacteriaceae bacterium; assembly: GCA_028277085.1. Lineage (GTDB taxonomy): Bacteria > Bacteroidota > Bacteroidia > Flavobacteriales > Flavobacteriaceae > Croceivirga. The sequence continues at coordinate 1,572 of JANQHL010000089.1, forward strand.
GAAATAATGGCTTTAATTGCTGAAACTTTGATTGCCGTGTAGCCGTCACAGTTTCTATTCCCTTACCCTCCTTTGTCGAAATGCCATATTTTGCAGTAAGCGCTTTCTGCAATTCGGTTAACGGTAGTTTACGGCGCATAGCAATCTCAGCTTCTCCGGTGGCCAAGTCCACCGCAACCTGATCCACTCCTTCAACAGTCAACAATTTATCCTTTACCGAACTGACACAACCTTCACAGGTCATTCCGGAAATGAGATAGCTACTTTTCATGGACGGTGTTTCTCACTGTCATCCGAATCATCTTCCCGGTATTTGCAACAAGCGTGAATCTTGTCATACGCTTCTTGCGTAGCTTTTAACTCCTTGGTGTCATGCCCAACCGCCACCAGGGCCGACTTAATTTCCATGGCGTTGGTTTTTCGTTCATCTACGATCAAAGAGAGCTCGTGGGAAGGAATATCCCAAACAGCATACTTTACCCCATCAACTCCCAACGCAGCTTTTTCAATGCGCATTTTGCACATCTCGCATATACCGTCCACCTCAAAAGTCAATTTTTTATTCTTCTCCTGGGCCAACCCTAGTCCAGTGATCAATAGTGTTGCTAGTAGTAAAACCTTTTTCATTTTTATGATTTATTACGTTAAATTATGATTTAAATCGAAATCCAGCGTAGACCATCCTTCCCAATATAGGGGCGTACACAATTGTTGTATCAAAAGTGGTGCTAAAAGGATCATTTGCAGCTAGCACCGGTCCTGGCTGTGTTACTGCCGTTAAATTTTCCCCACCCAGGTATACTTCAAATTTCCTTGAAAATACTTTGGTTATCTGGGCATTCATAAGACTATAGCCATCAACAAAATCCCCCAATTGAAAATCAACAGGATTACTGGAAGTATCCGGCAAGCGTTGTTCTCCTAAAGTATGCAAGGTATAGTCAAAGCGCCATTGCGATCCGTTTTCTTTCATCGGAGTTTCATATCCCAGATTGGCAAAAAAGCGGTTTTGCGCTACCAATGGCTTCTGCAACAACCCGGTTTGATACTGGGTCTTTACGTCATAGAATTTATAAGCCGATCGAAAATCGAGATTGGGTAAAATTTCGTGGTTCAATTCCACCTGAAGGCTATTGGCATAACTTTCCCCTTCCAAATTTGAAAATACGACCGCTCTTGGATTCTCCCAATCCACAACCACCTGGTTGTTAAAATTGGTACGATAAAAGTCCACCGAAACGGTACCTGGACGGTCAAACACCGTAAATCCTTGTAAAAAACTGATCCCAAAATTAGTAGCCTTTTCCGGTTCAAAGCCGTAGACAGGACCTCCATTACCTTGCAGTTGTAACACTCGGGAGGATGCAAATAGCTGTTGGTTCTCAGCAAAAATATTGGCTGCCCTTCGGCCAATGCCAAAAGAGCCCCTAAGACTCCCCTGTTCCCATGGCGTATACCGAATATGAAAACGTGGGGTAAAAAAGTTTCCCAGGCGGTTATGGGTATCAAACCGCAAACCGGCAGTAAGGCTAACCTTCTCCAGGTCGTCATAACTGTATTCAAAAAAGGCACCTGCAGAACGATCACTTCTTATAAAGTTTTGGGTATTGACTAGTTCTGTATACCCATCATAAGCAACCGTTAATCCGGTTTTGAATTTGTGCTGCGTACTTCCAATAATCGAATTAAAAATGAGATTGGAATACACACTTTCATGTTCGATGTTGTAGCCATTGAATCCGTAGTAGGCATCCTGTTGATGATTACTATAGGAGGCCTGAAAGCCAAAACTTTGAAAGGGCAGTTCGGGAAAGACATACCCTAGTTTAAAGGAAGTATCAAAGCGCCGGGTATCAATCTCACTACCCCAGGCATTGGTAGTGAACTGATCCACATCCGGATCAAAATTGCTTTGCCCAACCTGTTTGTCATCCCGTAAGAACCTCAAATTGATGAAACTCACCCAGCCCTTTTCAGGATTTTGATACTGCCACCTATTCAAGATGTTAATCTGATTGGATAAAGGCACATCCAGGAAGCCATCATCATTGTTGTCTACTTCAACTGAACGCTGATTCCCGTGCAGGTAGATCCCGGTACTCCATTTATCAGATAATTTATAGTTAAAATGGCTGTTGAGCTCCAGTCTACCGTTGAGATTGGCATATCCATTCACGAAAATCGGGATATCCGTTAACGGTTTGACCAACTCTGTATTGATCTGACCTGAAATGCTTTCAAAACCATTTACCACACTGCCTGCTCCTTTGGTGATCTGGATGCTCTCTACCCAAGTCCCTGGAGTAAAGGTCAACCCATAGGTCTGTGAGGCGCCCCGAACCATTGGGATATTCTCTTGGGTGATCAACAAATAAGGGCTGGTCAATCCAAGCATCTGGATCTGTTTGGTTCCGGTTAGTGCGTCGTTAAAGTTGACATCAATAGCCGGATTAGTCTCAAAACTTTCGGACAAATTACAACAGGCCGCTTTGAGCAATTCTGCACTATTTACAGTCACCACATTCTGCGCGGAAAAAAAAGTTTTTTGAAGTGCTTCCCGTTCTTTTTCCACCACTACCTCGTCCAATTGATTAGAGGGCTGTAACCAGTGATGCACCATCTTTGGGGCATCAATGGTTAGGGTATCCGTAGTAAAACCCACATAACTGATGATCAATTTATTATACTCCTTGCTATAGGGAATTGAAAATAACCCCTCTTCATTGGTAATGGTGCCTATTGGGGAGTTTAACCAATAGACATTAGCGCCCGCCAAAGCAATGTGTTTACCAGCTGCGTTGGCTTCCATAACCATGCCTTCCACTTTTTGTTGTGCCCAAGTGACAAAGCCGGTTAATACGATGATGCATAGAATACTATGTTTTTTCATTGATTTTTTGATGTATTGTACATTCCTTTTTGAATGTGCTTAAGGACACATTCGACATTTTTGGAATGGCAAACATCAAATCAAGAATACCTCGTACAGTACTGTAAAGTCTCGTACCGGTAAAGGAGGTGGATAGGTAATCTTCGGTACTTCCTGACCGGAAGGAATAGCAAATAGTTGAAAATAAGAAGCTGCGAAAGAGATGAGGAATTGTTGGGTTTCCACATCCAATTCATCCCAAGATAATTTTAAATCCTCCTGTCCCTGAAAGGTAAAGGATTCATCATCGCAGCAGTGGTTCTCTTTTTCACCAAAAGCGGCCATCGCTTCTTCCATACCGCAGTCCTTGGCATGAGAGAAGATAGCAATATCCATAACCCTTCCCATACACAAATGCTTATCCACCGTCCAGGAAACTGTAGAAAGCAATACTAAAACGGCTAAAAAAGCTGAAACTATCTTGTGTACGGTTTTTTTCACCCTACAAAATTACAAAATCTCTATTTCTCGCCTCTCACCTTAGTTTTTATTTAAGAAACAGCGTTGTAATTTAATCGGTTTTCTACGACTTTTACATTGACCTATTCGATGAACAATGTTTGATACGCTGAAGCAAGATATTCAGGAGCTACTCGCTAAAAATGCCGCAGACCCCAATGGAGCTATGCAATCCATTTGTGAATTACTGCAGGGGTCCATACCCTATTACGACTGGGTGGGCTTCTATTTCAAAAACGGAGACAAACGCGAACTAAAGCTAGGACCTTATGCCGGCGCTCCTACAGACCATACCATTATTCCCTTTGGTAAAGGCATTTGTGGACAAGTGGCTGAAAGTAACCAAAACTTTGTGGTTCCGGATGTCCACGCACAAGACAACTATATTGCCTGTAGCCTCACAGTAAAGTCCGAAATTGTGATTCCCTTGTTTAAAAATGGGGAAAACATTGGCCAAATTGATATTGATTCTGATACACCGGACCCGTTCGCCAAGGAGGACGAACGGTTTCTTGAATGGGTGAACCAGAAGGTAGCTGATATTCTTTAAAACTTCTTTGTTTTTGTTGATAACCCGAGGTGCATCTTCCCGCTAAAAAAGGTACTTTTAACGCTTAATTTTTTTCAGCACAGGTACTTATGAATACGACCAAAAAAGCCCAATCGGCTTTGATTTCCGTCTTCCACAAAGAGGGTTTGGAACCTATTGTCAAAAAACTGGATGCACTTGGCATAACCCTATATTCTACAGGTGGGACCGAAAAATTCATCAAAGATCTGGGAATTGATGTCCTTGCTGTTGAAAGCGTAACCAGCTACCCTTCTATACTTGGAGGCAGGGTAAAAACATTGCATCCTAAAATATTTGGAGGTATCCTCAACAGACAAGAAAATGCTTCCGATGTTGCCCAGATGCAGGAATTCGACATCCCCCAATTAGACATTATCATTGTCGATCTCTATCCTTTTGAAAAAACGGTGGCCAGTGGAGCGGATGAACAGGATATTATCGAAAAAATTGATATTGGTGGGATTTCCCTGATCAGGGCCGCTGCCAAAAACTATAAGGATGTACTCTGTGTTTCCTCGATGGAAGACTATGAACGGTTTCTGGAAGTCATCAGCAATGGCAATGGGGAAACTACTTTAGACGAACGTAAATGGTTTGCCACCAAAGCCTTCAATATTTCCTCCCATTACGATTCTGCAATCTTCAACTACTTTAATAAGGAACACGACCAAGCAGCGCTAAAGATCAGTGAAACCACTGGTCAGGTTTTACGCTATGGGGAAAACCCGCACCAAAAGGGCTTTTTCTTTGGTGACTTTGAAGCGATGTTTGACAAACTTCATGGAAAAGCATTGTCCTACAACAACCTCCTGGATGTAGATGCTGCTGTAAATTTAATGGCGGAGTTTAGGGAAGAAGAACCCACCTTTGCCATTTTAAAACACAATAATGCCTGTGGTCTTGCTACCCGTACATCACTGAAACAGGCCTACTTGGACGCCCTTGCAGGGGATCCGGTTTCTGCTTTTGGGGGTATTTTGATCAGCAATACAAAAATAGACGCGGAAACTGCAGAAGAAATCCATAAATTATTTTGTGAAGTAGTGATCGCTCCCGCTTTTGAAGGGGAGGCCCTGGAAATTCTAAAGGAAAAAAAGAATCGTATTATTTTGATACAAAAGCCAGTTAAACTACCAAAAATGCTTGCCAGGACCTGCTTGAATGGAACCCTACTACAGGACAAAGACAACAAAACAGACGGTACGGAAGACCTGGATTACGTTACCCAAAAGCAACCAGAAGAACAGGAACTTAAGGATTTACTTTTTGCCTCAAAAATTTCCAAACACACCAAGAGCAATACGATTGTCTTGTCCAAAAACGGCCAATTGTGCGCCAGCGGAACCGGCCAAACATCCAGAGTTGATGCTTTGAACCAGGCCATCCATAAAGCCAGGCATTTTGATTTTGATTTAAAAGGTGCTGTTATGGCCAGTGACGCTTTCTTCCCATTTCCAGATTGTGTGGAAATTGCGCATAAGGCAGGAATTACAAGTGTTATTCAGCCAGGGGGGTCTATAAAAGACGGATTAAGTATTGATTTCTGTAATGAAAATGGGCTGTCTATGGTTATGACGGGTACCCGACATTTTAAGCATTAATTTTGTGTACTTTTGCCGATAAAATTTACATTTAATCCAACATTAAACGCTTTTTATGGGATTCTTTGACTTCATGACAGAAGAAATTGCCATAGACCTTGGTACGGCAAACACTTTGATCATACACCTGGATAAGGTTGTGGTAGATAGTCCTTCCATAGTGGCCCGTGATCGGGTTTCCGGAAAGATCATCGCTGTTGGCCAGGAAGCCAGTATGATGCAAGGAAAGACCCACGAAAACATTAAGACCATCCGCCCCTTAAAAGACGGGGTAATTGCGGATTTTGACGCTTCGGAGAAAATGATCAATATGTTCATTAAGAACATTCCAGCGTTAAAGAAAAAATGGTTTCCCCCTGCCCTCAGAATGGTTATTTGCATCCCTTCCGGGATTACCGAAGTAGAGATGCGGGCCGTACGGGAATCTGCGGAACGGGTTAATGGTAAAGAAGTGTATCTTATTCATGAACCCATGGCAGCCGCGATCGGAATTGGGTTGGATATTATGCAGCCCAAAGGAAATATGATCGTTGATATTGGGGGTGGTACCACTGAAATTGCTGTAATTGCACTTGGAGGAATCGTATGCGATAAATCGGTGAAAATTGCTGGAGATGTCTTCACAAATGACATCATCTATTATATGCGTACCCAGCATAATTTGTATGTTGGAGAGAGTACCGCCGAAGCGATAAAAATAGAGATCGGCTCTGCTACAGAAGATTTACAATCCCCTCCGGATGATAAATCCATCCAGGGAAGGGACTTACTAACCGGAAAGCCCAAGCAGGTCCATGTTTCGTACAGGGAAATCGCCAAAGCATTGGACAAGAGTATCCTTAGGGTTGAAGATGCTGTAATGGAAACACTCTCCCAAACTCCTCCGGAACTGGCAGCAGACATTTACAATACCGGTATTTATCTGGCAGGTGGAGGATCGATGTTAAGAGGGTTGGATAAACGACTTTCTCAAAAAACTGATTTACCGGTTTACATTGCAGAAGACCCCCTACGTGCCGTGGTACGGGGAACGGGAATAGCACTGAAAAACCTGGAGCGATACAAAAACATTCTTATTAAATAGTACCTGTACCGGAAGAATAGGTTTCGATGCGCGCTAAACAAATAAAAAGGCGGTATGCAAAGAATCATCAATTTTATCTTAGAATACAGAAACGCCTTCCTATATGTGGTGCTCACACTTATTTCACTAATTATTACGATTAACTCCCACTCCTACCATCAGTCTAAATACTTTAATTCTGCAAAATGGTTAACGGGATCAATTTACAGTGTCTCTAATGGTATTCAGTCGTATTTTGCCTTAAAACAAGAAAACCAGTTGCTCCACCAGGAAAATGAACAACTTCGCTTAGCACTTTTTAACCTTGAAACAAGCACTCCTGCCGACTCCTCTGATGCAACCAAATATACCGTTACCAAAGCTCAGGTAATAAAGAACAGCTACGCTACTCCTAGAAACTACATCACTATAGACAAGGGCAGAAAGGATGGTATTACTCAAGACATGGGCGTAATTACTCCCTTGGGCATTTTGGGGATTGTCGAAAATACCTCTGCTAATTATGCTACGGTTCAAAGTGTGCTGAATACCAAATCCAACATCAATGCTAAAATAAAGAACACGGACCATTTCGGATCTTTGATCTGGGATGCCAAACAGGATAACGTTGTGCAATTGGTGGATATCCCTCGATCCGCCTCACTTAACGTAGGGGACACTATTACAACAGGAGCTATGTCCAGCATTTTTCCCGAAAACATTCCTATCGGTGTCATCCGGGAATATACCTTGAACCAAAATCAAAGTTCCTATACCATAGCTGTTTCCCTATTTAATGATATGACCAACATTAAAAACACCTATGTTGTAAAAAATAAGGATCGGGAAGAAATTCTGGAATTGCAAAAGAAGACCAGAGATGTTGAGTAGTCCTATCGCAATCAATATATTTCGTTTTGTCCTTTTGGTGCTTACCCAGGTGCTCATCTTTAACCAACTCAACTTTTTTGGTTTCATCAATCCTATGGTATATGTGCTTTTTTTTTATTGGTATCCTTTACGAAACAACCGACCACTGTTCCTTGTGGTGAGCTTTTTTTTAGGGTTTATGATAGACTTGTTTTCGGACACGATGGCATTACACACCATTGCCGCGGTGACCTTGGCGTATGTCCGTCCTGTCTTAATGCGTTTTTGTTTTGGGGCCAACTATGATTTTCAGGGCTTCACATTTAAAAGTACCACCCGATTGCAGCGTGTTACATTGCTGTTACTTCTAATTTTGTTGCAACATGTGGTATTCTTCACTTTAGAAATTTTAAGTTTTTCCCATATCCTATTAATTTTAAAGAAAATATTATTTACCGGCATAGCAACGTTAGTACTTTGCGTACTGTTAAGCTCACTGTTTGCTACGGAAATGGATTAGACCCGATTTTTAGGAAACGATTAAGGTATCTTTTATGCGAAAATTACTGTTGTCATCTTTCATTATTGTTATTGGGATTACGTTTGTCGGGAGACTTTCGTATTTACAACTATTTAGCTTTTCTCCCAATCAAATCCTGGAAGATCCCGCAATTAAATCGGTTTATGAGTATCCGGAAAGGGGGTATATCTATGATAGAAACGGAAAGCTTTTAGTGGGTAATCAACCCGCCTATGATGTCATGGTCATTCCCAGGGAAACCCGGACGTTAGATACTCTGGAATTTTGTGCGCTCTTGAAAATTACGAAAGAGGATTTCCTGGAGAAAATGGAAAATGCAAGAATATATTCCCCAAGACTGCCTTCTGTACTTGTTCCGCAGCTGTCCAAGGAAGATTATGCCAGCTTACAAGAAAAAATGCGTAAGTACCTTGGTTTTTATATTCAAAAACGCTCGCTACGTGATTATAAGACCAATAGTGGCGCCAATGTACTGGGATACATTAGTGAAGTCAATGAAACGGATTTAAGAACAAATCCGTATTACCGCGCTGGCGAACTTAAAGGGCGCACGGGAATTGAAAAGCAGTACGAAGACGTACTAAGGGGTAGAAAGGGGGTGAAGTACATTCAAAAAGATCGTTTTAACAGGGACATTGGGCCTTATAAAAATGGTAGGTTAGACACTTTGCCCGAATTAGGAAAGGAATTGTACATTACTATCGACAAAGACCTCCAAGAATATGGAGAACGGTTAATGCACGGAAAACGAGGTGGTGTAGTGGCCATAGAGCCATCAACCGGGGAAATTTTGGCAATGATCTCGGGGCCTACCTACAATCCATCTTTACTTGTTGGGCGAGAACGTTCCAGAAATTACACCAAATTGCATTACGACAGTATTGCAAGGCCAACATGGGATCGTTCTATTTTGGCGGAACCTTCCCCAGGTTCCCCGTTCAAAACCCTTAACGCCTTAGTAGCACTCCAGGAAGGGGTTATAGACACCGAGACTAAATTTACCTGTTACAATGGCTTTTACGTGGGCAATCAAAAGAAAGGATGTCATTGCGGAGGAGGAGTACGAGACCTCAATTCCGGTATCTTCCGTTCCTGTAATGCTTACTTTGCGGGTACTTTTAGAAAAATTTACAGTAAATACCCGACTACAGATGAGGGGATGGACGCCTGGGAAAAACATATGAAAAGCTTTGGGTTAGGCGATTATTTAGGGGTAGACCTTCCAACAGGACGCCCTGGAAGAATCCCTGATAAAACGTTCTACGATAAATGGTACGGAGATAACCGTTGGGCGTCATCTACCATTATTTCCAATTCCATTGGGCAAGGTGAGATCGCAGCCACGCCAATTCAGCTGGCCAATATGACCAGTGCTATTGCCAACCGAGGGTATTACTACACCCCTCACGTCATCAAAAAAGTGGGTACCAATACGATCGCCTCAAGGTTTACTGAAAGAAAGTACACCACAATTGACAAGGAGCATTTTACCCCGGTAATTCGGGCTATGGCAAATGTCTATAAGTATGGGACCGCACGGTGGATACAAATTCCGGATATTGAAATTGCTGGAAAGACAGGAACCGTTGAGAACTTCACCAGAATAAACGGTGAACGCGTTCAATTAACCGATCACTCTATTTTTACAGCCTTTGCCCCTGTTGAACAACCAAAGATTGCAATTGCGGTTTACATCGAAAATGGTTATTACGGCGCTCGTTACGCCGGCCATATTGCTTCCTTAATGATCGAAAAATACCTTAAGGGAACGATTACCCGTAAGGATCTGGAAAAGAAAATGTTGGAAAAAACGCTGGAACACGAATATGCGAAACCACTCAGTGGGGAACCTTTCAAGATAAACGAGTATGTCTGGTAGGAACATACTGAAACGGTTGGATTGGTTGACCGTTCTGTTGTATTTAGTTCTTGTTCTTTTTGGATGGATCAATATTTACAGTACTACTCTTGCGGATAGTACCGAATTTTATGATTTTACCACACTTTATGGTAAACAACTCTTTTTTGTAGGACTTTCCCTGGTATTCATTGTGCTTATCTTATCCATTGAAAGTAGCTTTTTTGAGCGTTTTGCCAGCCTGTTCTATATCATTTCCGTTGTTCTTCTAGCGGGCCTATTCCTTTTTGGAAAAACTATTGCCGGGGCGACTTCCTGGTATGATCTTGGTTTTTTTAATTTTCAACCCTCGGAGTTGGGAAAGCTAACCACAGCTTTGGCTTTGGCTAAATATCTGAGCGATATTCAAACCGATCTGAAAAGACGAAAATATCAGTGGTATGCTATTTTAATATTACTTATCCCAATCGTTTTGATTCTACCACAGCCCGATCCTGGTAGCGCCGTGGTCTATTTTTCCCTTTTTTTTGTATTATTCCGGGAAGGACTTCCACTACAATACCTTGGTTTTGCAGTGCTTTTGATCTTGTTGTTCGTTACAACATTGAAATTTGGGGTCATTTGGGTATGCATTGGTTTGGGCATTCTCACTTCCTTGTTCTTTCTGTTTAAAAGAGCAGATTTTAAGGTTCCCACATTTCCTTTGATATTGTTTTTAGTAGGTTGCGTCGTTGTTTCCCTTTCGGTAAATTTTGTCTATAACAATGTCTTCGAGCAACGGCATCGCGATCGATTTAGCTTATGGCTCAGCCTAGAAAAGGATCCGATCCGACTGGAGCAGATTAAAAAGACCATAGGTTATAATACCTATCAAGCAGAAAAAGCGATAGAATCCGGAGGGTTTAAAGGGAAGGGATTTTTAGAAGGTACACGAACCAAAGGAGACTTTGTACCTGAACAACATACCGACTATATTTTCAGCTCGGTTGGGGAGGAATGGGGGTTTCTGGGGACGGCATTCATCATTGTGCTATTCACACTTTTCTTTTTGAGGCTTATTCATCTGGCAGAACGGCAAAAAAGAAGTTTTAGCAGGATGTACGGCTATGGCGTAATCTCTATTTTATTAATGCACTATTTTGTAAATATCGGTATGGTGATCGGCCTTCTGCCTACTATTGGAATTCCACTACCCTTCTTTAGCTACGGAGGGTCCGGATTGCTCTTTTTTACCGCGATGCTCTTCATCTTTTTAAAACTTGACGCTGCCAGATTACGAGAGCTTTAGAATTTCCAATCGGACAACTTCACCCCTAGTTCTATTTTTTCTTCCAGATCGTCATCTAATCCGTAAAAAAAATCCAGGCCTGTTGCTGTTTCCAGCCGATCCACCGGGATCAAAAAATCCGAGAGTGGGTTTGTACTCTCTTCATGAGGGATCAAAAAGGCCAGCACCTTATAGTCATCCCCTTTTTTGCGAAGTATTACTTTGAAAAATGCTTTCGGGACATCTACATCCTCCATTCCAATTTCCACGAGATGATTCTCCAAAACACCTCCAGTGATTACATAGAGCGTCCCATAACGTTTGCACCATTGTCTCACCTGCAGTTCCAATCTATTCCAAATCCCGGAATTAAATTCGTTCTTCTGAGGCGAAATATTGCTGGTATAAAAGGTTTCGTTATAGGCATATTCTGAAAATCGACGGTCCCCGGCAGGACACAAATGCCCTCTATCATACCCAGAGCCTCTATAATTACGCCAATCTGCAGACTTTGATGGCACTTTTGGATCTTCGAGGAAGTACGGTCGTTCCCGATCTTCATAGGTTAAATGGGCCTGCTCCAATCTGTACGCCACCCACTCCGCCTGTTCATGTGGTTCACTATAGGACAATATGTAAAAATCATGGGTAACTATTGCGTTAAAAGTAGTGCTAGGTAGCAGCTCCTTTTCAAATGGTGATTTTGCCTTGCTACTTGGGTCCGAATATGGGCTTGGGGTATAAAAATTCTCAAACAGCCAGAATCCTACAATACACAGTAGTAACAATAGGGAATAAATAAGGCGGTTACGGGACATAGATGCTTAACAATATACCTCTGGTAAATATAGCCCAGATCACGACTCACCTAAACTTTTTGTCCATAAAATCCATACGCTTACTTTTGCCTAAACTGTGTTTTCTTGGCCACAATTACAAAAGATGTTTTATCTGCAAAGGAAGTACTGGACGCTGGAGGACTTGTAGCCATCCCCACCGAAACGGTATATGGTTTGGCAGCAAAAGGAACAGATGCTGCCGCGCTGAAGCAAATCTTTGAAGCCAAAGGGAGGCCTGTAAACAATCCTTTGATACTTCACTTTGCTACGCTCGATTCGATTCGGCCTTTTGTAAGTGAATTGCCTCAGGCGGTTCAATTGCTGGCTAGTAATTTCTGGCCAGGTCCTTTAACCTTGCTTTTACCAAAATCCAAAAAGGTTCCTGAGGTAGTGACAGCAGGGAACGATCGTGTTGCTGTACGCATTCCTGATCATCCGTTAACATTGGAACTGTTACAACAATTGGAGTATCCATTAGCTGCTCCAAGTGCTAATCCTTCGGGCTATATCAGTCCAACACGAGCTGCACATGTAGCGCAACAACTAGGGGGAAAAATTCCCATGATCTTGGATGGCGGACCATGCAAAAGCGGCATCGAATCCACTATTCTGGGTTGGGATGAGGGGTTACCTACTATCTATCGACCAGGTGCCATTACTACTGAAGAAATAGCAGGGGTTCTCGGCACAACTCCCCGGGCACACCAGAAGAGCACCTCACTACTTGCACCAGGGATGTCCCTTTCTCATTACGCCCCAAGAACTCCCACCATAGCTACAACAGCTGTTTTAAAAGAATTGGAAAGGCACAAAGAAAAAAAAATAGGAGTAATCGCCTTACGGTCGGGATTTGGTGACCAATTCTTAGTTGAAAAGGAAGTGATACTTTCCCCGCAAGGTTCATTGCAGGAAATGGCACAAAAACTATACGCCACCATGTATCAACTAGATACCATGGATTTAGATCTAATTCTAATCGAATTTGCCCCGGGAGAGGGCATTGGAAGCGCTATAAACGACCGTTTAAAACGCTCTTCAATACACTACAACCTATAGCACGGTAAAATTACTGGCAGCAGTAAGTGGTTAGTGCGCTATCCCTTAACGCTGGCCAGCTTCGTATTTTGGTTTTTCAATGCATTAAGTTGCAAATCTTCCAGAACGTTTATGGCTTCCTCAACATAGACATCGCGAGCCAGATCCTGATGCCATCGGTCTCGTTTCTCACGAAGAACCGGATCCTGGGTAAAGAGCTGTTGTTCATATTTAAGTGACTCAAAAGTAAGTTTAGAGTCATAATCCGTTAAGGATTTGAAATAATTGGATTTTTCTTTATTCGTTTCTTGCCTGCTGCTGTATTTCTCGTAGTTGAGCGAAACTTCATTTTCATTCTGTTGTTCTTGCAACCACCTGGCATTCTCTTCGATTAACTTCACCTGCGAATTCTTGGCAAGGCGTGCACTACTTCTTTCTATGGTACCTTCGTAATCCATATAACCTTCCCAAACCTCATAGTCAGCAGGGGATATTCTATCCCAGCCTAACGGATTTTCCTGGTCCCGCTCCCCCAAATCGATGTAGCTGTACTTATCTGGCACAACAATATCACTTTTAACACCTTCCAATTGGGTAGATCCTCCGTTGATTCGATAAAACTTTTGGGTAGTTATCTTGATTGCTCCCAAATTACCATGTTCATTGCTCCTTACGATATTATCCAAAGGGATCACATTTTGAACCGTTCCTTTGCCAAAGGTTTGCTTGCTCCCGATAACGATTGCTCGCTTGTAATCCTGCATCGCTGCTGCTAAAATCTCGGAGGCGGAAGCAGACAACTCATTGACCAAAATAACAAGGGGGCCATCCCACTGTATGCGCTCATCTTTATCTTCGTGAATTTCTTTTTTCTTCCCCGAAGAACGCACCTGTACTACCGGACCATCTTTGATAAAGAGACCCGCCATCTCAACTACGGTCTTTAGGGAACCTCCTCCATTATCCCTAAGATCTAAAACAAGGCCTTCAACACCTGCTTTTTTTAGTCGCTCTACTTCTTTAGCAACATCGGTGGCGGCATTGCGTTCAGTGTAATCATCAAAATCAACATAGAATTTCGGCAAGTTGATGAGTCCGTACTTTTTATCCTCTTTAATGACTGAGGCCGATTTTACATACGATTCCTCAAGCTCTACTACATCTCTGGTAATAGAAACCACATCAATAGTGCCATCCACTTTTCGTACCGTTAGGTCAACTATAGTTCCTTTTGGGCCTTTGATCAATTTAATTGCATCGTCAAGTCGCATCCCAACAATATCAATAGGTTCCTCCCCATTTTGACCCACTTTTAAGATCTCATCACCAACTTCTAAGCTTTTAGCCCGCCAAACCGGTCCTCCCGAAATAATCTCCACAACTTTTGCGCCTTCCGGTCTTTTCTGCAAACGAGCGCCAATACCTTCAAACTTCCCGGACATACTGATATCAAACTTGTCCTTTTCCTCCGGAGCAAAGTAGAAAGTATGCGGATCAAATTCATCTACAATCGTGTTGATGTATTGTACAAACCAATCCTTGCGCTCCAGGTCATCAATAAAATCAAAAAAATCGTCTAGCGTGGTTTTCGTACTCTCCCGGGATGCTACTTCTACTTCCGCCAAGGACATATTTTTTAGCTCCAGTTGTGCCGGATCCAAGTTTTCAACATCTACCTCCACACTCACTGAGCCATCGTCAGGCCCACCGGAAATGGCTGTTTTTCTAATCTTTACTTTGTTGTCATACACCCCAAGCGCGTTGTACTTGAGTTGCTTTCGCCAACGTTCTTTAAGTTCCCGTCTGTTTTTGGCATAAGGAACCTCATCATAATCAATAGTGATGCTTTCCTCTTTGCTAAAATCAAAAGGCTCGTGTAGCACTTCAGTATAGATTTCCTGCGCCTCATCCATACGTTTCAACAGTCGCTGATACACCAAATTGAAAAATGAAATGTCTGTATTCTTAATCTGGTCATCTATCTGAAACTTATACTGCTCAAATTCCCGAATATCACTTTCCAGAAAATAGCGTTTGGTAGGGTCAATGATGTCCAAAAAATCTTCAAAGACATTTGAAGAAAACTTATCATTGATATCTTTAGGCTCATAGTGCCCACGTTCCAGAACATATGTAATCAAATCCAGCAACAACTTATCTTTATCATCATTCTCAAAAGATTTGTTCGTAAAACTACAAGAAGCTACTGCGATTAGAATGACTAAAAAAGCGAGTACAAAATTCTTTTTCATAATATACTTTTTGGGACCGTGTCTCTTATAAGAAGGTTGATTTTCAAATTGCCCTTCAACCACATTTTAACATCGTATGAATTCCCTAAGATACTGAAAAAATCATGCCAGCTTTCCGGGGCTCATTTAATTTTTTGTTAAACGCAATCAAAAGTGCATCCTTGTGAAAAACGTATTTTTGCGGCAATAAGTATAAGAAATGGAAAAACCGCTTATTTTGGTGACCAATGATGACGGTATTACTGCCCCCGGACTGAGAACTTTAATTCAGTTGATGAAGGAAATAGGGGAAGTTGTGGTAGTGGCACCGGATAGCCCCCAATCGGGTATGGGACATGCGATTACCGTTGATAATACCCTATATTCTCAAAAAGTCGTGGTGGATAAGGAAAAAGGAGCTCCTTTAGAATACTCTTGTAGTGGTACACCGGCCGACTGCGTTAAGTTAGCATTACAGGAAATTTTGGATCGCAGGCCAGCCATTGTGGTTAGCGGTATTAACCATGGTTCCAATGCTTCTATTAATGTGATCTATTCTGGTACCATGAGCGCTGCTATTGAAGCAGGAATTGAGGGCATTCCCGCAATTGGTTTTTCACTCTGCGACTACTCCTGGAATGCAAATTTTGAAGGTGCTAAAGCTGAGATACAGCGAATAGTCGCCGAGGCGTTGCTGCATGGAATGGCAAAAGGCACGGTGTTAAATGTCAATATTCCAAAAACAGATGGTAAACGCCCTAAAGGCATCAAGGTTTGCCGGCAGGCCAGAGCCAATTGGAAAGAACAATTTGATAAGCGTACCAGTCCCAATGGTAAGGAATATTACTGGCTAAGTGGCGAATTTGAGTTATTGGACAAGGGAGAGGACACCGATGAATACGCCTTAAAAAACGGCTACATTTCCATTGTTCCCACGCAATTTGACCTTACCGCCCACCACGCTATCCAGCACATTAATAATTGGAATCTGCATGAATAAGAGAACAAAGGAAATTGCTATTGGCTTTATCGTGGGCGGTATTGCCAACACTTTTGGAACACTATTGTATATCCTACTTTTTTCGGATCTGTCCATTGCAGCCACCTTTGAAGCAGCAATTGCACAGGGATATTTTGGAAGCCTGCTAGCGCTTGGTGCCATCTTAAATCTTGTTGCTTTTTTTGGTTTTTTACGGTTAAAACGGGATTATCGTGCCCGGGGGGTAATGATTGCTACACTGTTAACTGCTGTAATCATTTTGATCTACAAATTCATTTAGATGCGCTACTACATTATTGCGGGAGAAGCTTCCGGGGATCTTCACGGTTCTAATCTTATCAAGGCGCTCAAAAAAAGGGATCCAAACGCAGAAATTCGATGTTGGGGAGGTGATCTCATGAAGCAAGCCGGAGGGGAATTGGCTAAACACTACAAAGAGATGGCCTTTATGGGGTTCCTGGAGGTCATCGCAAACATGCGTACTATTTTCAGGAATATCAGTTTTTGTAAGAAGGATATTCTGCAGTTTGCCCCTGATGTAACCATTTTTATTGATTTTTCAGGCTTTAACCTAAGAATTGCCAAGTGGGCTAAAGAACAAGGGTTCACTACAAATTACTACATCTCGCCTCAGGTATGGGCGTCCAGGGCGTCCAGGGTGAAAAAAATTAAAAAATATATCGATAGGATGTATGTTATTCTCCCATTTGAGAAAGCGTTTTACGCCCGTTTTAACTATGAGGTCCATTTTGTGGGACACCCCCTATTGGACGCCATTGCTAATGCCGAAATCCTTGAAGAGAAAGCATTTCGGGAAACCTATCATCTGGATCCCCAAAAAAAAATAGTGGCCTTGTTGCCGGGAAGTAGAAAGCAGGAGGTACGCAAAATGCTTTCGTTAATGCTTTCGTTGGTTCCTTCCTTCCGGGAATATCAATTTGTGATTGCAGGAGCCCCTAGCCTGGATAAAACGTTTTACCAACCCTTCCTTGCCAACGCAACAGTGGGATTCGTTTCCAATAAAACGTACACTTTATTGTCGTATGCCTATGCCGCCCTGGTCACTAGTGGTACGGCTACCCTGGAAACTGCGCTCTTCAAAGTACCCCAGGTAGTCTGCTACAAGGGAAACTGGATCTCCTACCAAATTGCAAAACGCATTATTACCCTGGAGTATATTTCTTTGGTCAACCTGATTATGGAAAAAGAAGTGGTAAAAGAACTCATTCAAAACGATTTAACCCCTGCTAACCTGCAAAGCGAACTACAAAAATTATTGGAACCGTCCCATCGGACCCAGGTGCTTCACGACTATGATAGTTTGGAAAAAAAGCTGGGGGGGGCAGGCGCCAGCGAAAAAGTTGCCGGTTTGATCGTTGAAAATCTGTAATTTTATATTCCAAGAAAATACGCTTCTTGGATGCGCCGTATACTTTTTATCATACTTACCTGTCTCTTATTTAGCAATTGTATTGTAAAGAAAAAGACCACTTACAGCAAAACCCGAACAGTAACCGTTGCGTCAAAAGAAGGTGATACGATAACGAAAACCCGAAAAAAAAGGAAAAAAAAGTCTACTGAAAAAAGCGAAGCGGACAAAATTATTTCGACCGCACTAACCTTCTCCGGCACACGGTATAGATTTGGGGGTACTACTAACAAAGGCATGGATTGTTCTGGCCTCGTGTACGTTTCGCTTAGGGAAAACCAAATTGATTTCCCCAGAATGTCCCATGAGATGGCTACCAAAGGAAAACGCATCCAACGAGGTAAAGTACAACGGGGCGATCTGCTTTTTTTCAATACCAAAAAAAGGGGGAAACGTATTAACCATGTGGGGTTGGTAGTACAAGTGGAGGGAGACGATATTCAATTTATCCATGCTACTTCTTCCCGGGGTGTTATTGTATCCTCAATGCGTGAAGGATTCTGGAACCATGCCTTTATCAAGGCTACACGCATCTTATAATGACGCTCTTGGATTTTGTCTCGGTAAGGATAGCTTTTTGGCTTATTTTGGGCATCCTGATCGGGTATTATGGAGAACCTGACATCCTTGGAACAGGTATTGTTATGTTATTCTCTCTGGCTATCCTTGGGTTCTCCAAATATCACTCAAGTTGGGAAAAAGTCCCGGTATTTGGCCTTGGATTGGCGCTTTCTATGATGACTATTGGCGCTTTTGTTGTAAGTCTAGCCCATCCGGGAAATCGTCCGGCACACTTCGCCAACAAGATTACTCCTACGAATAGCCAACTACAGCTTAAAATACGAGAGGTGTTGAAACCTAATGCCTATTCCAATCGCTACGTGGTGAAAGTCCTAAGTGTTAATCGTATCCAGGCCATGGGAAAATGTGTCCTATCCATCACCCGAACGGATAACACTAACCCCTTGCAAGTAGACGATGAGATTTTGGTGAATTCCAGACCTGTCCCAGTACCTCCTCCGCTCAACCCAAATCAGTTCGATTATCGGGAGTATCTCAAAAAACAAGGCATTCATCATCAAATAAGAACATCCGATACTACCTATATTCTGATTGAAGGGGCTTCCAAGACGCTTATTGGAAGGGCAGCAAACTTCCGCGAAGCCATAATCTCCAAATTACGTGGGCACAAGTTTGGAGTACCGCAACTTGGGGTTATCCAGGCACTCCTTCTTGGGCAACGCAATGATATTCCCGAGGATACTTATTCAAGCTACAAAAATGCCGGGGCAGTGCACATTTTGGCGGTATCCGGACTTCATGTGGGCATAGTACTACTCATTTTTCAGTTCGTATTGCGTCCCCTGGACCGACTCCCAAAAGGTAATATCCTGAAACTGGTCATCATTGTAGTAACCCTTTGGATCTATGCTGCAATTGCCGGTTTATCCCCGTCCGTAGTGCGTGCCGTAACGATGTTCTCCTTTATCGCTTACGCACTGTACTTAAACCGCCCCACGAATGTTTTCAATATCGTTGCGCTTTCGCTGGTGTTTCTCTTGTTGATCCATCCTTTGTTCCTGTTCCAGGTGGGATTTCAAATGAGTTATGCTGCGGTATTTGCTATTGTATGGATCTATCCCAAATTGCAAGGTTTCTGGAACCCGGGAAACTACATATTGCATAAGGCATGGCAATTGTCTTCCGTAAGTATTGCCGCGCAACTTGGTGTTCTACCCCTAAGCCTTTTTTACTTTCATCAATTTCCCGCACTTTTCTTTGTCTCCAACCTCCTGGTGGTGCCTTTTCTCGGGATCATCTTAGGTTTTGGAGTATTCATATTGGCCCTGGCTTATTTTGAGGTACTTCCTAAAATGATGGTTTATGGGTATAACGAAGCCATTGGCGGAATGAATGCTATTGTGGCTTGGGTGGGGCAGCAGGAAGCATTTGTGTTTAAGGATATTCCATTTGATACCGTACAATTGGTACTCACCTATCTTTTCATCTTTGGATTGGTGTTTACCCTTACTAAATCCAAATTCCGTAACCTGATGTTTTTGCTGGTTACTGTTACAGGCTTTATTGGCCATATGGTAGTTGTAACTTTTACCGCCAACCAAAAGGAAAGGGTATTCCTCGCTCATCAAACCAGGAATTCAGTATTACTACACCAAGATGGTAGCGCCCTTAATGTAATAGCCACAGACACTGCCCGAGTCGAAAAAGTAGTGACGACTTACAAAATTGCGAACCGGATTAGTACAATTCAGTACGACACCCTTAGGAACAGCTATACCCTGGGTAAAAAACGACTTGTACTTCTGGACAGTACCGGGATTTTACCGAATACCCTTAGCCAGCCGGACTACCTCCTTCTTGTGCAATCTCCCAGAATACATCTGGAGCGTGTGATAGCTACCCTTCAACCCAGGATGATTTTGGCCGACGGAAGCAACTATACGAGCTATGTGGCACGATGGCTAAAAACCTGCGAGGAAAAGAAAATACCGTTTCACTATACCGGGAAACAGGGAGGGTATTCTTTTGAATAAAGAGCTTTAATGTACATTTCCCATTAGCCTCTTGATCAGTGGCGACCCCAATAAAACAATTATACCCGCGCCCAGGGAGTATTTAGCAATAAGCAAAAAGCCATCAGTATATACGCCTAACGTATCCATGCCCCCAACATTGGCATCCGTACTCTCAATGGCCAATTGCTTCCCAATGAATCCTACTACCTGAAACGCAAAGGCAGAAGACAAAAACCAAACGCCCATCATAAAGGCAACAATTCGCTTTGGCGACAAATCCGTAATCTTGGAAAGTCCGACGGGGGACATGAACAACTCCCCAATGGATAACAAAAAATACATCAACAATAAATAAGCGAAGGGCACCAAACCATTTTCATTGGCACTAGCCCCACTTATGGCAAGCACATAAAAACTGATTCCGGCAAAAACCAAGCCCAGCCCAAATTTGTATGGGGTACGTGGATTCAATTCTTTCTTGGAAAGAAATGTCCATAACAACGAAATTGGTATGGCCAATACGATAATGAACATTGGGTTCAAGGAATTCGTCTGTGACGCGGACATTATCCCTTCCAAGTTCACATTCCTTGCCGAAAAGAGTGTAATTACGCTTCCGGACAATTCGTGAAACCCCCAGAAAATGGTCATAAAAAAAGTAATAAGTACGGCAACGAACAGTTTTTTTCGCTCCTCTAGGGTTGCCTTGAACATAATGTAAGCCAAATAAGCCAAAATGGTTATGGCGATTAGTTTAAAAATGACATTGACTATGTTCTGGTCCCCAAAGAAACTTCCTTCCGCGCCCAATTCTTTATACGATGACAACAAAAATGCAATCAATGGAACGCACAGCACCGATAAAATTGGAACAATAGTACTTTGGGGCATACCGAGGAGTTTTTTTTCTTCGGTCTTGGCCTTGGGTGGCATTCCCTTATCCCCAAAAACACCTTTTCTAATTCCGCTCCAAAAGAAAAGCAACCCAGTCAACATACCTATTCCCGCCAGGCCAAACCCATAATGCCAACCATATTTGGCCGCTAACCATCCGCACAGCAAGGGAGAAACCCATGCCCCGATATTAATCCCCATGTAGAAAATGGTAAACCCGGAATCCTTTTTGGGATCCCCTTCCTTGTACAGGGTGCCCACAAAAGTGGAAATGTTAGGTTTAAAAAAACCGTTGCCCACGATGATAAAGGATAGTGCTAAGAAGAAAGCAATATTGTTTTCAATGGCGAGGACGAAATGTCCTACAGCCATTAAAATACCGCCAAGAAAAATAGAATTTCGCATCCCCAGTATTGAGTCGGAAATGCGACCACCCACGACAGTTGATGCATACACCAGGGAGCCGTAAGACGCGTATACCGCAGCGGTTGCATAATCTCGTTCAACCAGCTTTTCAAAGATGACATTGACCATATACAGGGTGAGCAATGCGCGCATCCCATAGAAACTGAAACGCTCCCATAGTTCAGCAAAGAAGAGGTAAAAAAGTCCTTGCGGATGTCCAAAAATCTCTTTCTTATCCGTTGGTTTGGTAATCTCTGACATACTATCTCTTGTTTGGTTTGTAATTTGGTTTAGCGGTGTTGCCCTATCCCTTTACCTTATTGGTCATGATAGGTGTTTGTTTTTCCGGCCGGTCCCGTAACTTTTCGATGACAAAGTTGGTCATCTTGGTATAGAGGTGTTTCCGGGTATTCCCTCCATAAATCCCGTGGTTACGGTCAGGGTAAATGGCCCATTCAAATTGCTTATCGGCTTGTATCAATGCTTCGGCCATGCGCATAGTGTTCTGTAAATGTACGTTGTCATCACCGGAGCCATGGACCAACAAATAATCTCCCTTTAGCAATTCCGGATAGTTGAAAGGCGATTCTTTATCGTACCCGCCAGGATTTTCTTGTGGGGTCCTTAGAAACCGCTCCGTGTATATGGTATCGTAAAAGCGCCAGCTGGTTACAGGGGCTACGGCAATTGCCATTTCAAAGACATCATTTCCTTTTAATAAGGAATTGGTGCTCATGTGCCCCCCAAAACTCCATCCCCAAATTCCTGTTTTATCTTCATCTATGTAGGGCAGCTCACTTAGTGTTCTGGCTACTTCAATTTGGTCTTCGGTTTCATATTTAACCAGGTTGAGATAGGTTGATTTCTTAAAATCGCGCCCTTTGAAACCGGTTCCCCGGCCATCCACACAGGCCACAATTACCCCCTCCGACGCCAATAGCTGATGCCAATAATCGTTGCTCCCCATCCATCTATTGGCTACCTGTTGCGAGCCCGGCCCGCTATATTGATAGAGCAATAAGGGATATTTTTTGGAAGGATCAAAGTCCGCAGGTTTCAACATCCACATATTTAAATCGTTACCGTTAATGTTGATCGTTGAAAATTCTTTGGGAACCATTTCATAATCCTGAAGCTTGTTCAGCATTGATGCATTGTTCTTAATATCCTTCAACACCTTTCCATCTTTGGCACGGTTTAAGGTAAATTCGTAGGGCGTTGTGGTGTTCGAAAATGTATTGATGTAATAGGTGTAATCCGCACTAAAGGCTGCACTGTTATTACCCTCTTTTGTACTTAAGCGTTTTTTGTTTTTTCCTGAACTTGAAATACTGTAAACATCTCTGTTTATGGAGCCATTTTCAACAGATTGATAGTATACCCTGTCATTGGCCTGATCATAACCGTAATATCGGGTTACTTCCCAGGGTCCTTGGGTGATTTGATTCATGAGTTCTCCATCCTCGTTGTAGAGGTAAAGATGATTGAAACCATCCATCTCAGTTGTCCAGATAAAGCTATCATCGGCCAAAAAGGTAAGGTTATCATGAATATCTACATAGGCTTCATCTTTTTCTTCCAGCAAAATAGCAGTCGTATTGTTACTGGCATTTACCTGATGTAGTTTTAAGTGGTTTTGACGTCGGTTTATGGTCTGAACACTCAA
The DNA here is from genome assembly GCA_028277085.1 of Flavobacteriaceae bacterium. Lineage (GTDB taxonomy): Bacteria > Bacteroidota > Bacteroidia > Flavobacteriales > Flavobacteriaceae > Croceivirga. The sequence continues at coordinate 24,767 of JANQHL010000089.1, forward strand.
GAAATTAGGGTTGTTCATCCATTGTATCCGTGGAATATAGTACGCATCTCCTAAATCAACATTGGTGGTTTCACCAGAAGCCACATCATACATATGCAGACTCACGGTTGCATTCTCCTCACCGGCTTTAGGGTATTTAAATTCATATTGATAGGGATAAAGATCAGTCCCGTAGACGTCCATGGAAAATCGGGGAACGTTGGTTTCGTCAAAACGAATAAAAGCGATCATGGAGCCATCACTGTTCCATTCAAAAGCCTGCACAAAGGCAAATTCTTCTTCATATACCCAGTCTGTAATACCGTTGATAATGCTTCCAAATTGCCCGTCAGAAGTAATTTGTTTGGTCTGGCCTGACTGTAAGTCCAGCACAAACAAATTGTTGTCAAAAGCATAGGCCACTTTTGCGCCATCTGAAGATAATTCGGGTTCCTGAATTTTGTTTTCAGAAATTTTTGTGATGTTCTTGCTGGCGATATCGTAGACATAATAGATCCCCAGTCGGGAACGGCGAAATACCGGCTCTATTTCCGTGGCCAAAATCAGTTTGGATTCATCCTCACTAAACTCATACGAAGTAAAATAAGGAACCGCTTCTGAGGAAGAAACAATAGTTTCAACCTTTTCTAAAGTTTCATAGTTGTATTTGTCAATCTGACTGCTTCGTGGATTTCTTTGAAAATTAAGTACGGTGTACTGTTTTCCATTCTTCATAGAGCGAAGTACGTCCAGACCCTCCGTCCGAAATGCTCCTCCCCATATTTCCTCAAGTGTAATTTTCTTTTTTTGTGCCGTACCGGCGAAAGTTGTCAAAAGTGAACTAACGAGAAGAATTACGAGTATCCGCATAAGAGAATTGATTTTAAATCCGTCAAGTTTACTAATAATTTACCTAAAACTAAACTCTCACTTATATTGATCCGCTAAAAAAGAGAACGAATATCAGTATGCCCTATCTTTGAAACTTTAATTTTTTTCTTATGCATCAACCGGTGGAAGGGTTCTCCAAACTTACCAAGGATGAAAAAATAGATTGGATTGCCAACAATTGTACTAAAGATCCGGATGCAGCTAAAAAATTGCTCCAACAGTATTGGAATACAAATCCGAAGGTGCAAAACTTACACGAGGAATTTATTGAAAATACCTTGTCCAATTATTATTTGCCTTTTGCTGTAGCTCCTAATTTCCTGATTAATGGGAACTTACAAACAATTCCTATGGTCATTGAAGAGAGCTCAGTGGTGGCCGCTGCTGGTAAAGCAGCAAAGTTCTGGTTAACCCGGGGAGGATTTACCACCAAGGTGCTAGGTACTGAAAAGGTAGGACAGGTACACTTTATGTTTCACGGTAAGCAACAAGTGCTCTCTGAGTTTATTACTTCCATACAACCAAAATTCGAAGCGGAAACCGAATCCTTAACCAAAAACATGCGAAAGCGAGGCGGAGGGATTACCTCCATTTCCTTGAGGGACAAAACCCGGCAATTAAAAGGATATTATCAATTGCACTGCACTTTTGATACCCTTGACGCTATGGGTGCCAATTTCATTAACTCGTGTTTGGAGCAACTGGCAAAAACCCTGGAACGTGAGGCAAAGGAATACCCTGTTTTTCAAAAAAATGGAACACCTCTAGCAATTGTCATGAGTATTTTGAGCAATTATGTCCCGAATTGCCTGGTACGTGCGGAAGTGTCCTGCCCGGTAAGTGCAGAAAAGAGCGAAACAACAGTATCCCAGGGATTTGCAGAGCGCTTTATTCAGGCTATTGCTATTGCTAAATCTGAACCTTTTCGAGCGGTTACCCACAACAAAGGAATAATGAACGGGGTAGATGCTGTGGTTATAGCCACGGGCAACGATTTTAGAGCGGTGGAAGCAGGGGTACATGCCTATGCCTCCAAGAGTGGCGAATACTCCAGTTTAACCCATGCTGCAATTGAAGGTGGGCATTTCAAATTTTGGATAGAAATACCCTTGGCGTTGGGCACTGTTGGCGGACTAACTTCCTTACACCCTCTTACGAAACTGGCCCTGGAAATAGTACAGCAACCTTCTGCCAGGGAGCTCATGCAAATAGTTGCGGTAGCCGGACTCGCACAGAATTTCGCTGCGATTCGTTCGCTGGTTACTACCGGGATACAAAAAGGGCATATGAAAATGCACCTGCTGAACTTATTGAATCAAATGGGTGCTACAGCAGACGAAAAAAGACAATTGGTGGAGTATTTTAGGGACAAAGCCGTTAATACTTCAACAGTAAAAGAAGGCCTCGAACTCATACGAAAACAATGAGGAAATCCCGCTTCTACAGTAATGGCAAATTATTGCTTTCGGGAGAATATGCCGTGCTTGACGGAGCATTGGCGCTGGCCATCCCAACAAAGTTTGGGCAAAGTTTGGAGATCACCGAAAACACTTCCGGACAGCTTATCTGGAAGAGTTATGACGCTGACTCCAGTTGCTGGTTCCGGGCAGTCTTCTTACTTCCGCAACTTGAACTGCTTTCCACAACTAATTCTGATCTAGCAGCACGATTACTAACTATTTTAGACGTTGCAAGAGCGCATAACCCAAAATTCTTAGTTACCCAAACTGGTGGTACCGTAGCAACACACACTACATTTCCCAGGGATTGGGGACTTGGCACCTCTTCCACCCTACTAAACAATATAGCTCAATGGGCTTCGGTAGACCCTTATGTCTTGCTAGAGGCATCCTTTGGAGGTAGCGGATATGACATTGCTTGCGCCTCGCATGATACCGCCATTTTATATCAACGCAAGGACGGAAAATCTCAAATAGAAGAAATTACTTTTGCCCCACCCTTTAAGGAACGGCTGTTCTTTGTTTACCTCAATCAAAAACAGAACAGTCAGGCGGCTATTGCGGCCTACAACCGCAAGGACTTTGATAAAGTCAAGTTCACAACAGAAATATCACGGCTAACCCGACAATTTGTATTAGCGAATACGTTGGATACCTTTGAAGAACTCATTTCGCATCATGAGGATCGCATTGCTGCCGTTCTGGATCAACCTCCGGTAAAGCAACGGTTATTTTCGGATTATTTTGGTGCAATCAAAAGTCTTGGCGCCTGGGGAGGGGACTTTATCCTTGCCACAGGCAATAAAAAAACCCCTGACTATTTTACTGCCAGGGGGTTCCCTATAATTTTATCCTTTGAGGAGATGGTACTTTGAAAAACTCCTTTTACAGAATTGCAACTACTTAATAAAAAGTAGCCCGGTTATCTTCGATATCAGCTCCTTCTTTTAGTGCGTTGTACACCTGGTTATTCACTGCATTTCTATTTTGGTTCGTAAGGGTGTTCGCGAATGTGCTAAAGTTAGAAAGGGTAGCACCCTCTTCTTTTTTAGCTACCTTGACCATAAATACACCTGTTTCACCTCTAATCAAACCGGAAGTTTGGTTTTCTTCCAGGTTAAATGCCTTTCCGACAACAAAAGGTTCTCTTCCGGCGCCTGGAATGGTAGGTGTCTTTCGTGTAACTGCGGACGCCGTAGAAACCGTTACCCCGTGATTGGCAGCAAAATCCTCCAGGGTAGTTACACTGGCTTTGGACATGATCTGTGTAGCTTTCTTGTCTTTTCTGATCTTTGGAAGGGCAGTAGCTGAGGCATCTTCCACTGCCATCACGCCTTTCTTATACTTTTTGGTTAATTGCACAACGGCATAGCCATTAGTTAGATCAAATCGTTTGATGTCTCCGACCTTCGTATCATCATTAAATGCCCATTGCACAATACTTCGTTGCGCGCTTAGGCCCGGAAGGTTTTCGTCC
>JANQHL010000012.1 GCA_028277085.1 Flavobacteriaceae bacterium
CTTTTGCACCGCATCGCTCTGCAATATCCGCCATACGTCCCCCAAATACCCCATGAATACATATCATGGCTTCATCACCGGGTTCAAGTAGATTGACCAGACAGGTTTCCATGCCCGCACTTCCCGGAGCCGAGACCACAAAGGTGAGCTCATTATCTGTCTGTAGGGTTTTTTGGGTCATGGTTTTTATATCGTCCATCACCTGTAGGAATTCGGGGTCCAAATGACCCACCAAAGGAGTGGCCATTGCTCGTAAGACCCGTGGATGTACATCACTGGGTCCAGGCCCCATGAGGATTCGGGTGCTGGTATTCATTTCGTTAAACTGTTCCATAGTGTTTTTTATAAAGTTTTGTCTAAATAATTTTTTAACGTTCCTAACACTACCCGATAAGGATGAGCCCTAAAATGCCCACCACCAGCAAATAGTAAAGTGTTGGGATGATGGTACGCTTCAATATCATTCCCTCTTTGCCCAAAAAACCAACGGTTGCCGATGCGGCCACGATATTGTGAATGGCTATCATGTTGCCTGCCGCCGCCCCAACGGCCTGTAAGGCCACAATGATAAAGGTGGGCATGGCCAATTTTGTTGCCACCCCAAACTGAAACAGGGTGAACATTAAATTACTGACGGTATTACTACCTGCAATAAAAGCCCCCAGTGCTCCAATGGTGGGCGCAAAGAGTGGGTATACATTGCCCACTTCACTGGCGACCCATTCTGCCATGGCAATGGGCATGCTGGGGAGTTCTGTTGGATTGATGCCCGAATTGATGTAAATGCGAACCATGGGAATGGTAAAGATTAGCACAAAGCCAGCGCCTAAGAGCATTTTTGAACTTTCGAAAAATGCACGTGCCACCATATTGCGCTTCATGTTGTGAGCCAAAATGGTCACTACTGCCACTATAAGCAAAATGGTACTGGGCAAATACAACGGACTGCTAGATGCGGAAATAGGGGTGTCGAGGATATCGTTCCAACTGATTTTGAGCTGTGTAAGCCACCCCTTGAGGGGTAATTGCTCCAACCGGGAAAGTACCAATAGAAAGGCCAACAATAGATAGGGCATCCACGCTTTTGCCAAGGGAATTCGTTTGATATCATCACGGTCGTCAAGTTTTACCTTCAAGGTTCCCATCCAGTGGGATGGCCAGTTTTTTTCTTCATCAAAATCCCAAGTCTTTTTGGGCATCAAAAACCCTTTTTTGGCTGAGTAGGCCACTATGGGAATTCCGACAAGGGCACCCAATAATGAGGGAAATTCAGGGCCAAGGAACGTGCCCGTCAATACATAGGGAAGCACAAAGCAGAGTCCTCCAAAGATTGTAAAGGGCAATACTTCCAATCCCTCTTTCCAAGATTTGTTCTTTCCAAAGAAACGGGTCATCATGGTGACCATTAAGGTGGGTATAAAAACACCTGCAATGGCATGCAAGATGACTACTTGTGAGGTGACCAATTGAATATAATCCGATAGGGTCAATGAAGAACCTGCCAGTTCAGCGGCGAACTCTGGCCCTTGAATGCCGCCCGCCACACCTACGAGAACAGGTGTGCCTACTGCACCAAAGGTAACCGCTGTACTCTGTACCATCATGCCCAACATCACAGCGCAAAAGGTGGGATATCGCAAGCCTACCAGTAATGGTGCTACAATGGCGGCTGGGGTGCCAAAGCCGGCAGCACCCTCAATAAAGGAACCAAACAGCCAAGCAATGATGATCACCTGGATCCTACGGTCGGCAGTAATGCTCGTAAAGCCTTCGCGGATAGTGCGCAACGCTCTTGAATACTTCAATAAGTTCAGCAAGACAATGGCCCCAAAAATGATGTACAGAATATCGAAAGTGATGAACAGTCCCTGTATGCTGGAGGCCACTAGGTGTCGCAGCGAGAGATCCCAAGTGAAAAAAGCAATGACCGCAGTGATGAGAAAGGCCAGCGGCATTGCCTTTTTGGCCGGCATTCTAAAGCCCACCAGTAAAAGGGCTGCTGAAAATATGGGAACGAATGCCAGTAAGGCGAGCAACGATAGTGACATACTGATTGGTTTTACGCGATGGGTTGTTCTTTTTGCATGGTTTACAGTTTTTCATAGGCTTCAAGGGTCAAAAAATCCTCAAAGTCTTCTGTTCGTACCATGTTGTCGAACAGTTGGGCCGCAGTTGCCAACTTGCCCGTCGCAACACGGTCGTTGCCCAAAAGTGTTGCGGCCTTCTGCTTTTCCTCATCGAACAGTTTTTCATACAATGGCCAATCTACGGCTCTGCCATCATCGAGTTTCACGCCCTCACTATGTAGCCATTGCCAAAGCTGCGCCCTTGATATTTCGGCGGTCGCCGCATCTTCCATCAAGTTGTACAGGGCGGCGGCACCCACTCCTTGCAGCCATGATTCTATATAGAGGATACCCACATTGATGTTGGTCCTTACACCCTCTTCGGTAATTTTCCCTCTTTCTATGGAGGTGTCGATGAGGTTGGTTGCGCTTACGTTCACATCTTCCCTGAGTATGTGTTTTTGGTGCACGGCATTCTTTAATACAGCATTGAACTGTTCCATGGCAACGGGCACCAGAAAGGGATGCGCTACCCAAGTACCGTCATACCCTTGCGCAGCTTCATTTTTCTTGTCTTGCGCCACTTTTTCAAAGGCACGTTTGTTGATTTCCCCATCTTTTGAGGGAATGAAGGCAGACATGCCGCCGATGGCATGGGCACCCCTTTTATGGCACACTTTTACCAACAGTTCGGCATAGCTTTTCATAAACGGTACGCCCATGGTAATCTGGCTACGGTCGGGCAGGATGAAACGTTTGTGGTTCCTGAATTTTTTGATGACACTGAAAATATAGTCCCACCGGCCAGCGTTCATGCCGACGATTTGGTCTCTGAGTTCAAAAAGAATTTCCTCTATCTGGAAACTGGCCAAGATGGTCTCAATCAAAACGGTCACTTTTATGGTACCGATGGGGATGTTGAGCCTTTGCTGTGCCTCAACAAATACATCGTTCCACAATCGAGCCTCTTTATAGCTTTCCAGTTTTGGAATGTAGAAATAAGGCCCTGTATTTTGCTCCAACAGTGCTTTGGCATTGTGGAAAAAATAAAGTCCAAAATCGAATAGGGAAGCAGAAATGGGTACGCCATCCACCAATACATGCTTCTCTTCTAAATGCCAGCCCCGTGGTCTCACCAATAGTACGGCCGTCTCTTCCTTGAGTTTGTAGTGCTTGCCGTTTGCGGCGGTAAAATCGATTTTCCTGATTATCGCATCTCGCAAATTGATTTGTCCTTCTACGCAATTTGTCCATGTGGGTGAATTGGCATCCTCAAGGTCGGCCATAAAGACCTTTGCCCCAGAGTTTAGGGCGTTGATTACCATTTTTCTATCCACTGGGCCGGTGATTTCGGTGCGTCGGTCTTGTAGGTCATCGGGAATGGGAGCCACTTTCCAATCTCCATTTCGAATGTTGGTCGTTTCCTCGGGAAAATCAGGAAATACTCCTGCATTGATTTTTTGCTGTTGCTTTATTCTTTCGTTAAGCAATCCTTCACGAACACCATTAAATTTTCGATGTAAATGCGCCACAAATTCTATGGCTTCCTTTGTTAAAACGGACTCATATCCTCTCTTTACTTCTCCAGTAATTTGTATGTCTTTCATATCATTAAATTTTACTCTGCACCTTTGAGAGTTCTTACTCTCCAATTCTATCGGCCAAAACTGTATCAACCTATGGTATTCTTGTTATCGACAGTAACAATCATTACTTTTTCCTTCTAAATACGATTTGCCTGTAGGTTGTTCATATAGAGGTACCGGTACTATGCTAATACTTTGGTTAATAAATAAATTAGTGCCATTGATGAAAATCCAAATATTCCCGTTCCTGCAGTCTGCACAAAATAGCCTTGTTTAATATTCATCGAGGTAAGTTGTGTGAGCACCCAAAAGAAGCTGTCATTGACATGGGAAACAACGGATGAGCCAGCGCCTATCGCCAATACGGTAAGTGTCAACATGGTCGGTTCATTTAAGCCCAAAACGAATATCAATGGTTTTACAATGGATGCCGCAGTAACCAATGCTATAGTCGAAGAACCCTGAATGGTCTTTAAACTGGCGGCAAGTAAAAATGGAAAAAAAATACCTAGGTCAGTTCCTGCAAAACTCTCGGTTATTTCCGCAGTTATACCAGAATTCTCAATCGTTCTTCCAAAGATTCCACCAGCTCCAGTTATCAATATAATTGGTGCCGCGGTCTTAAAGGACGCTCCGACCCAACCACTGGAAGAGAGTATTTTTGTATCAAGTTTTTCAGGTAGTAAGAACGATAGGAAAACCCCTATGAGCAAAGCAATGGAGGGTGTTCCGATAAAAGCTATAGTCTGTGTCATTAAGGAAGGAGCCATTCCAATGCTAGGATAATCCAGAACTGATTTTAAAAGAATCAAGAACAAGGGAATTATGATAGCCAACAAGGACTTCCATACTTGAGGCTGCCCTGCTTTATTTTGAATAGGCTCAATTTTAAAGTCAAGACGGATTTTCGAAACCACTTTGCTCGCATAAAAATAACAGGGAATCAAAGAGGTAAGACTGACCAATAGTCCTAATACTATTACATTTCCCAAATTGGCACCTAAAATCCCGGCCGCAGCTATAGGACCTGGCGTGGGCGGTACCATAACATGGGCCGCTGTAAGACCCATAGCCAATGCAGCTATGCTACCAGCATAGGAAACGGCTGCTTTTTTGGACAAAACTTTCGTCAAAGGGTTCATAATCAATAAGGCACTATCCGCAAAAATTGGAATGGACAAGAAATACCCCGTAAGCAACATTGCAAGGTAAATTGATTTTTCCCCGATAATCTTCAATACTCTATTAGCGACTACCAGCGCACCTCCGGATTTTTCTAAGAAAGTACCTATCGTAACTCCAAAAAGAATGATCAACCCGATTTTCCCTAAAAGATCACCAAACCCGGAATTTATGGATTCAATTATTGTATCAACCTTCATTCCTGTCAAAAAACCATAAAGTATTGCCGTCAAGAGAAGCGCCAAGAATGGATGAACCTTGAGTTTTATAACACCAGCAACCAGTGTCGTTAATGAAAGCAACAATGCCAATATATAAAGCATCCCGATTTTTTTAGTTAAAAATAGACAGTTACCATTCTGCGATACTATTATCCTTATTTCGCCAAATTGGATTGGACCAATCGTGTTTTATTTTTTGAGCCTCCTTCAATCTGTATTCGTCTATTTCCACCCCCAAACCTGGTTTGGTAAAGGTTTTGATATATCCATCTTCTAGGTTAAAGTCTTCAGGGTTGGACACATAATCCAGAAGATTATATCCCTCGTTGTAATGTATTCCCAGACTACTTTCTTGAATTATGGCATTTGGTGTAGCAAAATCTACCTGTAGTGAAGCAGCAAGTGAAATTGGACCAAGCGGACAATGTGGCGCCAATGCTACATCATGGGCCTCCGCCATAGAAGCTATCCTTCGAACCTCAGAAATACCGCCAGCATGGCTTAAATCTGGCTGTACAATGTCAATTGTACCGCTATGTAATATTTCCTTAAAGTCCCATCTTGTATACATGCGCTCCCCTGCGGCAAGTGGTATGGAAGTATACCCATAGATTAATCTCAACGCATTGCTATTCTCCGTGAGCAACGGCTCTTCGATAAAAAAGGGGTCGTAAGCTGAATACTCATCCAGCATTCTCTTTACAAGCGGCTTATGGATTCTTCCATGAAAATCCAATGCGATATCAAGATCGTTTCCAAATTCTTCCCTTAATAGTTCAATGTTGCTTATCGCCCTTTTGACGTCCTTAACAGATGAAACCCACTCCATGGCTCCAGTAGCATTCATTTTAACCGCTTTGTAGCCATTCGATACTTTTTCATGGGCTTGTTCCAAAACAACCTGAGGGTCATCTCCACCAATCCAACAATACATCTTCATTTTTTCCCTAACAGCACCTCCCAACAGGTCGTAAACTGGTACATTTAATTGTTTTCCCTTAATATCCCATAGCGCTTGATCTATTCCAGCTATGGCACTCATCAAGATTGGACCCCCACGATAAAAACCACCTCGGTAAAGCAGTTGCCATACATCCTCGATATTACCTGCTTCCCTACCAATTAAATACTTCTTCATTTCGTGAACACAGGCTATAACGGTGTCCACCCTTCCTTCCACAACCGGCTCTCCCCACCCTACTGTACCGTCGTCCGTGCTTACTTTAATAAATAGCCATCTGGGCGGTACTTTAAAAAGTTCTATTTTTTCTATTACTGACCTTCTCATTCTAAACCTTTGTTTATGGACATGATTAGCCTAGCGTTTTTACGGACCTTTTCTAAATCAAAACTATTTTTTGTTCCTTTTCCTGTAACCCCACCTCCTATGCCAACGCCATGAACTCCGGCGGCGAACCAATCCTTTACATTTTCGTGATTAATACCTCCCACTGCAAAAAATTTCGCTTTGTTGAACGGTTCCATTAGGGCCTTCAAGTACCGTATCCCCAATAGTTGTGCAGGGAACAACTTTATGATATCGGCTCCAGACACCATCGCATTGGCCACTTCAGTCGGTGTGAAGGCCCCCATGATAATCGGGACATTAAACTTTTGGGCGATTATCGCAACCTTTTCATTTACATTAGGGGTTACCAAAAACTGCGCGCCGGCACCGATAGCATTTTTAGCCAGTTTTTCATTTAGAATAGTGCCTGCACCAACTAAAACATTTGGATACCTCTTTCGAGTCGATTCTATTTCATTCAAAAAACTAGGTGTATTTGAGGTAAATTCAAGGATTTCAACTCCTCCGGATATAATGCATTCAACCAACTCAGGAGCGATTGCTACTTCCTTCAAACGAATGATTGCTAGAATCCGCTTTTGCAAAATTTTATCTAAACAACTTTTCTTGTTCATCTTTGTATATGGCCTTGGATATTACCTTTCGCAACGTTGTTTATTTCTTCTTCGGAACTGGTATTGATATCACCTCTTATAGTATGCTTGATCGCAAAGGCCGCTGATGCAAAATCAATCGTTTCCCGCCCATTCAAGCCTTTATTTACAGCATGCAAACAACCTGCGGCAAATGCGTCACCTGTACCAAACCGATCAACAATATTTACGCAGTAGGATTTTGAAGTATGTAATTCATTTTCTGTAAGAAACATACCAGAAACAGTATTTAAAGAAGCCGAAACCAGCTCACGTATTGTAAATGCGTGATTGGAAATTCCAAATAATTCTTGAGTTTTATGAATAGCCTTTTCAGTTTTTAGAATACTACTTGAACCTTTGAAATCTAAACCAAATACGTCTTGAAGAGCACCTAGATTGGCAAAAAGGAGGTCGGTATGGTTCATTATTTGTGTGTAAATAACCCTTGCCTTGGATTTGTCGTTCCATAGGCTCCTTCGAAAGTTCATATCGAAGCTTACTTTAACCCCCTGCTCCCTTGCCCTTATAGCTAAATCAACACATTCTTGGGCACACTGTTCGGATAGTGCTAGGGTAATACCCGTAATATGAAGCCATTTCTTCTTCTTGAGTATGGATATCCATTCAAACTCGTTTCCAATGATAGCCGCTAGGGCTGAATTGGAGCGATCATAAATAACTCTGGAGGGACGAATTGAGCTGCCGTTTTCTATGAAATACGTTCCAATTCTTTCACCCCCCCTTATTACATGACGTGTTGAGACACCAAACCTTCTTAAGGAATTTATTGCCGCTTCTCCAATAGGGTTCTTGGGTAATTTGCTTACAAAATCAGTATCGTTGCCTAGCAAGGAAAGTGATGCCGCGACATTAGATTCCGCACCGGCGTAGCCTACTTCCATTTGGGTGGTCGAGACTAACTGTTCCACTGGATTGTTGGGCGTCAAACGCAACATGATTTCACCAAAGGTCACAAAGCTCATTGCTTCACTGATTTTAAGTAATTGGTTTATATCCTTCAATTTAGCGGTGTAAACTTTTCAGGATATTTCTTCATAAACTCAAATGAATCTTCGCCGCCTTGCTGCGCCCAGAAACCATCAAATACAAACGTAAAATGCTCGGCATTTTTAGTCATTTAATCCAAAAAACCGGGTTCAACAAGGATGTTAAATCCGCCACAAGTACCTGAACCTACAATAATCACATGATTTACTTCAGGGGATTTTTTTATTTCCATTAATGGTAAATTACCAGAGTAGTGACCTTAGATTTTTAATTTGATTCTGTAAATCCAGTAATGGTATTTTTTAGAAGTACCGCCTTGTCCCAAAGGACAAAACGGTACATTAACTAAACTTAACAAACTAACTCAAATACTGCGATTGCAGCTCACTTTCTTTTCTTCTAAAATCTACTTGTTTTTATTTTTCTTTTCAGCTTTAGATTTACTTTGGATTGACTAATTGGAAACTGTCCACTTGGTATCATTTCCAGTACTTGTGGTCAAGGTGACATCATCTCCCGATGTACCTTGTAGATATTGATTTTTATCTACATTTCGAATGCGATACTCACCTCCCCCCAAATCAATAAATTCCCAATGTTTATCTGCAAGATCGTCATTTCCACCTCCAATAGGATCCCAGTCAACAAATGGCGCTGAGCTATCACCATCTAAATAACCTCTTCCAGTTTCTTTATTTAGGAGCCTGTAAGTGCTTCCCGAAACGTTTAAAAATTCCCAGTACTTGTCATCGTTTCCATCATTCCCTCCACCAACTGCATCCAAGTCGGTATTGTTTGAACCGTCAGAGTCAAGATAGGCATTGTTTCTACCAACACATTGCAGTCTTTTATAGCCTGATATTGAACCTGATCCTCCTTGTGAAGGATCTACCTCATTGTAACTGTCTCCTAATGCAATGTCGTCCATATAAATAATCATATCATGATTCTGGTTACCGCGATAGATTCCAAATTTTTCCCTGATTGAGTTTGATGTATTGGTATAACCAAGTTTAAAGGATGGCCCGCTTAGATTTACAACTTCTGTTCCATCTACCCAGACCTGCAAAACACTATCTCCCGAAGGTGAAATTTTCCATTTGAAGATGAAATCCACCCATTGACCCTTAGGTATTGTAGCTGTGTGAGCCTTTACTGAAACCTCATCATTTTTATCAGTTCCATAACGATATCTAATAATGTATTCTTGGGGATTTGTGTTGTCATCCAACTCCAAAGCGATCGGTGGGCTTTCTGGAGAAGATTGCCACCATTGATGTAAAACGGTCCAAATGTTATGTTGCGGAAAATTCGATGGCAGATACACACTAAATCCCGAATATTTCAGTGTATTTAAACCCGTTTGAGCCAATACGTACTCCGTTCGATCGATTAAATTGTTTGAACTGCTCCAATCTGGTGTCGTGGGCACCAATCGAAACTTGATTGAGTTTGACCCATTTCTAGCTTGTTCGGAACTAATTTCGGGCAGTACACTTGTTGCATTTTGAAAATCGAAATCAGTTCCAGCGTCAAATAGTCGTCCACTCGAATCTATAGTCGCACCCTCCGCGTCAATGACTCCGTTGGTTGTGTCACCAAAGGCAAATACTGGGTTCAAACTTTCACTCGTTTCAATCTCTTCTAAATCAACTGGGTTCAAACTTTCACTCGTTTCAATCTCTTCTAAATCATTGGTACACCCAAAAACCATCAGCATTGACACCAAAAGGGCACCTATTTTACTTGTTTTCATTATTTATTAGTTTTAGATTCTAATTTTTTATTCAATATTTTTCATATCAGCCTTTATTGGCGGTTTATGCAGTTTTTTTGGCTTGGGTCAATTCCAATATCCTACATAGGTCTTCTGATTTCCCCACGTTGCCGGGAAAAATCACATAGGGCAGATTGCCCCACTTCGATGATTTATCACAGGTAACTACAGTTACTCCAGGCAATATTTGGCCCTCTACTTGTGCACTTTCCGTAGAAAAGGCCTTGGTCGCCAAATCACTGGATGTGATACCGCCCTTACCCACTATAAAACGGGGTCTCTTTTGCAACCCTTGAACAATTCTTGACAAACCCTCTGAAATGAATCTGGACAACTTAAGTCCATTAAAATTTTCTAAGGCCAAAACCTTCCTGGGAGTATGAAGAACTGGAATTCTTCCAGAACCCAAGATTTCATCTATTCTCCTTTGAAGTCTGCTGATCAGTTCCTTTTGGTCCGTTGGGCCATCTAAATAGGACAATACGTCAAATTCGATTGCCACGATATTGGAAGAGAACTCGACCAGCTTTTGTAATTGGAGCGTTGTCAATTTGGTGTACGATCCCACCACAAACAATGGTGGATTCTCCGATTGCTCCCCAATATCCCAAAACCGCTCGCAATCGATGAAATCCTGGTCTTTTATCAAGGCATACGTTTTGACAAAGGAAGCTGCCGTTCGATAAATAAATCTTTTACCCAAGCTCTCGGCGTGGTGGAGTGCAATAATTAATTTCTTAAGATCATTATAATCAACCACATTGACAACCACCTGCCTAAAGTCATTCAGCCGAAACAATACGTCTTGGAGAAAGTCCACGGACTTTTCCCTAAGCATTTCCAACGATATGGACTCTACCTGACCAGCCTTAACAAGTCCTTGACTTTTTTCCTCAACGTATTGCTTTAAGTTTGAACTTGAGTAGCCAAAAACAAGGTCCATGGCAAATTCGGTATCACCCATTGGGGTCAACTGCCCATCATTTTTGATAAAGTGTGTATCCTTATAGGTTATCCTACCTCCCTCGCCAAAAAACGGGATAAGCAACAGCGCATCATATTCCCTTTCCCCTTTGCTTACCAAAAGACTGTTGATCGAAAAAGGCTCTAAAGGGTAATGTCCCCGAAGTGAGGAATCCGAGCGGCTAATTATTGTATATCTTTTGGAGAGTTTTTTAGATGTACTATCAATGAGTTTAGCAATATTTTCGTGAATGGTCTTTGTTTCTTTCTCACTCAGGGACCTTGAATTGGTCTGTATGAATGCCAGGCCACCTTTATTGAATATCTCAAATAAGATTGCTTCATTCCATTTATAGTAAACGGTAATACCCCAAACGGACTGGATACCAGTAGGATCATCATCTAGGACAATAATTACCTTATTTGAATCCCATTTCAATTTCTGGTATTCCTCCAAGATATTATTCAAATTTATATGTCCGGGCACTTGCATCATTAAGCAACAAATTTTAAAGAGAATCAAGCTTTGGTAAAGCCAATACATCCCTAAGGGATTCAACACCTAACCTTGGACTGCTTAGAACAGGTTTTTTTATGTGCTTCAATTCGTTAAGAAGTACTACCATACTTCCTTGAGCGAGTACAAATACATCAACATCGTGCTCAAGGGACTCTATTTTCTCCTTGACCAATCGGTTATGCTCGGATCTATTCTGTTCCTTCATCAAAATATCCAAGGCTCCATCCACAAGGGCAGGTACTATCTCCACGGTCTTTCCTGCCTTTTCGGCTGCCCGCTCTACAAGTCGACAGCTAGGTGCCATGGTAGAAGCAACCGTGGCCACAACTGCTATCCTTTTACCCATTTTAACAGCCTTTTCCGCCATTGCCTGGTCTACCTTTACCATTGGTGGGGAGACTCCCTGGGAGGCAATATCAGCGGCCTCACCAACCGAGCTGCATTGATTGAAAATAGCATCCACACCCATCGTTTCAGCCTGTTGTGCATAATTTGACATCCTCCGGATGATGCCAGGAGTTATGCCACCGTTTTCCATTACCTCCTTTAACAAGCTGTCATCTACAATATGTGATATCTCAGCTTCAGGGATTATCTCCGAAAACAAGGTTTTCAAATGTTCAACTGAAACGAAACTTGTATGTATTATTGCAATCTTTTTTGATTGTGATTTATCCATCTATCAAGGAATTATTAAATAATCGATTAAGAAAACTACTAGAAATGAAACTGTACCAGCAATGGTACCGCCTAGGGTCCAACAACGTAGGGTTTGCGGTACCGTCAAACCTCCGAATTTGGAAACCACCCAAAATCCTGAGTCGTTGGGAAGTGATAGGCACATTCCACCTGCACATAT
>JANQHL010000101.1 GCA_028277085.1 Flavobacteriaceae bacterium
AACCAGACGTACCAACAGTACTACCAGGGTAAAGATGAGGATTAAAAAGACCCCTATTTTTCCTGTATAGTCCTGCAGAAAATCGTTGAGCTCATACCCGATAAGGCCGCCTAATAAAGGTTGTTCGAAAAAGAAAAACCCCAAAGCTATGGAAACCCAGATGGTTCCCAACATCCCCCAGATCCATTTGCTCCACAGGCGCTTGCCGTCCAATCCCAGGAATAGATACAATCCTGTTATGGCGAACAAAACCGGAAAAACAAACGAAGCCAGACCAAACCCTTTGTACATAAAAAAATGGCTGACAGCCGCACCGAACTTATTGAGAAGATTATCGGCCTCGGCATTCCTATCCGAAAATTGGGATAGCAGGCTTTGATCTTCCTGCCAGGTGAAGTAGAAGGAAATAAAAGAGAAGAACAGGGCAATAGCCAACACGATCAGAAAACTACCGAGGATAATGGTATTCTTTTTCGATAATTTAAAGCCTTGCTTTTTTTTTGGCGAAGCCTTTTTGGATGTTCTTCGTTTTTTGGCCATAGGTCGCTGATCAGGGACAAATTTACAAATTTACGTTTCCGAACAATGTTGGGGATGTTTTGCTAAAAAACTTTGGGGAGGTATATGATGAGTCCTACGATTACCGCAATAAGGGAAACCAGTAGCACCGCCCCGGCAGATATGTCCTTTATGATGCCTATTTTTTTATCAAATTCCGGTTGTACGTAATCTGCCAATTTTTCAATAGCGGTATTCATGCCTTCAATCCCCATGACCAATCCAATACAAAGGCATTGCAGCGCCCATTCTGAAATGGAGATTTCAAAATAAAAGCCGGCAGCCGTTACCAACAAGGCGATAACAAATTGGATCTTAATGCTTAATTCGGTTTGCAACAATCGTATTAACCCCTTAAAAGCGAATCCTATACTTTTTATCCGGTTAACAAGAAAGGATTCCTTAGGCATCCATCAATGCTTGAAGGGCAGCATTATAGTTGGGTTCATCCACAATTTCAGGGACCTGTTCGGAGTATTTCACAATTCCTGACGCATCTACTACCACTACGGCACGGGAATGTAGGCTTTGCAGAGGGCCATCTGTAAAGGTTACGTTGTAGGCTTCTCCAAAGTTACCATCTCGGAAATCCGAAAGGGTTTCCACCTTGTCAATACCTTCAGCCCCACAAAACCGTGCCTGTGCAAAGGGAAGATCCTTGGAAATACAGAGAATTTTCGTGTTTTCTAATTCAGCGGCTTCCTTGTTGAATTGCCGGACAGATTGTGCACATGTTCCGGTATCGATGCTGGGAAAAATGTTTAAAACAACTTTTTGTCCAAGATAATCTCCAAGGGAGACCTCACTAAGGTCATTTTTGACCAGGGTAAAATCAGGAGCTTTTGCGCCATTTGCAGGGAGATTACCAATTGTGTGTATTTCAGATCCTTTTAGGGTTACTGTAGCCATAATTACGTTAATTTTTTATTGAGAGTGAAGGTAAAAAAGTACCGCATTACTGCCAACAGAATACCCGAAAATTTATGCCTTTGCCGGCTGTTGTACCAGTTGCTTGATCTTGATCTGGAAAGCGGCAAAAAATAACGTCATAAATGGGCTAAGCCAATTAAAGATAGCGTAAAAGAAATAGTCACCAACGGCTACCCCTAAAACACCGCTGTGATACGCCCCGCAGGTATTCCAGGGCACTAAAACCGAAGTAACCGTTCCCGAATCCTCAAGGGTACGACTTAGATTTTCAGGCGCTAGTCCCCTTTCCTCATAGGCTTTAGCAAACATCTTACCCGGAACTACCAATGCCAGATACTGGTCGGAAGCAGTAACATTTAAGGCAAGGCAACTTCCTACTGTACTTGCGAAAAGACCAAAAGTAGTTTTAGCCATGCTTAATAGCGACTTGGTAATACGTTCGAGTGCTCCAATACCATCCATTATCCCTCCAAAGACCATGGCACAAACAATAAGCCATATGGTGCCTAACATTCCGGCCATCCCACCGGAAGAGAATAGATCGTTTAAGGCCGGGTCCGGAGTCGCAATGGCAGTGTCAACGGTTATGGCGTTTAGGATCCCCTTGTAACCCGTTGCAAAATCCAACAATTCCCCTCCTCCGATCCTGGCAACAATATCGGGTTGAAAAATGAGTGCGAATACACCCCCCAACAATGTACCCACTAGTAGTCCTAGTAGGGGAGGGGCTTTTTTTACGATCATCAAGATTACCGCTACGGGAACAATGAAAAGCCATCCATTGATGGTAAACGTTGAGGAAATGGTGTTTAAAATAGCTCCGGTATCCGCTACACCAACCGGATCCAAAGTGAAGCCGATAATAATAAAAACCAATAGGGTAATGGAAACAGTGGGAATAGTGGTCCATCCCATATACCGTATGTGAGAGAACAACTCACCCCCGGCCATTGCCGGTGCGAGATTAGTAGTGTCGCTTAAGGGCGACATTTTATCCCCAAAATAGGCGCCAGACAAGACTGCACCTGCTGTCATGCCTAAGGAAATTCCCAGAGCTTCCCCAATTCCTATTAATGCAATCCCAACGGTAGCTGCTGTGGTCCAGCTACTACCGGTAGCTATAGAGATGATAGCGCAAATTATAACACAGGCGGGAAGAAAAATCGTGGGATTCAATATTTGTAATCCGTAGTAGATCATGGCAGGAATGATGCCACTTACCAGCCAGGTCCCTGATAACGCTCCTACCATGAGTAAGATAAGTAACGCCCCTGTGGTGGAGCGAACATTTTCCGCTACCTCAGCCAACATTTGTTTGTACGAAACCCTGTTGAAAAAGCCAACGATAGCGGCTACCGCGCCTCCTAACAGCAAAATAAATTGGTTGGAACCCCTTAAAGCATCATCACCAAATACATAGACATTGTAGGCGAGCATCCCTACAAGAGCAACTACTGGGATCAATGCTTCCCAGATGTTCAGTTCAGTATTTTCAATGATTTTTTCGTCTTGTCGGTATTTGGCTTTCTTGTTTTTTTTACGCATAGGGTTGGTCTGTACAAACCCTAATATTACGATTTTGAGTTTTCTTCTCCAAACAAGGTCTTTTAAGAGGCACTCAAAATAGAGTCGGATGTAAGTATTCCTAAGCGTTGCATACAGCCTTTCATTTTTTGATAGGTCTGCTCAATGTTTTGATCCAGACCCACTGAGAAACGGATCAAACCATCGCTAAGTCCCATCGCCTTTTGTTCTTCTAAAGGTATTTCTGATGAGGTCGAAGTTCCCGGAGCGCTAAATAAGGTTTTATAAAAGCCAAGACTAACGGCCAAATACCCGAGGTTTTCACTTTGCATCATTTCCATGAGAGTATTCGCCTTTTCCAGGCTCCCGACATCTACGGTCATAAGTCCGCCAAAACCGTAGGCTTTGTGCATTTGCGTTTTCATGGTCTTGTTTCCAGGATGTGAAGCTAATCCAGGGTAAACGACTTTTAGACCATCCGCTTCAAATTTCGAGGCCAAATACATCGCATTTTCACTGTGTTTTTTGATCCGAATATGAAGGGTGCGCATATTCTTAAGAATGGAAGCGGCACGCAAACTATCCAAGGTACTTCCCAATAACATACCCGCCCCATCGTTGACATCTTTTAAGCGCAAACAGAAGGCCGTTGATGCACAAACCGCTCCAGCTACGCAGTCACTACTTCCGTTTATGAATTTGGTAAGGCTATGAATAACAATATCTGCGCCCAATTCGGCAGCGGGAATACTCAATGGGGAAAAGGTGTTGTCCACTACAAGGGGGATACCGTATTTTTTGGCCAATTCAGATAAGGCAGCAATGTCAGCAACTTCCAAAAGCGGATTACTAACCGCTTCACAATAGATCATTTTAGTGTTCGCCCTGATGCTGTTTTCCACAGCTTTTAAATTGGTGATGTCCGTAAAAACACTATTGATATCGAATTTGGGCAGGAAGTTCTTGAACAATGCATAGGTGCCGCCATAAATGGTCCTGCTACTGACGATCTGATCTCCGGAATCGCAAATTTGCAGGACTACCGAAGCGATTGCCCCCATACCACTGGCAAAAACATTGGCGGCTTCTGTACCTTCAAGCGCTGCCAAGGCTTCTCCCAAATACAAATTAGAAGGGGATGAATGCCTACTGTAAAGGTAGCAACCCTCGGTGTTACCTTCAAAAGTGTCAAACATGGTTTTGGCCGAAAGGAAGGTGTAGGTAGAGGAATCCGAAATAGAAGGGTTTACCCCGCCAAACTCTCCAAAATAGTGCAAGTCATGTAGTTTATCTACGCCTTTATGATTCATTTTGTTTTTTCTTCAAAAAAACTATATTATATTGTATTTATCAATGATTTAAAATAATTATGGTATTTAGTTCTATAATATAATTAAAAAATAGAATTTTGTTCTATAAGGTTTTTATGAACTGTGGTACTACTTAAAAATTTTCGGTATGGAATTAGATGCAACGGACCGTGCTTTGCTAAATCTCTTGCAGGTAGATTGTAAAAGAACCACCAAATGGTATGCGCTACAGCTTGGTTTATCCACTACCGCCGTATTTGAGCGGATACGAAAGTTGGAACGTCAGGGGGTAATTACAGATTATGTTGCCGTGCTGGACAAGGCGACCATTAAAAAAGACTTTACGGTTTTCTGTCATATACGCTTAGTGCAGCATACCAAGGAGAATGTACTACGCTTTGAAAGACAGGTACAACAGTTGCAGGAAGTTTCGGAGTGCCACCATGTAAGTGGCGATCAGGATTATATCCTTATCATCAACGTAGAAGATATGAAGGCCTACCGCGAGTTTATGGTCAACAAGCTCACTGCTATTGATCAAATTGGAAGCACCCGGAGTTCTTTTGTGATTAATACGGTAAGCAAAACTACTGCACTTGTTATGTAAACTTTAACCTAAGAGCATGTTAAACCCGTTGGACTCGTACCAGATCAAAACTACCTTAGAACAAGCAATCAAAAAACAACCGTACTGTCATGTCTTCGAAAAATCGGATTGCCATCACCGGTATGTCCATTGTTATAGGTGCTTTTTCCTATTTGCTCTTTACCAAGATTACCCGTGATATCCTATTTGATGGATTAAACTTTTGTGCGGCATCTACCCGGGAGTTGTATTTCGGTTCGGCCCTGTTGGTAACCTCTGCCATAATCACCGGATTTATGGCGGCGCTTTTGGTTGTGCGAGATAACAATATTCCCCATTACGTCATTTCCCTGGTAATACTGGCCAAAATGTATTTTGTTATTTCCTGTGTCACCTGGAGCCCTCCATTTTTCTACGAGTTCGGGCTTCATATGAGTATGATCGGGGGTATTTGGGTAGGGAATCTCGGTGCCCAAAAATTTCCGCTAGCCCCGATGTAAGGGTTTTTTATGGGCCAAAAACATCGTATTTTTGTCCCCTGTCTGGAATAAAATCGATTGTTTAAATCCCTTCAAACATAAAATAAATGAGTCAATTTGATGTGGCCATAATTGGTTCTGGCCCCGGAGGCTATGTTGCCGCAATACGATGTGCCCAACTAGGAATGAAAACTGCTATCATTGAAAAGTATAATACCCTGGGCGGTACCTGTCTGAATGTAGGTTGTATTCCTTCTAAGGCTATGTTGGATTCTTCTCATCACTATGAGGATGCCGTTAAACACTTTGAGGAACACGGGATCGAAATTCCCGGGGAAGTCAAGGTAAACCTGGAAAAAATGATTGCGCGCAAGCAAGCTGTAGTGGACCAGACCACCAAAGGCGTTCAATTCCTTATGGATAAAAACAAGATCACCGTTTTCCATGGTATGGGAAGCTTTAAAAATGCCAATACCATTAGCATTCAAAAGGCCGATGGAAGTGAGGAAACTATTGAAGCAAAATATACCATCATTGCCACCGGCTCAAAACCGGCTTCTTTGCCCTTTATTGAAATTGATAAAGATCGGATCATTACTTCAACAGAAGCTTTGGAATTAAAAGAGATCCCAAAGCATATGATCATTATAGGCGGAGGCGTAATTGGACTTGAATTAGGACAGGTCTACAAACGGCTTGGTGCTGAAGTAAGCGTGATTGAGTATATGGATCGTATTATTCCCGGAATGGACGGCGCTTTATCCAAAGAACTGATGAGGGTGATGAAGAAACAAAAAGTGAAATTTTTCCTTTCCCATAAGGTGAAATCGGTGGAAAGGGAAGGCGATGAGGTGATCGTTACAGCCGATGATAAGAAAGGGCAGGAGATTGAATTTAAAGGCGATTATTGCCTGGTTTCCGTAGGAAGAAGACCGTACACCGATGGGCTAAATGCAGAAGCTGCCGGGGTAAATTTGAACGAGAAAGGACGTGTAATAGTGGATGAGCATTTGCGTACCAATGTGGATAACATTTACGCTATTGGCGATGTGGTCCGCGGGGCGATGTTGGCGCACAAAGCGGAAGAGGAAGGAACGATGGTCGCGGAGCTGCTCGCAGGACAAAAACCGCATATTGATTACAATCTGATTCCCGGAGTGGTCTATACCTGGCCTGAGGTGGCGGCAGTGGGGAAAACCGAAGAAGAGTTGAAAGAAGCTGGGGTAGCGTACAAAGTGGGCCAGTTCCCCATGCGTGCTTTAGGACGTGCCCGGGCCAGTATGGATATTGATGGCTTTGTGAAGATACTGGCGGACGCCAAAACTGATGAAGTTCTCGGTGTTCATATGATTGGAGCCCGTTGTGCGGATTTGATCACCGA
>JANQHL010000171.1 GCA_028277085.1 Flavobacteriaceae bacterium
GACTTCATGAGTCGTTATCATTTGCAGGACGCACTGGAGCGAATAGATAACGTGCTAAATCCCAACGGATAGTCGCTGTAAGAAAATTCACGAGCTTTCCTCAAATTATAGGCAAACCAGTGGTTTGCCTTTTTTTGATCCTGAATTTTTCCAATTCACCACCACTTTCAGCATGTTCACAACATATTCTCAAAGCACATGTATCGTTTTCGTAAATTAGATATTCCAAAATCTTACCTATGAAAGCCTATAAAATCAAGAGCCTTATTTATCTAAGTATTTTTATCGCGGCCGCTGCGGTATATTATCATATGGAGCAAAACCAAATGCTTCAGGATACTTTATTAACTTCTTCTGTTATCGATTTGGAGGTAGAACAAACTGCCGAGCTTGAAGGAGAAGAGGACAACAAGGAATAAGCTTTCCCTTTCCTTTTGTTAAAAGCGTCACAAAACCCTTCGTGATATTAAACCTTTACTGCCTATTCAGGTCAAAAAGGTGAAATCAAAAAAATAAATATCATGAAAGTAGTAAAACCATTGGTAGTGATAGCCCTCCTCACGGGAGCTATTGCGCTTGGGCAGCGACAAGGAAGACATTCCGGCCAGCATTTGGATGCCCTAAAAGAACTCTCCGTAGAGCAATTGGCCACTTTGAAAACTAAAAAGATGACATTGGCACTTGATCTCAACGACAGACAACAGGAACAAATCATGGAGTTAAACCTGGAGAATGTTGCGTTTCGTAAGAACAAGATGGAGGAAATCCAGAAAAAAAGAGAGGCCGGAGAACTAAAAAAGCCTACGGCAGAGGAGCGGTACGACATGGAAAATGCCCGGTTGGACCGGATGATCGCGCAGCAGGAGACATTAAAAAAGATACTGAACGATGAGCAGTATGACCTATGGAAGAAGATGCAATTGCACAAGCAGGCTAAGGTCCACGAACACAAGAAAATGAGAAGACAAAGCAGAAGAGGGTAGTGTTTTTTTGTTGATTGGAAAGCCCCTTGCTCCCACTCTTTTGGGAATACAAGGGGCTTCTTTTATGATTTCGGTAGCACTATGGCTATACCGTAAAGCTGGCCACGTTGCCCTCAGTTTCAGTATAGGGCGCAGCACCAATATTGTCTATAAAACGATAGGAGGCCGTTGCTGCTCCCGCCGTAAATTCGGCGAATACATACCCCCGCTGACTGGCATCAAAGTATTGCAAGCCATCAATAAGCAAGGTGAACGCCTGTTCTATGCCGGCAATAGTGGCTGGGTCAGAACCAAAGATCCCTTCAAATCCCGGAGAGGTAACGGAAGGGCAGGCAAATTCTTCTCCTATCTTATTACCATTCAGGTCGGTGAGTACGTTGTGCCAGGCGTTATGCGTATCTCCCGCAAAAACCACAGTGTTTTTTCCGTTTAGAATAGCATAGAGCTGCTCCCTTTCCGCAAAATAGCCATCCCAGGCATCCAGGTTGTAAGGTACCTGGGCCTCAAGTCGGGCCAACTCTTCCGGGGTTAAGGTAGGATCTCCTGCCAGTGCTCGTGCTTTTAGTGCAGAGAGGTCTACTATGGCCGTCTGTAAAGCCCCTAGCGTTTCCGGCGAAGTATCTCCGCCGGCTACCTGACCGATCAGGATCAACAATTCGGCAGGAACCGTCATGGTACCCATGAGCACCTGTTGCCCCAACACCTGCCATTGGGCATTGCTTCCACCAACCGCGCTTGCCGTCCAAGCCAATTGTTCCTGACCCATTAGCGTACGTGAGGGATCGAACAAGGCAGTACCAAATCCGTTAAAATCAAAGGAACCGTCCGCTCCGAAAAAATCGGTAAAACTCAACTGCCGATCCCTTCCTACAATTCGGGTATCCAGCATCACCAGGTTCACCAAATTGCCATATTCAAAATTGCGATAGATAATCCCTTCGGTATCCGTACGTACGGGGAGGTATTCCCCATGGACTTTAATAGCCCGCTGTAGCCGTTCCTGATAGTCCCCTTCGGAAGGATCGTGATTTTCAGCGCCGTCCCTGTAAGCGTCGTTGGTGATCTCATGATCATCCCAAACTACAATAAAGGGCTTTTTCTGATGTGCCAACATAAGCCCTTCGTCTGTTCGGTATTGGCGATATCGCAGGCGATAATCCTCCAGGGTCAGGATTTCCGTTACCGGATCGTGTTCTCTGCCTAAAGGAGTCGTATTCTCATTGGTCCCATAGCCGCCTACTTCATATTCATAAATATAATCCCCAAGGTGCAGGATTATGTCCGCATCGCTCTTGGCCATAGCATCGTACACATTGAACAAACCTGCCGGATAGTTGCTGCAGGAGCAAAACGCTATCTTAAGGCTGTCTACCGCGGCATTAGCTTCAGGAAGGGTGATCGTTTCCCCAACCAAGGAATACACCCCCAGATCCTTTTGCATAAAACGATAGTAATAACTTCCATTGGGCGCTAATCCCGTCACATCCTGTACAATGGTGAAGTCGTTTTCTGCTGAAGCATATTGCAGCCCTTCTTTAACCACGTTACTGAAGTCGGCATCGGTAGCCACCTGCCAGTCAATTTGAATAAATTGATTCACCTCGTCAGCGGTTGGTGTGAAGCGTGTCCAGATGATCACCGCGTTAGCTATCGGGTCAAAACTGCCCACGCCATGCAAAAATCGTGGTACGCCATCCCCATCGTCACCATCTCCCAAAAAATCGTCCAATTTGTTGCATGCTGCCAGCTGTGAAGTAAGTATGACCCCTCCTGAGGCCAGAATAGATTTGGCCAAAAAGGCCCTTCTCGATTGTATTTTCCTTTCCATTTTTAAGTGTTCTCAGGTTTAGCTTTAAAGCTACCAAACCCACATGCCGTTTCGGTTAGGAGAATATTACCGGATAATTAAGGATGCTGGGGGTAGTGTTCGCTTTATGTTAAGTTGTAGTACAAATTTTACGACAAGCTCAGGGGTATCGTTGGTTTTACCTATATTTCAAAATATCGTTTATTTTACCGATATTTTGAAATATCGTTTAAAAAACCGATATTTGCCCTATGTCTGTCACCATTGCCATTGTAACAGGAGATGTGATCAACTCCAGGGAAACTTCTCCCAAAGTGTGGCTATCTCCTTTGAAGGCAACCCTCAACCGTTACGGTAGCGAACCACAACAATGGGAAATCTACCGCGGAGATAGTTTCCAGTTGGAAGTGGCTCCAGCCGATGCACTAAAAGCAGCCTTCCATGTCAAAGCCGGCCTGAAACAGAAAAAAGGTATAGACGTACGCATGGGCATTGGGTTAGGAGAAAAAGACTACCAGGCCCAAACCATCACAGAGTCCAATGGAACGGCATTTGTCCGCTCCGGGGAGTGCTTTCAACAACTCAAAAAACAACATTTGGCCATACAATCCGGCAACGCTGAATTCGATACCACTCTTAACCTTATGATACGTCTTGCCGCGCTAACCGTGGACCACTGGATGCCAGCTACATCACGCATTGTAAAAACCGCTATGGAGCATCCCATGGCCAACCAGCACGCATTGGCTGCCGAATTGGAAAAATCCCAGAGCACCATTAGTGAAGCTTTAATACGAGCGGGTTATGACGAGATCAAACAACTTCTAGACTATTACCAAAATCAAGTAACGCAACTATGACAGCTATTGCCCTCAAATTGATCCTTGCCCATTTTCTGGGGGATTTTGTCTTACAGTCTTCCAAATGGGTCGCGCATAAACGTGCTAACACTTTTCGCTCCAAATACCTCTACTGGCATATGGGAGTGCATTTGGTACTGCTATTAGTCCTACTTCAACTGCAACACCTATGGGCCGTGGCAGTAATTGTTGTTTCCCATTACCTGATCGATCTGGGAAAACTACTATTGCGTAAAGATCGCAACCACAGATGGCTATTTCTTGTGGATCAGTTCCTGCATTTGGTAGTCATCGCCGGGGTGGTTTATGGTATCACACCCTACCAGCTGGATTTGGAGTTCCTATCCTCCGAAAGCACTTTGCTACTGGTTACTTGTATCGTCTTTGTCACCTTTGTGGCCGCTATCGTAATGAAATTGTTATTGGCACCTTACATTAAAGAAATTGCCGAAGATGACAATGGCGAAGGTGCCTCCTTAAGAGATGCCGGCAAGTATATTGGCATGTTGGAACGTTTGTTTGTCTTTGGTTTTATCCTAGGCAACCAATGGGCTGCTATTGGTCTGCTCATTGCTGCAAAATCTGTGTTTCGCTTTGGGGACCTCAATAAAGGGAAAAACCGTAAACTTACGGAATACGTGCTCATTGGCACCCTGCTCAGTTTTGGGCTGGCCATTTTAACGGGTATAGGCTACCACGCGCTGTTAACGATTTTATAATTCGGGTAGTTGACCGAAGAAACCGTGCTGTTTGTCGTCGAACACAGCTTTCCTCTACTTCATCGGCGTATGTACTACAACGTTCATTATTAATTTTAAATCGTATTCCGATGAAGACAAAGCAGATGTTATCCATCCTTACCTTACTAACCATCTGTTTGTTTACAAACGCCCAACAAAAACTCCATTGTAGCTATGATGATTGTGGTTTTGAGTCCGGGGAAGTAGTTTACCTTTTCGGGGACCAGGTGCAACTGCGCGAGGCTCCTACCATCAAATCCAAAGTATTGAAAACCTTAACGATCGGTACGCAATTAGTGGTTTTAGGAAAGCACGAGCATTCCTGGCGCTACAAGGGTATGGATTCCCATTTTTATAAGGTGGGGTACAAGGGTATGGAAGGCTATGTACTGGGAGGTTTGATGGCGATAGAACGAAAAGTGATCAACGACCTGACACATCTCTTTGGACGGTCAAAGACCGGAGATCAAGACTATCTGTTGATCCGTACCCTTGCAAAAGAGGGTACATTTTCCGAAAAGTCCACGCGATTGGGCAATACACAATTTTATTTATCCCATCTGGGCACAAAAGGGGTGCCCGGTGTAGAGGGCATCCTGTTAGTGGACTATGTAGCCGAGGGTTGTGGCAGGGAGGGAGGGGGTATTTACCTCTTCCAACAGCAAGATAGGCTGTACCAGGTCGCCCGATTATCTCAGGTTTCTGATGGCGGTATGTATTACTCCTGGGAAGAATTTATCTTTCCCGAAGACGATCATGGCCTGGAGGGAAAGATCCTATTCAAAAAAGAACAGGGAGCGTACCTGGATGAAGAAAGCAGCTGGAAGAAAATCACCTAAGAAACCAGGGAACTCACTTGGACCAACGGAAATCTATATCCCGATTATAACGTAAAGTCAGAGTTGTAGCAGGTACGAACAGGCCATCGTAATTGATGGCCTTTACACCCTTTTCCGTTTTAACAACCAATACAATAAGATCACCAGGGAAACAATATAGGATAGCGTCATCAGCACTCCTGAGACCATCACCACATAACGCATCCATAAGATCCCTTTCCATAGCCAATAAATCCCCCCAAAGGTGAGGAATACCGAAACCAAGGGTTCAAAAAGCAAGGTCTTCCGAAGTAATCCTCCTATCGGAGTGGTTGCCACCAATAGGGCAAGGATAAAAAACAACATGCCCATGGAGAGCATGTGGGCATGTACGATGTTCAGGATCTGCCGTTCGGGCATCATAAACTTCATATCAGTAGCCTCCAGATCCTCCTCGTTCCCCAAATAGTTCTCTTGTATCCCCTTTGGTGTTCCGGAGGTGGTAAGATCTACAAACTGAAGAGCGGACAAAAACCCGGTACTGGTAATTATCAAGTAGATTACGATAAGGATTTTTATTTCCCGAGAGGTGTCAAGTAGCTTTCCCTTAAGATGCATGAAGTATTCTTTTTGGGAATGTAGTTAAGAAATTCGAATGGCCTTAACTATTCTTCAACAAATTATCCAGTGCCAGTTGAAAGAGCGTCCCCTCCACCAATTCTTTGATTGCCTTGAGTTCTTTCAAGCTCATGGCAAAACTTACCTGGTGTATCGGGGTTTCAAGTAATAACCCCCTGCAGGTCTCATCCTGACCACAATGCTCGCACAATGGGGCATTCGCAATGGTAGCGGTAATCGTTTTGGAAAACTGACGCAACTCTTCCAACGACAGCTGAAGTCCGGTGTCCCGGAACACCAATTGCACCTTGTACATTTTCTTTGTCGGGCAACGCTTCCATTGAAACGCCACGCCAAAAGCATTGTGATACAAGGGGTTGATATTGCTCATATCACTCATTGCACGAGTCCTTCTTGTTGTAACACCGCCATGCTTTCCAAAACTTCGGCAATGGCCTTTGTCATGGATTTGGCCGAAATGGTAGCCCCGGAAATAGCATCAATGTTCTCGCCATAGGTTAGGGGATCCCCGGATCGCTTTCCGATAAACTGCTTTAACCAACGTTGACTTCCGATCTGCCGGCCATAGTTTTCCCGATAGATCAGCACTTTAGATTTTTTAATGGTCAAATCAGGATTGAAGAGCACCACGTAATCGAAAATGTCCTTCATACTGGGCGCCTGCCCCAAATAGGCATAGCCAATAGGGGTTTCCTCCTGCATGACCCGGTAAAGTTGCTCCCCATCGAGGGCTACCGCGGTCTGGGTGTTTACCTCGGAAGGAACCGCAATAAGCTGCAGTTGAAACGTTTCCAGTTCAAAAGTGGTTTGTACCGCAGCCTGCAGCTTTTGTTGTAGGCGAGGAGAAATTTTATCCGTACCGGTAAATCCAAAAAAAAGAAGGGCCACTAAAAGTGTGGCCCCAACACTTAGACTGGTATTATTTCCCTTCAACACTACCTTCCATTTTTACATCTGAAGCAACCACAAATTTGTTGATTACCTCTTTGATTTTGGTAACGTCTGCATTGGCTTTTTCCAACGGGTAGAAATGCATAAACAACGGCTTTTCCTCCACTTTTTTAAGTAAAGTCAGGTCCCCTTCACGGTCATACACTTCATCCCAGGCACCGCGAATAGTAGCCCAAAAATCACCGTGTTCCTGCCACCAATCGGCCGCCAGTTTACATTTCTCTTCCGCAACCCGGGTATAAACGTTCCATCCCTTTTCCTGGGCAAGCAACACATCTTCCTGTCCGTCTTCCCGAATGATCTTATCGTTGTCTTGTTCGTGTACCCAACCGTAGTCGGTGATCTCCTGTCGGTTGCCCCGTAGCATCACATTATAATCGCTTCGCTTGGTATACTCACGTCTTGGGAGTGGCGAATCGGATTTGTTTTCCCAATACGATTTCCCGTCGTAATGTACCCAGGTGGCCGATCCGGAATAGCGGGGGCTGTCATCCACCTGGAATACCTTTTGGGTCCATTGCCCCTTTACTGCATCCTTAGGGAGTTTTGAAAATACCCAGTTGTTGTCTTTATCGTAATGGAATACTTCGTTGTTTTCATACAACCAATCCTGGCGCCAATGCTTTACCACCATAGTATCGTTGACCACCAAAACATGTTGAATAGAGATCTTGTCCTTATCAGCCACAATAGGAATCGCCAATTCCAAAGCGGCAGCCGTATAGTCCAGTTTCTTTTCGTAGTCAATTTCAGGGGCAAAGGTCTCTGTGTATTTAAAAGTGATGTCGTAGCAGCCACACATGTTAAGGATGGCCTTACGGTCCATTTCCTTTTTGGTCTGGGCATATATTCCAAAGATAAATACGAGCGAAAAACTAAGGGGTAAGGCGATTTTTTTCATGATTGGGTCTTTTGTAAACAATGGTTTAAAAAATTGAAATTTTTCTGGTGATCTTATTTAGATTGAATTAAAATAACTATATATTTGCTCGCAAATCTAATGAAGAATGAGTCTAAATAAAAACTATTTTACGATTTCTTTTTGTTTTTTTTTAGGCTTGGTAACACAGGCTCAGGAAAGCCAATTAAAGGACTCCATTCTAACGGAGGATTTGGAGGAAGTGGTGGTGACCGCCACACGTACCGTAAGGCAATTATCTTCCTTACCACTTCCTGTAACCCTGATCCCTCAACAACAAATCGAACGCACGGGAGTAACACGGTTGAATGAGATCTTAAGTGAACAAACCGGGATTGTGATGACAGCAGATGCTACCATTGGTGGCGGGGAAGGTGTACAGATCCAGGGCATAGGCTCAGATTATGTAATGATATTAATTGATGGCGTACCTATTGTAGGACGTCTAGGAGGTAATTTGGACTTAAGTCGTCTGGCCATAGGAAATATCAAACAAATTGAGATTGTTAAAGGGCCCTCTTCAGCACTTTTTGGGTCGGAAGCCTTAGGTGGGGTGATCAATATTATCACGGAACGCCCCAAGACAGAAAAGATTAGTGGACAGGTTACCCATCGCGCGGCAACCTTTAACAATCAGAATACTACCGTAAGTCTCAATCAACGGAAAGGGAAATTGGGGTATTCCCTCTTTGTGGACCGCCTAAGTACGGATGGTTTTGACCTGGCCCCAAATACCGAAGGCCAAACGATTAATCCCTTTTTCAACTACACCTTCAACGGCCGTGTATTCTATGATTTCACAGATAACCTACAGCTTTTTGCTTCCGGGCGTTATTTCTTCCAGGATTTTGAGGTCCCCGACGGAACCAGCGAAGAACGGGATGGCAATGCCCATCTGCGTATTGACCACCAACTGTCAAAAAAATCCCAGTTCGAATATGAACTGTATTACACCAATTACGTTACCAACGAGCAGACGATTGACCCTATCAACAATGACATACTACTGGATAATGATTTTGACCAGCAGTTGTTACGCCCGGAAATTCGATTTAACCACACCTTCTCGGAAAACAACACGCTAACGCTGGGTGCGGGCTATAATTTTGAAAACTTAGACCGTTCACTCTTCGCCAATGAGGTAACTTTTGACTCTCAATATGTCTTTGCCCAATACGATTTTAAGCCCCTGGAAAAGCTCAACATCATTGCAGGTGCCCGCTTTGATAACCACAGCGAATACAACTCCCAATTCAGTCCCAAATTGTCCGCACGCTTCGAACTTACTAAAGCCCTGGCGCTAAAGGCTTCTGTAGGTAGTGGTTTTAAAGCCCCTGATTTCCGACAACTCTACCTGGACTTTACCAATGCGGCCGGAGGGAATTACTCAGTTTTTGGAAAAGAGGTGGAAGCACAAGGCATACAGCGACTTATCGATAACAACGAGATAAGCGAGGATGAAAATGGCAATTTAGCCATATTTGTACCGCTTTCAGAACTGGGAGAGCCTCTTGATGCAGAGAGTTCCATTGGTTATAACTTAGGCTTAGGGTATCGAAAAGGGAAGATTCGGGGGGATATTAATTTTTTTAGGAACGATTTCACAGACCTAATAGACTTCTTACCATTGGCCTCAAAGCGGAACGGCGCCAATGTATTTGGGTATACTAACAGAGAACGGGTCTACACCCAGGGTATGGAAGTGGACCTTCACTACCAGGTTTTAGGAAACCTTAGATTATCCGCAGGGTACCAACTGCTGTACGCCTTTGACAAAGACATAGAAGAACAATTGGAGCAAGAAGGTGCCTTCGCCCGTAATCCAGAGACCCTGGAAACCATACGAATAGGCAGGGAGGACTATTTTGGACTGGAAAATCGTTCCCGCCACACCTTGAATTTCAAAGCGTTTTACGAGGTCCCGGAATGGGAGGCCAATGCGAATCTAAGAGTGGTCTATCGAAGTCGGTTTGGATTGGCCGATATAAACGGGAATGGCTACTTGGATGAATTTGATGATTCTTTTGTTGGAGGGTTTGCCCTGGTAAACCTGTCTTTTGGCAAGACCATTTTTAAACATTATCAAATCCAGGTGGGGGCAAACAACTTACTCGATTTCCAGGGATCCAACCCCCTGGCTGCTCAGGACAATGAACAACTGATCAACCCTGGACGACAATTTTTTGGACGATTAAATATTCAATTCTAAATAAATATCCCAATGAAAACAACCCTAAAATTATTCGGTATATGTACGCTATTCCTGATTTTCGCCGCTTGTAGCGATGATGAGGACTCCAATGATACCATGCTCACAGCGTTCACGGTAACTGCTATAACCCCGGAATCCGGCACCGTAGGCACCGAGATCACTGTTACAGGAACTAATTTCCCTACAAATATGGCGGATCTCAATCTTACCTTTGGCGGAGTAGCCGCTACAATTACCTCCCTTACAACAACGCAAATTGTTACATCGGTCCCTGCAGGCGCGGCTTCCGGAGAGATCAGCATTGTAGCGAATGGGATCACAAGAACAGCACCCACTTCCTTTACCGTGCTTTCTGAGGTGGTCAGTGGCCGGGCTGAAAATGTTTTTGCGCCCCAAACCGGAGGCCGTGGTGAACCGATTGGCGGACCCTTTACCAAATTCA
>JANQHL010000219.1 GCA_028277085.1 Flavobacteriaceae bacterium
CCTATTTTGATACTGCTATTGGTCGATTCACTTTTGAATTCGATTATGTGGCCTTCTGGCGGTTTTCGAGGCAAGATGGTGTTTACGGTCCACCGCTGAATTTACAGTATCCCTCAATTAACGAAGAACGTTTTATCGGGCATCAGATTGGAACCATCACAGGAGTTGAACTCAGCAAAAACATTGCGCTTGAGCTGGAAACCAACCTGATCTTTCCCGGGGCGTTTCTGAAGGAAAGTGGCCTGGATGATATTCTGTTTCATACCGTGTTAACTGCGGAATTTAAGTTTTAAGTGTAAAGGTGGAGCAAGAGACAAAGTTTTGAGTTTTTATGGGACACATGCGGAAACCAATCAATATATTCTGGTCATACCAAAAAAGATTTTCTACCTTTAACGGCAACCGACTAATACTAATATCATGGCAAACGACCAAAAAAAGAACATGGTAACCCTGGTTTTCGTAAGCTTTATAGCCGCCCTTGGCGGTTTTCTTTTTGGCTATGACACAGGAGTGATCAATGGAACGCAATTTTATTTTAGTAAATTTTTCGATCTGGATCCGGCTACAAAAGGCTGGGTTGTGGGCAGTGCATTATTGGGCTGCTTTGTAGGAGCCATCGTAGCAGGACCTGTTAGCAGGAAGTATGGGAGAAAAGTTTCCTTAATCTTCTCTGCGATACTATTTACCATCTCCGCCTGGGGGTCCGGATTGCCGTCGTTTTTGCCCCAAACGGTTCCGATGTTGGTGGTATTCCGTCTCATTGGAGGTTTGGGTATTGGGATTGCTTCCATGAATGCCCCCATGTACATTGCCGAGATCTCTCCGGCAAATATCCGGGGAAAGATGGTTACGCTCTACCAAATGGCTATCGTACTAGGTTTCTTTATCGTGTTCCTGGTTACCTACCAAATTGGAGGTGGTCAAACAGAAGCTTATAATACGGAAACCGGATGGCGGGTGATGTTTTGGTCGGAATTGGTGCCCTGTATCTTATTCCTATTGTTGCTGTTTTTTGTTCCTAAGAGTCCGCGCTGGCTATTGTTAAAAAAGCGGGAGGAAGATTCCATTAAAGTATTGGCAAGAATTCACGGCCTGGATCATGCCAAGACCACTGCTGAAGAGATCAAGCAGTCCATTGCGCAAAATGTTTCCATTAGTATAGGTCAGGTATTTGCCAAAGGGATATTACCCATTATCGTTATAGGAAGTGTGCTTTCTTTTTTACAACAGTTCACTGGAATTAATGCGGTGTTGTATTATGGAGCTGACATCTTTGAAAAAGCGCTGGGCTTTGGCCAGGAGGATGTACTGGCACAGCAGATATTATTAGCTGGAGTAAACGTAGCCTTTACCATTTTAGCCATGTTAACCGTAGATAAGTGGGGCCGGAAACCATTGATTATCTCCGGATCAATCGGGATGTTCATTGGGTTTGCCTTTCTTGGGGTAACCTTGATGACGGGTAACGTGGGCATTCTTTCACTTATCGGTATTCTTGTGTTCGTGGGATCCTTTGCGATGTCTATGGGCCCTGTGGTTTGGGTAGTACTTGCCGAAATGTTCCCAAATAATATGCGATCGGTAGGGATGTCTATTGCCGTGGCGGTGCAGTGGGCGGCCAATTACCTGGTGTCCCAAACCTTTCCCATTGTGGCAGAAAGCGAGGCAAACCTGGAAGGAGTGTGGAACGGTTCGCTTCCCTACTTCCTGTTCATGTTCTTCATCCTTTGCATTATCTGGTTTACACATAAGTTACTTCCGGAAACCAAAGGACGTACGCTGGAGGAGATAGAAGGCGTATGGAGTGAGCGGTATGGCAATGTAGAAGGAGAATAAGGGCTGAATTCCCTGAGGGGTAATCAAAAGGATGTTGTAGTTATTCTGCTAAATCAAGATCGGTTTTTTCAAATCGGACGAACCCATTGTCCATTGGAAGCGCTTTCTTTATCAGCCAATATTTACGAGCCTCCTTTAGGGTTTTTTCCGGGTAGGCGTCAAGAAAATCCCGGGTGTATTGATTAAACATATTATTATCGGCAATGTCCCTTCTGAATTCTGGGTCTTTTTTTCGTGCTTCAAGGGCAAACCACTGTTCGACGGCTTTTGCAAGTGTTTTATCCTCGTTAGCTTTCACCCAATCCATAAAATCGCTGTGGCAGGAGAATTTATCTCCTATTTGGCGCTTCATAAAGTTTCTAAAATTCGGGCCAAATGAAATGCTATCGGTGATAAAGGTCTCTGGCGTTAAGGTTGCTTTTGCCCAGTTGAATTTCGACTTTTTCCTTGTTTTGACCTCCGGTTTTAGCTTTCCTTTATTGTCCAATGCATATATAATCCGATCCCGTAATTCGAACTTTCGTCCCTGGGAGGGTAAACCAGCATTTTTACATATGGCCACCAGCTCTTCCTTGAGCCAGTACCAGGTGTTGAACTCTGCTCCGGAGGTAATGTTTTCAAAATCAGGACGGCCTAATGAAGATGGTCTTTTAGTTACGGTTGAATTTGACTTAGAATCCATGTGTCATTGTCCTTTTGGTAGCATTTTCTATCGTGAAACCGGGTCTTTTTGAATTCCATGAATTCCATTCGTATTGGTGTAATAGCATAACCACCCCAGTTTTTTGGTCTTGAGATCTTGGTCTTTTGGGCTACTTTTTCTAAAACTTGCTTTTCAAGCCGTTCCAGATTGTCAATTGCTTTCCCTTGCTCACAAATTAAGGATACCGCCTGGGAATACACATCGCGTTCATTGAAGTAGTGGTCTGCAAGTTGTCCGGATATTTTTGTGGCTACTCCTTGAATTCTGATTTGTCGCTCTGTTTCGGTCCACCAAAAGGTCAGGGCGACTTTAGCATTATTTTCAATTTCAATACCTTTTCTGGAATTCAACGGACCGGTAACGACAAAGGTATCGTTGTGTAGTTCTTTGAAGGAAACAAAACGGGCATTTGGAAAACCATCTATGCCATTAGTGGATAAGCAAACGGCAGAGGGAATCTGAACTTTTGATAGGGTTATTTCTTCCTGGAACCATTCGGAAAAAAGCCGTAAAGGATGGGTTTTGATTTTCATTCTAATTCAATTTGATAAATCCGGGAGGCTCCTGCCACGGATGGTAGCCCTGTCTTCATCTACCAATATCTGAGCGCTTTGCCATTTTCCAGGTACTGCTTTAAGGACTCGTGGATCAGGTATTTCCATCCGTCTACAAAGTTTTCCCACGCAAAATCCTGGTGTGTAAAGCTTTCCAGGCCTTCATGGATGAGCTTCACTTTGGTTTTTTCGCCCAAGGATGACAGTTCGAACGTAACAAAGGAAAGGCGATGATATCCTTCATATCTCCAGGAGTACTTCAGCTTTTTACAAGGAATTACTTCCAGAACCTCACATAAATGTACATAACATTTATCTTCCTGACCCCCTTTAAAATGGAACTTGAAACCCACTTCGGGTTTGAAATCAGCGATATCAAAATACCATTTATTCATGAGCTCTTTTTCAGTAAGGGCGCGCCATACAAGGGCTATAGGCGCATTGAATTCTTGCTCTACTACTAGTGGCTGTGTCTTCATAATGGTGTTGTATTACACTTCCTTGTTCGATTTGGTTTGTAATTCGTCTAATAACCTCCCCAATTGATTGAGTTTTCCTGCCCACATCTTTCTGAACGGCTCCAACCAATCGGCAACTTCGGCGAGCTTTTCTACTTCAAGGTTGCAATAACGCTCTCGTCCTTCTTTTCTTATAGAGATCACCCCGCATTCCTGGAGGTACTTAATATGTAAGGATACGGCCTGCCGGGTCATGTCGAACTTATCTGCGAGGGTATTGACATTTTGCGATTCACTGGTCAGGGAGCGTAGGATACTCCTTCTCGTAGGATCGGCGATGGCATAAAACACATCTCTTTTCATAAGCATAATTTAATATGCAAGTATTTGCTTGCAAATATATAAGCAAGTTTTTACTTGCGCAATTTTTTTTGAACCAATAGGAAGAATTTACTTTGAGGCAACTACTGCAAAGTGTAAATCACGCTATGCTAGGGCAGGGTGTTTATTCATATAAGGTGGTAGGATCAGCATTTGAAATTTCCAAAAACAGCGCTCCTAATTTGCTGCAGATAGCGTTAAAGAACAGTTCCCCTTTTTCTTGCGTTGCGGCTTTAGGATTCCCAACTCCGGTGTCTTCACTTATTTGTGACCAGGGTCTTTCCGTCCAGGCCCAACCTTCCCTGAAGGCCGCTATTTTATTTTTCTTTTCTCGTCCTGCCCCCCAATCGGTTTTAGGCAATACTAAATCCGGGGCCAGGTGAAGCAAAAGACTGGTCTCCATTTCGTCGGCATGGTCTCCGGGGCTATCAAAAAAGTCGTGGCGGTTTACAGTTTTCACCCATTCTCCTACACATAGGAACATGTCGGGAAATAACAAACCAAGTTCCCTGACTATGGATTTCCAGTTATTGCCGCCATGGCTATTTAAAATCATAAATTTGGAAATACCTTGCCGGTCCAGCACGCTAATAAGGTCTTTCAGGATAGCGAACTGTGTACTTGGGTTGAGGTTCATGTCCAGGTAGATATCGGATTGTCCGGTATTCACTCCGAAGGGAATTGTAGGTAATACGATAACTTTTGCACCTTTTTCCCAGGCAATTCTTGCGGATTCCTCTGCGATTGCTGTTCCTTCAATAACGTCTGTCGAATAGGGTAGGTGATAATTATGGGCTTCGGTAGCGCCCCAGGGAAGGACCGCTAATTCAAAATCAGCATCTTTTAAGTACTTCCAATTGGAATCGGCAAGTACATAGGGTCGTATTTTTTTCATTGGCTATAGAACAGTTAGGATGGGAGATCTGGTTTACCAATAACAATTGGGATTAAAGTTAGGGATTTTGTATTGGGTTTATGGGTAAAGTTCAACCAGCCTGTATGGTTTAGCACGGCAGATTAAAGCCATTGATACGAGATCTTTACCGCAACTGATCGTTTTGGATATCCTTTCCCTTTACCAAAAGCCACAGGCCAAGGGCTACTTCGGAGAGTATAGGCAGGATAAAAATCCACCCCAACACTTCTATAAGGGTTTGATATTGAGGGATTAGTAAACTTGACAAGTGGATCATCGTATAGCCAAGAAATCCGATAAGTAAGAAAATGGAAAGCAATTTGGGGACATACTTCGATTTTAATCCAAGATATCCAATCAAGAAAATATGCAGTCCAAAAACGATAAGCCCTATGGACCACGAGGCATCGAAACCGTTCAAAGAGGACCAGGTTTGTGCTTCTATTTGGATCGCTCCAAAGGCGGTCAGATAATATTCCGAATCCAACAGCTCCAGGATAGTAGTGTATTTTAGGATTGATGTTCCCAATAGGGCAGTGTAGACGATCCTTAACCAGGCCGAGAGCAGGGAGATCCCTTTATTGACTGGGCTTAAGAAAATGTACAGCCCCCAGGCGGCAACAACATCACAGATCAAGACAACTACCCAGCTCAAAACCCCGATCCGGAATTGCAACTGGTGGCTTTTGATATTTTCAAAGGTAAGCGTGGGATTGTCCTGGACAATTAGAGGTCCAATAGCTAAATCGGTAGCAATTACTGCAGCCAGAGTCATCAGTAAAATAGCGACACCTGCAATTAGTGCTGCCTGACGCATTGAAATATTTGGCAGGATCGTTTTCACTCAGTTTAAAGTTACTGTTTTTCAATACGATAGCAGGGGCAAATGGGCTAGCTTTTACTGTAACTTTCTTTCCTAATTATCTGCATACCCTTGATCCCAGGTCCTTTTTGGGTCATGATTCCGTAAATCGTTTTGGAAGTCGGCTACTGCTTTAAGGTTCATCAGGACAGAGACCCACCCGGCGTTTACCTCAGCAAAATCGCTTTCGGTGACGTTCTCGTTAGTTAAGCTAAGATGAGTTCCCCCATTTTCTGCTGGTGCTAACTGAAATTTCACCAAACTCTCAAAATAGTCCAAATGGAATTCTTTATTGGGAATCTCTCGTATTATTTGGCTATCATAGGTTTGCCCATTAGGAAACACAAAGTGAATTATACTGTTTTCTTCCACCGCTTTTTCGGCCCAGAATTTTTTTCTTCCTTCAGCGGTAGCAAGCAAATCGAAGACAGCTTTAGGATCAGATTTCAGATATAGTTTCCAGGTAATTGTCCTCATTAGCTAATTACGCTTTCAGTTGTATTACAACGTTCCGGTTTTTTTTGTTAGCGTCTTCGACGGGTAATCATAGACAGTTTGGGCAAGACGCTTAGTAATTCATTTCCCGGCTTTTTATTGGTGATTGAATTTAATAATTTAAAAGGGAACAACGGGCAATCAATTATAGCCCTTGTCAGCTCCCGGCTTTTTCCCAATTATGTATAAGTAATCTCCTAAATCATTGGCGTAAGCGTCGATAACCGAGTTGATGGTTCCGTTGTCAATATCAGTTTTGAGTTGGGATAATCCTTCTTCAACTTCGGTTCGATTTGCCAATGAGGAGAAGGAAGAAATACCATTCCTAATATGTTGATTGAAGTATACTTCCGGGTGGTGTTTCCCACAGTACAGGAACTTGTCCTGAAGGTCAGATTGGACAAAGTAGTTATCAATTCCTAAAATTTGAAAATGGCTTTTCAACATTGCATTTTTCACGCTTTCCAGGCTCGGCATTTGAACTATTGCATCGGACATCATATTTGGGAAATAGTGATTGAGCCAATAGCCCTTCATCTGTTCTGGGGTAGCGGTAAAAAAGACAATTCTACCGTTAGGCTTTAATACTCTATACAATTCCGAAAAGCCTTTTTCCAGATCGGTCCAATGATGTAGGGTCAAGCTTCCAACAATGCCGTCAACAGTTTTGTCTAAAAGTGCCATGCTTTCGGCAACACCAATTCGCCAGTCTATGTTTTTATTCTTTTGTTGTGCTTTTTCAAGCATTTCCATGGAAGGGTCGATTCCTATGAATTGAAACCCTCTTTTTTGGAATTCATTGGTGTAGTTCCCTGTCCCACAGCCAATATCAAGGTAAATTCCTTCCGGTGTCGGCCGTAAGTGTTTAAGCAGTTGTTCAGCGATATGAGGGTCAGCTTTTCGAGTGACATTGTAACCAATTCCTATCCGGTCATATTTAGCCCCCATCTGTTGTTGGACTTAGCTGTTTTTTAGTTTTTCGTCAATCTTTTTCGCTACAACTTAACACGTTGATCGCTAAGTGCCTATTTTTATTTTACCAGTATGAAGTAAAGTACATAACGGTTGCAATGACAAAAATGATAAATAATAAACCAATTCGATTATTCCAATTTTGCTTCAAAATCTCTTTATAACTGAACTTTTTTCTGAGAAAAATCCATTTTATAGATGCTCCAATGTGCTTGACACTCTGTAGTAATGAATCAAATATCAATTGTCCTATAAATTCTCCCATTTCGGTTTTTAGGATTTCCTTCCTTTAAAAGGCACTGAACATTCGGGCTGGTGAATTACTTCCGCTGTTGCGTGGGGATTTCATTTTCCATTCATTTTATCACCTGTCTTTGCATTTAATGTAACCTGACTTAAATAACTTAAGACCTTTCCGTTTTTGTCAATGTTTCCAACATAGCCATATTTTGGTGAGTAAAAAAGGAAGTATTCTTTGCTTTTTTCTTTGTTTCGATTTGTTATTTGACGGCAGTGTACTTTTATGCAATTCGGGTACTTCTTTTTCGGGGTTTTAAATTTTTGATCGACTGCTATCACCTCATAACTCCAACTTCCGTCACTTTCCGTCCATTTATCTCCCAATCTTGGGTTGACAGGCAACAACTTAGACTCGAGAGTTGTTTCCTTATCAAAGTGAAAATAGAATTCCTTGCCTTTTCTGTAATAGGTGGTATCCACATCGCCCCAACCGTATTTCCGATATCTAACATAGTATTCGTTCCCTTTGAAGTTCTTTTTTTGATCGTCAAAATATTCGAAATAGTTCGTTTTTCCATAGCGGTAATACTTTGCACTACTTGAGTCCTCGAAAAGGGTTATAAATCCATCGATCTTTTGTTGAAAGAAAGAACTAAATAGTAGTAGTATTGGGATGAGTTTTAAACTTGTCTTCATTTGGTCTTTTAAATAGCATACAATGGGACGCGTAGCAGTCGATTATGTGTGTTGTTGGTTTGACTTTCAGCTTGGCTCCGAAGTTAGCGATTACGAGTGAATTCACGGTTGCATGCCCTTAGGTTGTCAAGGAGTAGGTGTCCCATTTGCCATTGGAAACATCATAATTGTTGTTATATGGGGTTGTGTCGTTTTTATTCTTGTTCTGTCATTAATTCCGTTAGCCCCATTGGTGAAATCACGTTCCATTGACCGTTGTTCTCAACCAAATTGATTTTGGTAAACGCTCCATTGTAATACCAATAGAAATCA
The DNA here is from genome assembly GCA_028277085.1 of Flavobacteriaceae bacterium. Lineage (GTDB taxonomy): Bacteria > Bacteroidota > Bacteroidia > Flavobacteriales > Flavobacteriaceae > Croceivirga. Next base: position 8,429 of record JANQHL010000219.1, read on the forward strand.
GTTGAAACCGGTTGCGGATGCTGGTTATGAAATTGTTCTACAACGGGTTTGAAACTTTGGATAAAAAGCATGAAATCCAGTGGTTTGTCTCTTGATACTTTGCAAATATTGACAATTCCCTTATTGGGAATGGCCACAACCGAACCCCATTCTCCAACGAACTCCGGGGCATTGGTTGCTAAATCCAGTGCCAGGCTGGCACCATAATCCTCGTTTTCAATGAAATGAATAGCAATCTTTTGGCCATTTATGTCAATTGATTCAGTTGCTTTGATAAATTCTTGCTTGTTGACATTTCTCTGTCCAATTTCAAAAACTTCATCTACTGTCTTATTCCACAAATCAAACATTTCTTTTTGAATAGGAGTAAATGTTGATGGCAAGTCCAACATGAGCAATGATAAAGTGCCCTCCAAATCTCGTTTTACCACCAGATTATCGGTTCCACCATTTTGAGTGATATAAGCTTCTTGATAAATCCGAATACTGATGTAATCAACCAGGGATTCAAAATTATTCGGGTCAAGCTGTTTTTGTTTTTCCATAGATTCATACATACTGCTAAAATGAGATTGAATGAATTCGGCCCATTTATTTTTTTCCAATTTGGAACATTGTACAATGAGATTATGAAGATTAACAACGGTATAATCTTGCCCTTCTTCAAGCTGCACCACTCCTTTTTGGATTGAGGTTATTTTGTAGTTTTCGGAAATGGCTTCTACCGATTGGTTTACCAAATGTTTGTAATCTTTTTTGGAAATCTCGTTCTCATATCCTTCCGGGAAGGAGTAGTCAATCTTCTGTGCACATAGCATGAAAGAAGTAACGAGTAGTAAAACGGGTAGCAATTGCTTCATTACGTCTGGTTTTTCTCAAATGGCATACAGCGGTTAGGTGTATTGCTGTGCTGCGGGAAGTGTCCAGGGGACTTTTTCACCGAAGTTCTAAGGTAGCGAATCAGGCTGGATTTTCCAGGCCAGTACCGAACGGGCACACGGAGCCGAAGTACTAAGCCTGTCCAAGTGATGTTGAAGTAATTCCAAGAGCGGAAAATTTGCGGCAATATACCGTACACTATTGCTCAGCCAGCTTTTCTTTATAATTCCTGATTAGTTTTTGACAATACTCCTCCTTATTCCCCTTGATATGTTCCAGTTCTGCGTAATCCCCTATGGTAAGATTTAGCGTTCTCAAATTTCCGTGACTCCAAATCGCAAGGTCTATGATAACCGGAGTAAGTTCTAGCGCCGCTTTTGTCAGGTGGTAATAATTGGTTTTCTTATTATCAGGTCTTCTTGATTTTGTAATCAAACCAATTTCCTCAAGCATTTTCAACCTTTTGGTAAGCACGTTGGTAGCAATTGCTTCAGGGCGCTCGAGAAAGTCTGTAAAAGTTTCGACATTCTCCATTAACATTTGCTTTATGATAACCAAAATCCATCTGTCACCCAAAATATCAAGGGAAGATGTTATTGCACAGCTGCATCGAAAGTCAATAGGGGCACTTGAAGTCAACATTAAATTCCTGGTTTACTAAAAAAAATTAAATTATTACTTGCTGACAGAAAGTAATATATTATTTTTACTTGCTAAACGAAAGTAATAATTTTGAGTTGAAAACTATTGATACATCCTGAAAAAAGAAGCTTCCTACTGATTTTGCTGGTAGGAGGAATTTTTAAACATAAAAATATAGCATAAAATCATGGAAAAAACTTCAGTAGAATCCTTTAGAGAGTATCAGGCAATTGAGGATGCTTTAAAATCGTATATCGAATCTGCAAAAACGGGCGATGCAAGTGGCTATATAGCAGATTGGTATGAGCACACCCGTGTTGTTGGTAGTCTTGGGGGGCAGTTTTACAATATCACTAGAGATGAAACAATGAAATTCGCGGAACAACTGGGAGGTTCACCTGATGTTGAAAGTCGTGTCGCCTACATTGACTACCAAGGGAATGCAGCAGTGGCAAAACTTGAGTCCTTAAACTGGGGAGGTGTCCGATACACCGACTTTTTTATTTTAAGTAAAGCGGAAGGTAGGTGGAAAGTCAGTGGGAAAGTATTTGACGCTCACGATAACAACTGATAAGTACATTTAAAACCCGCCTTTGAAAGGGTTTTATTTTTCTTCTTTTTTGTTCCCTTTTAACTAGAGATTTTGGGGAGTGGCCTTACGGGCAGGAGTGCACCCGTCTGAATGGCGCAGTCAGATGGGTTATGGCCATTGTTGGAACACCTTTTTGTTATTCCAGGGCAAGGAAAGTCCAAAGCCTTGCGTTTACTGTTTTATCTTTATACCTGGCGGGTTTTACAACAAGCCCTCTGGTTGCATTTTCAACAAGTCCATTTATTTCCTCTGAGTTGGGGTAAGATGTCACATCAATATCTTTGATTTCTGCTTTTTCGTTGACAGTCAGATAGATATAAACGCGTCCTTT
>JANQHL010000138.1 GCA_028277085.1 Flavobacteriaceae bacterium
AAGCTGGCGTGCACCGCGTACAAAGGGTACCGCAAACAGAGACTCAAGGGAGGGTACATACCAGTGCAGCTACCGTAATGGTAATTCCGGAGGCTGAGGATTTTGACGTTCAGATAGACCCCAAAGAAGTCCGTATCGACTATTTCTGCTCTTCAGGTCCGGGTGGACAGTCGGTGAATACCACCTATTCTGCGGTGCGGCTTACCCACCTTCCCACAGGACTGGTGGCCCAGTGCCAGGACGAAAAATCACAGCACAAAAACAAGGACAAAGCTTTCAAAGTATTGCGTTCCCGTCTGTATGACCTGGAATTGGCGAAAAAACAAGCTGAAGACGCTGCAAAGCGGAATTCTCAGGTAAGTAGCGGCGATCGTTCTGCCAAAATACGCACCTATAACTATCCTCAGGGTAGGGTAACGGATCATCGTATCGGATTAACACTGTATGATTTGCAAAACATTATAAATGGCGATATCCAAAAGATTATTGATGAACTGATGCTGGTGGAAAACACGGAAAAACTAAAAGAAGCCTCGGAAATTTTCTAATATGGATCTTAGCCATTGGGTGCGTGGCGTTTGGTATTCACGCTCCAAAGAAATGTTCTGATTCTAAAACCTAATACCTATTACCTAAAACCCAGTGAAGATAACCGAACTTATCAACCAAATCCGTAACAAAAAATCCTTCCTCTGCGTAGGTTTAGATACGGACCTGGAAAAAATACCTGCACATTTACTTCAGGAGGAGGACCCCATATTTGAATTCAATAAAGCAATTATTGAGGCCACCCAGGCGTATTGTGTCGCCTATAAACCCAATTTAGCGTTTTACGAGGCTTACGGATTACAAGGATGGAAAGCGCTGGAAAAGACCATGGCCTTTCTTAATGAGAAGTATCCCGAACAATTCACCATTGCAGATGCCAAAAGAGGAGATATCGGCAATACTGCAACCCGATATGCGCGTGCATTTTTTGAGCAATTGCATTTTGATGCGATTACCGTGGCTCCCTACATGGGAAAGGACTCCGTGGAACCCTTTTTGGAATTCAAAAACAAGCATACCATTCTCCTGGCGTTGACCTCCAATCCAGGGGCATTTGACTTTCAGACAAAAGAGTACCAGGGATCCTCGCTGTATCAGCAGGTCATTACCACTTCACAGTCCTATAAGCATGCGAAAAATCTAATGTATGTGGTAGGAGCAACAAAGGCTACGTTTTTGAAGGAAATACGTCAGCTTATCCCTAATAGTTTCCTTTTGGTGCCGGGAATAGGGGCTCAGGGAGGGAGTTTAGAGGAGGTATGTGCCAACGGCATGACCAACACTATCGGATTGCTGGTCAACTCTTCTCGGGGAATTATCTATGCCGCTAAGGACAAAGGCTTTGCCCAAAAGGCAAAAGAAAAAGCCTTGGAACTGCAACAATTGATGGCAGTCGAGTTGGAGAAAAGAAAACTTTAAACTAGGGATTCCAGGGTCTTTTTCAAACCCTTGATTTTAGCGTCGAAAAAATCCCGCATCTTCGTATCCACACCGGAAAGATTAGCAGCTCTTTCCAAAAAGTTGTTATAGCGATGTTCAAGAACGGCTAAAGCGTGTGTCCCGCTCGTTATAGGGGTAGTAGTTCCTACTTTGCAATATTGATTTCCCATGATAAAAGATTTGTTATATCAAAGATACGTGCTAATCGACTATTTGGTTGTCAGCAAAGCAGAGTATACAACTAATAATCAGGTAGTTTGTCTAATTTTAACGAACAATTAATAGTGGAAGCTGACCGATGGCGGTAGAACAGCAGATATTTAACGTATTTTTATCAAAAACGGTCTTGTTACACTATACTAAATATCCACATGAACATTCCGGCGAATGGGTAACCTTTGTTCATGGAGCGGGTGGAAGTTCCACCATTTGGTACAAGCAGCTCAGGGATTTTAAAAATCACTTCAACATATTGCTCCTGGATTTGCGGGGACACGGAAATTCCAAGCCTAATCTTAAGGACGCTTTTAGCGATAAGTATACGTTTGACGCTATTACCGAGGATATTATGGAGGTAATTGATCACGAACGGATCAAAAGATCGCATTTTATAGGAATCTCTTTGGGCACCATTTTGATTCGGAACCTGGCAGAAAAATACCCTGAGCGGGTTTCCAGCCTCGTAATGGGGGGAGCCATAATGAAATTGAACTTCAGGTCTCAGGTATTAATGCGCCTTGGGATCATATTCAAATCGGTGGTCCCGTACTTATGGTTGTATCAGTTTTTTGCATTTATCATCATGCCCAAAAAGAACCACCGTGAATCCCGCTTGCTTTTTGTTAGAGAGGCCAAAAAACTATATCAAAAAGAATTTATACGATGGTTTCGCCTTACCTCTGAAATCAACCCCTTACTTCGGTTTTTTCGAATGGTGGATATTCAAATCCCTACATTTTATGTTATGGGGGAAGAGGACTACTTGTTTTTGCCCTCAATTAAGAAAATAGTGCGTTCGCATTCTAGCGCAGAACTATTCGTAGTGGAAAATTGCGGTCATGTGGTTAACGTAGAACAACCCAAGGTATTCAACAGAGAAGTGATCCACTATCTTTCCGGCTTGCGATAAAAAAACGGCTCTGTTGTATTGAGTGACTAATTCAAATAACCTACAAAATGAAAAAATGCTTAGAAAAGCAACAGAACCGTTTGCTTTCAAAAATAAGAGCTGTTAGCCGTTGATTTGGAAATCCCCATCAAAAATGACTAATTCCCGATAAGCTAGGACTCTTTTTTTTTTCAATTTGTCGGAGATATTCGGTAGGAGTGAGTTGGGTAGCTTTTTTAAAAGCTTTATTAAAGGTCACTTTGTTGTTATAGCCCACTTCATAGGCAATATCGATAATGTTTAATTCTTTGTTACCTTCCAATAGTTTCTTGGCTTCCGCTATTCGAAACTGATTCACAAATTCGTGAAAACTCACTTCAAAATGTTCGTTAATGATCTGAGAGGCATTATGCCGGGTAGTATTGAGTTTTTGAGCTACCAGATCCAGATTGATATCGTTTCGCCGATACAATTTTTCCTCCTTAAAAAGAACAGAAAGATTTTCACGTAATTCCATGGAAAGACTCGCTGTAAGTCCGGATTTGACGTACTTGGGGAACAGTTTATTGGTATACCGATATAAACCACTGAAAACATCAGGTTGAAGGTTTGCGGCATACCCTACATACACTACCATGGCGGCCATCATGACAATGGGAACGTGGTAAAAAATGGGATATGGGTTTCCAAAAGATATGGAGATCCCATAGCTGATATAGGTAATCACGTAGGCAATATGAATGAAATAAATATTCTTCTGCCATTGCCGCGTTTTAGATTGTAATTGATTTCTTTTTTTGCTTTTTTGAAGTACTTGATGGATAAATAGTGCATAGATAGCCAGAGAAAGTGCTTTTAAAGTCACCATAAGGACCAATTTACTAGCATCCCCAGGGCTGACCCCGTTTTGAATTCTGGAAAGCATTAGGTTAATCTTTTCTGAACTTGGAAACCAATAAATATTAGGAACCAGATAAGCTATCAAAAGTACTGTAGGTATAAAATGCAAAAGATCGCTTTTACGGAACTCACGACGTAGCGATACTCGACGGAAATACAGAAAAAGCAGAGGACCGTATAAGAACGAAGACCAGGTAGACATTAGATAGGTGTGCGGGAATTCAAACAAATAGTTAGATCGATTAACAAATATGTTAAGAATAAAGAGGGAATGAATAAAAACAAAAGAACCTATTAATATACGGGAACTCAGGTCGATCTTTTTGTTTAGAATCACAATAGCCACTACATAAAACCCAATAAGTGCTACAAAAAAGTAAAACAACGATCCAAGGGTAATTTTTGGTAGGATGCTGCTCGATACCTTGTCAAACTGGGAGGACCCACGTATACCGTCAAAGCCTTCATGCAAAAGAAATGAGGGCTGAAAATCCAGTTGCAAGTAGTTGTGCAGATAGGAAACGGAAGCCTCAGGATGGGCTATAGCTGCCTCGCTTAAGGCTAATTTCTTAAGAATATGCACCTTTTCTTCTTTGGGTACTTCTAAATTTTTTTTGTAGAGGGGGATTGCCTTTTCAAATCGATGAATGTTATAATAATATTCGGCCCATTCCAAAGAATCTTGAAAAGTAATAGCCGAATGTTCGGTCGCAACAGTTCCGTGGGTTACCTTGCCCCAGGAAACTAGTCCCTGGGTGAGCAGAAAATACAGGAGGATGTACCTTAAGGTAAGTCGCATTGGTTGATTGATGAATTAGCACTCTAACAAGTTATAAAATTGCATCGCCTCAAATGTTAACAAAAAACTAAAACAAGTAAGCCCCGATAATAATTTACCTGGATTCTATTTCATTAATTATCAAATAGGTAAGCCCCAGTAAACAAAAAATGCCGGTGATTCCACCGGCATCTAAACTAACTAACTCAAAAAAATGCTAACTCAAATAACTTGGAACAAAATTCAATTATATGCCCCGGGTCAAGGTTAATTAAACTTTAGCAATTTGTTATAATTGCCTTGTTTACTTGGGATTAGAACGATAGAGTGGTAGGCTTTATTGTATTGACCAACATTAAATTAATGTTAATCCTGCAAGGCAAAGACGCGCTTTAATAATGTGGTGGTGCGTGAAGAAACTTTGTTTCTTATGTTCTCTTCTTCTATTTGGATCATCGTAAACACGCCATTTAATGCTTCTTGCGTAACATAATCTGTCAGGTTGGGGTTTACTTTTTTGGTGAAGGGTAAATTGTTGTATTCGGATATAAGGGAATTCCAAATTTTGTCTGCCCCCACCTTGGTAAACGATTCTTGAATAACAGGATTAAAGGCGGTATAAAGCGATTCTTGCGTACCAGCTTTTAAATAAGAGGTAGCTGCATCGTTTGCACCTAATAGGATGTTCCGCGCGTCATCAAAAGTGATATTTTTTACAGCATCTACAAAAATTGGAGTCGCGGTGCTTACCGCATCTTCGGCAGCCCGGTTTAAAATCCGTAACCCCTGATCTGCCAAACTGGATAATCCGACATCCCTAAGTGTTTTATCCACTTTTCTCAATTCTTCCGGAAGTAGAATCCTGACAAGTTCGTTCTTGAAAAAGCCATTTTCCTGGGCCAGTTTGCTCACTTGCTGTTCTATACCCATGTTTAGGGCTTCCTTGAGTCCTTGGGCTATTTCTGGGTTTCCAACAGTTCCCCCTTGTGGTAATTGGTTAACCACCTGTTGCAATTCGGTGCAACTTCCCATTCCTAAAAAGAGAAAAACAGCTAGGGGTATGCTAATGCGATAGGTAATACGTTTCATTAGGTAAAGATAACCGTCTTGTTGTTATATACCATAGTTTTTCGCGCCACATGAAGCTGTACTGCTCGGGAAAGAACTATTTTTTCAAGATCCCTTCCTTTTGCTATGAAGTCCTTAATACTATGGACATGCGAAACAGGAGAGACATCTTGTTCGATAATAGGGCCGGCGTCCAATTCTTCCGTTACATAGTGACTTGTAGCTCCAATAATCTTCACGCCGCGTTCGAATGCAGCATGATACGGTTTTGCCCCTGCAAAAGCAGGTAAAAATGAATGATGTATGTTGATAATCTTATTGGGATAATGGGTGATCAATTTGTCGGAAACAATTTGCATATAACGTGCCAAAACAATAAAATCAATCTGGTGATCCGTCAACAATTTCAACTGCTTTTCTTCGGCAATATCACGCGTGTCCTTTGAAACAGGAATGTGATGAAACGGTATTTCAAATTTTTGCGCAACATATTGCAGGTCGGCATGATTACTAATGATGAAGGGGATTTCCACCTGTAATTCCTGCGATCGGTAACGACTTAAAAGATCATAAAGGCAATGATGGTACTTAGAGACAAAAATCGCCATACGTGGTCGCACCTCTTCAAAGTGTGCACTCCACTGCATGGCATAAGGCTTTGCCAGCTTATGGGTAAACTCCAATTCAAAATCCGGTTTTGAGAAATCAGTCGGAAATTCAACTTCAAGGCGCATAAAAAAGACGACAGCTTCTTTATCTACATGCTGATCCAAATAGATCACATTTCCCCCTTTCTGAAGTAAAAAATGGGTTACCGCATGTATAATGCCGGTTTGATCGGGACAATGAATGAGAACGGTTAGCTTCATTAACTACAAAAATGATGATAAATTAATTGATTCGAAAAAACAGACCGCTACGGGCTTAATTTTTTGTAAAATTCTAATCAGAATACATTTTTCATTGCATTTATCGTAACTTGCAAGGGCTAAAATCTGGGTTTCATAATGCAGCAAATCGCACCTTATCAACCGAATCACAAAATACGAATTGTAACTGCGGCTTCCCTATTTGACGGTCATGATGCCGCAATTAATATTATGCGGCGCATTATTCAGTCCACGGGCGTGGAAGTTATTCATTTGGGGCATGATAGGAGTGTGTCTGAAGTTGTGGACTGCGCGATACAAGAAGATGCCAATGCTATTGCTATGACGTCCTATCAGGGAGGGCATAATGAGTACTTTAAATACATGTATGACCTTCTTAATGAAAAAGGAGCGGGGCATATTAAAATTTTCGGTGGGGGCGGTGGTGTTATCCTTCCTCACGAGATCAAAGCGTTGATGGATTATGGAATAACACGTATTTATTCGCCGGACGACGGAAGGGAAATGGGGCTTCAGGGCATGATAAACGATCTGGTACAAAAATGCGATACGCCAGTACCGGAATTATGCGAAACATTGGCTAAAAATGTGTCCGGATACCTGAAAGAGAAGGACACCACAACGATTGCACGACTGATTTCTTTGGCGGAAAATCGCTCCGAAGAATTTCATACGCATTTTAAAAAGGTTCACGTAGCGGCTACAATACCGGTGCTGGGAATAACGGGTACGGGAGGTTCTGGTAAATCGAGTCTTGTAGACGAACTGATCCGGAGGTTTCTCCTCGATTTTCCCGAAAAGCATATTGGTGTTATTTCGGTGGACCCTTCTAAGCGGAAGACGGGAGGGGCACTGCTGGGAGACCGTATCCGAATGAATGCCATTAATAACAACCGGGTGTACATGCGATCGTTGGCTACCCGGCAATCCAATTTGGCGCTGTCTAAATATGTAGGAGAAGCGATCCAGGTGTTGAAGGCCGCGGAATTTGATGTAATCATACTGGAAACTTCCGGTATTGGGCAATCCGATACGGAGATCCTGGAATTTAGTGATGTCTCGCTTTATGTAATGACCCCTGAATTTGGTGCGGCGACCCAATTGGAAAAGATAGATATGTTGGATTTTGCTGATGTAGTTGCGATCAATAAGTTTGATAAGCGGGGCGCTCAAGATGCCTTGCGGGATGTTCGAAAACAGTATGTCCGCAATCATAATCTCTGGGATATTGAAGCGGAAAAATCACCCATTTACGGTACCATTGCCTCTCAGTTCAACGATCCGGGAATGAATCAGCTATATCGACACACTATGGAAGCCTTGGCAAGCAAAACTGACAGTGTGTTCCACCCGGATTTAACACTGATGAAAACCACAGCTGAAAAACAATTCATTATCCCGCCTGCAAGGACGCGATACCTCTCGGAAATTGCTGAAAACAACCGAGCTTACGACCAAGGGGTAATCGTTCAGGCAGCAGTTGCCCAAAAGCTGTATGCTATTTTTAAGACACTCCTTTCGGTATTGGATATCGAAGAAACCACTGATGCTTTATCAGTTCTTGACAATAATGGATTAAGTAACGATTTGGTGGCCCTGGCACTTGAGCATGAGAACGCTGAGATTGGCAAAGCTTTGATCGCGGAATTCGACCGGGTTAAACTGGATCTTGCCCCGAAAAACTGGGAGTCCTTACGAAATTGGGAAAAGCTGTCAGCACAATATCGAAGTCCTGTCTTTTCGTTCAAAGTCAGGGGCAAGGAAATCAATATTGATACGCATACACGCTCCCTCTCCAAAAATCAAATCCCAAAGGTAGCCCTACCAAAGTATACTGCCTGGGGAGATTTGCTCAAATGGATGCTTCAGGAAAATGTACCGGGAAGTTTTCCATTTACTTCAGGGATCTATCCTTTTAAGCGCAAAGGCGAGGACCCCACAAGAATGTTTGCTGGGGAAGGCGGGCCGGAGCGCACCAATAGACGATTTCATTATGTGAGTCTGGACATGCCTGCAAAAAGGTTGTCCACAGCTTTTGACTCAGTGACCCTATATGGGCAGGATCCGGATGAACGGCCGGATATCTATGGTAAAATTGGGAATGCCGGGGTTTCTATTTGTTGCCTGGACGACGCTAAAAAACTGTATTCCGGATTTGATCTCGCGGATCCTATGACCTCTGTGAGTATGACCATTAATGGCCCGGCACCCATGCTACTTGGTTTTTTTCTGAATGCTGCTATAGATCAAAATTGCGAGAAGTATATCAAGGAACAGGGGTTAGAGGAAGCGGTAGATAGCAAGATCAAAGCCATTTACAAAAAAAAGAAGGTAAAACGCCCGTCGTATCAGGGAGAACTTCCTGCAGGAAATGATGGTCTTGGACTGCTGTTATTGGGGGTAACAGGAGATCAGGTGCTTCCTTTGGAAATTTACGAAAAGATCAAGGCGGACACCTTAAGCAAGGTTCGTGGAACCGTACAGGCTGACATACTGAAAGAGGACCAGGCGCAAAACACCTGTATTTTTTCCACAGAGTTTGCCCTCAGACTAATGGGCGATGTACAGGAATATTTCATTGATAACAGTGTCCGTAATTTCTACTCGGTTTCTATATCCGGGTATCACATTGCCGAAGCGGGCGCCAATCCGATATCGCAATTGGCATTTACACTTTCCAACGGCTTTACTTATGTGGAGTATTATTTGAGCAGGGGATTGGATATTGACGAGTTTGGCCCTAACCTGTCTTTCTTTTTTTCTAACGGGATTGACCCTGAATACGCAGTGATTGGTCGGGTTGCTCGTAGGATTTGGGCTAAAGCGATGCGGGAAAAGTACGGAGCCGGTCCCAGGGCCCAACTTCTTAAATATCACATTCAGACTTCAGGAAGAAGCTTACATGCCCAGGAAATTGATTTTAACGATATCCGAACCACCTTGCAAGCGCTCTATGCCATTTATGACAATTGTAACTCCCTGCATACCAATGCCTATGACGAGGCAATTACCACCCCAACAGAGGAATCTGTGAGGCGTGCTATGGCAATACAACTCATTATCAACAGGGAATTGGGATTGGCTAAAAATGAAAACCCTCTGCAGGGGGCATTTGTCATTGAAGAACTTACTGATCTTGTTGAAGAAGCTGTATTACTGGAGTTTGACAGAATTACGGAACGAGGTGGGGTATTGGGGGCTATGGAAACCATGTACCAACGCTCTAAAATTCAGGAGGAAAGTTTGCATTACGAGACCTTGAAGCATTCCGGGGAATATCCTATTATAGGTGTAAATACATTCCTGAGTTCCAAGGGATCGCCGACAATTTTACCGGATGAAGTTATTCGCGCTACGCAACAGGAAAAGGGAGGCCAGATTCAAACGCTTAGGGCCTTACAGCAGGGAAATATGGAATTGTCTGCTACGCTATTAAAGGAGTTACAACAAGTAGCAGTGGACAATGGAAATACTTTTGATCAGCTTATGGAGGTTACTAAGTATTGCTCTTTAGGGCAGATTACCCAGGCGCTTTTCGAAGTGGGTGGAAAATACAGAAGAAATATGTGATGTGGGGCTACACCTTCCAACAATAGCGGTCCCAGTTACAGGCTATAAATTCACAAAGGCGACTAATCGTCACCATTAGAGGCAATGATTGCTTTACGCCATTGCTTAAAAGATTTTCGAAAAGTGCGGATTTCCCGACGCAACAAATTGATATACTCCTTTTCTTTTACACCATCTTTCTCCAGACCGTTACAGTAGGAAAGGATATTCCTGGTGATGATGTGGATAAATGTTGCATTTTTCAGTTTTCCGCTGTTAGAATTTGTTTGGTAAACATTTTCTATAGCGGATGGGATAAGGGAAGCGTCGGTGATCAATGCATCCGCAATAATCTTGCGCAACCCAGCACTTCGCTCCTGTGGGAATACCTCAGGATCATGGGAAAAATATCTTGCTACAGCATTACTTAGATCCCGTAATGCCAAGGATTTTTGATAAACCGGAAGAGTGTTAAAATTTGTATTTCCCATCTTTTTTCCTAGCAATTCAATAGATTAAAATTAATAAAGTAATTAAAATGATTACCTTTAGAAAACAAACTATAAACCTATTTTTACTTTGAAAAGTAAAATATTTCTAAAAGTAGATTTTGAATTTTAAAATTGATCATTTAAGCACTGAGATTCTTCTTTGTCTCCAGAAAAATGCGCGAGCCAGCTTTGCAGAAATAGGTAGAAAAGTGGGGTTAACTTCTCCTGCTGTCGCGGAGCGAATAAAAAAAATGGAGGATATAGGAATAATTGAAAATTATCAGGCAAAAATATCCTATACCAAGTTGGGGCACCAGTTACGGGCGATTATAACGCTCCGGGCATTTGTTGGGAAATTGCGTCCCTTTTTGAAAAAAGTAACGTCTTTTGAAGAGATAATCAATTGTTACCGGATTACGGGTAATGAGAACATTATTATGGAGGTGGTCCTTAAGGATCAAGGGCATTTGGAGCAGTTTATTGATACTTTAATAACTTATGGAGAAACCCGGACGCATATCATTTTGTCGGATGTTATCTCCGATGCACCACTACTTAAATGGAGGGAAAAGGCAGTTTAAAAATCAAATTTTGGCGAGATATTTGCGGTATTAGCCATATGATAAATAAATACGCACTGTTTATTTCCCTAGTCGTTGCCTTTAGCCAGGTTTCTTGTTTTTCACAAGAATTGAGGATTAGAAAAGGAACGGCGTTGGATTCCTTAAAAGTGAATGACACCATTAACGAGAGCTTTGCCGTTTACATACCTAATAAATTTAAGACATCAGAAAAATGGCCTTTGTTGGTAGCCTTCAATATGCAGGGAAAAGGGATAAACGCGATTTCAACGTTTGTTACTGTTGCTGATTCGTTAGGATACATTGTTGTTTCTCCAAATGCTGTTCATGATTCGGTGACCCTGACCGAAAATATTTTAAGGACAAAGCGCATGTTGGATCGGGTTTTGGACCTTTTCCCCATCCATAAGAGCAGGGTGTATACTGCTGGTATTGAAGAGGGTGGGCGGTATGCTAACCTGGTTCCTATATTTTTCAAAGATATTGAAGGAGCCCTCTCAGTGAATGCCTCCCTTTTAAATATTGAATTGCTGAGCGGTAAAAATCCCTTTCACTTCATTGGTGTGGTGCAAAGGAACAATTATAACTATCTGACGTTGTTGCAAAATGAAAAGCTGCTGAATGGTTTAAAGTTTCAGAATAATCTTCTGGTGTACGACAGCCCTCAACAACTTGAGGAAGCGACATTGTACAAGGCGCTCTCTTATTTTGAACTGATCGCTATGGCCAGGGAAAACCGAACCAAGGATAGTACTATGATTAATAGTTTGTATCAAAGGGATATTCAAGAGATACAGGAACTGCTAGCACAGAAAAAGTACCTTCTGGCCAATCGAGCAATGGCAGAAACCTTGTTCGCTTTCAGAACGTTGAAAAATACTGATTCACTGCGCCAGGCAAAACGAGAGGTCAAACGCAGTACGGAGTTTCGGGCATTAAACCGGGAACAAGGAACTGCTTTTTTTAATGAGGCGTTGCTTAGGGAAGATTTTACCTATTTTTTGGAGGAAGATGTACTTACCTATAATTATAATAATCTGGGTTGGTGGAATTACCAGATGGGAAAAATCGATAAATATATAAATGACCCCAGCGGTATCCAGCAACAGTTGGGAAAGCGGCTAAAGGGCTATGTTAATGCACTGGTTGAAGAAAATATCCAAGTTGTTAAAAGTCAAAAGGTAGTAGATGAAGAAGCCTTGGTGTTTTTATATATGCTAAAAACCTTAACAGCCCCACTGGATTTTGACAATTATTTGAAAGTGGTTTCCGTTGCTGCGAAAAACGAAGACTTTGGAACAGCACTTTTCTACCTGGAAGAGGCGCTAAAAAAGGGTTTTAAGGATAAAGAACGCTTGTACGGGATTGAGCATACTGCTTTATTTCGAATTACCCCTGAATTCAATACGTTGGTGGAGAAGTATCTTGATGATTCCCGGTATAAGATCAAGGACGAATAAATTTTGGGATAGTCTCCAAATCCCAATCGATAACCAGTCCCTGAGCTAGAGATTTGGTAATTTCTTTGCCATAGAGCAGCTCGCAAAGATATAAAGCGGCCTCAAAACTTTTGGCACCCCCCACCGAGGTGATGTATTTGCCATCATGGACAAAAAGTACACTATCCTTTACTTCTAAATTCGGGAACATTGCCTTATATTTTACGATATCGCTTGGGAAGGTAGTGGAAGCTACCGTTTCCAAAAGCCCCGCTTTTGCCAAAACAAAGGCTCCATCACAATGGGAGGTCATATAGAGGGTTTCCTTAGCTACTTTTCTTACAAAATTCAACATCGTAGTATCCTGTAAATCGGTATCCAAATGATGCTCAGCACTAGGGACTACCAGGATATCAATTTTGGGAAGCTCCTCCCGGGTGTAATCAAAATCCGGAAGGATACGCAGTCCCTCAAATGAAGTGATTGGCTCCAAGGTATTAGCAACTGTAAAGGTGTTCATGGCCTTTATGTTTTCCCGATATTGCGTATGCTGGAAAATATCAAATGGGGCAGTAAACTCTGTATTGTATACACCATCCATAATTAGAAAAGCCACATTATAGCGTCCTGCTTCCAAAACGGGGGGATTTCTTTCCGATAAAGATGCTTCCCTGTTGGGATGCTGTTGACACGCTATCAAGGTGAAAAGTACTACCCCGATTGCCATAAATTTTTTCATTAGCATCCTGTTTTCTCGTAAAAGGTACAATTCCAGATTGAATTGAACCCCTTCTAATGTATTTTTGAAGTATGAGACGGTTTTTAATGGCACTGCTGTTGTGCATTTTGGGATTGGCCTGTAGACAAGCAAAAAGGTATCACGATCAGACAGAAAGTAGTACCATCTATATGTCAAAACAACTTCAGGCGGTTATACGATATCAACAGGAAAAAGATGCGGAGTTTAGGAATCCAGAGACCTCGCCACTGCCCGATAGATATCGAAAGAATTTTGAAGGATTGGATTTTTTTCCACCGAATGAAGAATATATTGTGAAAGCCTATCTGAAACGTACTCCGAATGCCAAACCATTCAAGATGCCTACTACTACTGATAGGAATAGTTATGAGGTGGTATTCGGGATTGCCACCTTCCAATTGAATGGAGTAGCTTATGAGCTTGAGGTGTACAGGGGCCTTGATTTAATGACGAGACCCGGGTTTGAGGATTATTTGTTTTTGCCCTTCCTCGATAGGACCAATGGAGAAGAGACCTATGGTGGAGGCCGGTATCTGGATTTGCGCGTACCGGAAGGAGATACCTTGGTTATTGACTTTAACCGGGCGTATAATCCCTATTGCGTGTATAACAAAAAATTCTCCTGCCCCCTGGTGCCGAGGCAAAATTTTATGGATACCAGGGTAAGAGCAGGAGAAAAACAGTTTTCCATGGAGTAAACGTCCCACGAACTTGCCGGATAACCTCCAGGCAATGGTTGAATGTCTATAAGGACATGAAGAACGCCAACTTATAAAAATCGTTGGGTGCGAAACGCTCGTCTTCGTCTGCCAGGTTGCCACCAAAAGAAAACCTTAACCCGGCATTGCCTTTTTGAAACTGAACATAAGGTCCAAGCCAAACGTAGCCAT
>JANQHL010000185.1 GCA_028277085.1 Flavobacteriaceae bacterium
AATTTTGGCTGGGAAGCACAATGACCAGTTCCCATTGGTGATCTGGCAGACCGGTTCTGGGACACAAAGCAATATGAATGTGAATGAGGTTATCGCGAACCGGGCACAGGAATTGGCAGGTAAAAAAATTGGTGAAGGGGAAAAAGCCTTACTTCCCAATGACGATGTAAACAAATCCCAATCCTCTAACGATACCTTCCCTACGGGTATGCATATTGCGGCCTACAAGAAAATTGTAGAAGTGACCATACCAGGGGTAACGCAACTAAGAAACACACTGCATAAAAAAGCAGAGGAATTTAAGGAGGTTGTTAAAATTGGCAGAACGCATCTCATGGACGCAACTCCCCTAACCCTAGGTCAGGAATTTTCGGGTTATGTCTCGCAGTTGGATCACGGGCTAACCGCTTTAAAGAATACATTACCTCACCTATCAGAATTAGCTTTAGGTGGTACAGCGGTAGGGACCGGATTAAACACTCCTAAAGGCTATGATGTTCTGGTTGCAAAATATATTGCCGATTTTACCGGGCATCCGTTTATTACCGCAACAAACAAATTTGAAGCCCTGGCTGCTCATGATGCCATTGTAGAGAGTCATGGAGCACTAAAACAATTGGCCGTAGCCTTGAATAAAATTGCTAACGATATTCGAATGATGGCTTCTGGTCCCCGCTCCGGAATTGGTGAGATCCTAATTCCTGCCAATGAACCCGGCAGTTCTATTATGCCTGGTAAAGTGAACCCCACCCAATGCGAGGCATTAACAATGGTGTGCGCCCAGGTCATGGGGAACGATGTTGCCATTTCGGTAGGAGGTGCCCAGGGGCATTACGAATTGAATGTATTTAAACCCGTAATGGCCGCCAATATCCTGCAGTCGGCACAGTTACTAGGGGATGCGTGCATAAGCTTTGACATAAACTGTGCTGTGGGCATAGCACCAAACCATGAAACTATTCAAAAGCTCCTCAACAATTCCTTAATGCTGGTGACTGCACTAAATACCAAGATCGGGTATTATAAAGCCGCTGAAATTGCCACTACCGCCCATAGGAATGGCACAACCTTGAGAGAAGAAGCCGTTAATTTGGGATACGTAAGTCCCGAAGACTATGATCAATGGGTGAAACCAGAGGATATGGTGGGGAGTTTAAAATGATCCTAATCCCCTAAAAATTCATGAAACGAAAAAAGGGCATCCCTCGCGGGACGCCCTTTTTAAGTATAGTGGATAGTGTTTATTTTAGGATAAACTTGGAAGTACCTAAAAGCTTCAAGCCATCATCGTATACATTTACCATGTAATTCCCTTTTTGGAATGCATCAGCGGGCTTATTGATATAGTCACAGACATCTAAAGAGTTGTTTTCGTAGTAGAAGCTAGTCCCTTTGCTGTAGGTAATAGAAGCGCCTTCTTCATCGGTTTTTGTAAAGCTTTCTCCCAAAACATTTCCTTGAGGGTCCAAAACCTCAATAAAGAATTCACGGTCACCCGCTTGTGCAATAGCATTATCCGCTACGGTAAAGCAAACCTTAAATTTATCGGTGGCTTTTGCACGGGAAGTAGAAACCAGTTTTCCACTGCTTCTTTCTTTAACCGCATCAATTTTGAATTCTGATAGGTTAAGCGCAGATCCGCGCTCAACAGCATCTGCCAGCTGCGTGTTTTGTACGATCAATGAATCGTTGAAAACAGTTTGCTTTTCCAATTCAACAAAAGTGCTATCGCGCTGCATTGCTAACAAGGTATTGGATTGCGTAAGCGAATCCACCTGCTTCATTAGTTCCTCACGCTCTGCCTTCAATTGTCCTACTTGTCTTCGGTAACGGGACAACGTAGCAATGTCAGCTTTCATGCTTTGAACGGAATCTATGTATTTAGCAATTCTGTCACGAGCAGCTACCAATTCTTCATTGGTGGCGTTGCTTTCCAAAATAGCCTTGTCATATTCAGATTTTAGGCTATTTAAATCTTCAACCACCATTTCTTTCTCCTGCGTAAGAGCTGCTGTGGTTTTTTTCTTATCCTGGTAAAGACTTACCGTGTAAATAATTGTTCCTAAAAGAACTACTCCTAAAAGGCCTGCAATTACCTTTAAACTGTTGTTGTTCTTAGCTTCTGTCATAATCTTAGTTTTTCTAACAAGTACAAATTTGTTTGTGTCTTGCTTATATACGATATAGATTCCGTTTTAGACTATTTTTTTACTCGCATATGTTAAAAACCCCTGAAAAGCCCTTTGAATACGTAGCTTTAGAAAACAAAAAAAATTGCATGAAAACCATCCACTTTGGTCTTTTTACCTTGATTTGTTGCCTTTTTTATGGTTGCGTAAGCGGGGAAAAGAAGGGGAAAACCAGCCAATCCTCCGAAACTCCACCGTTTGAATCCTTCCCCAAACCTATACTAACTATTTCCCCTATCCAACATGCCACTATAGTGTTACAATGGAAGGATATCACAATTTATGTGGATCCCGTAGGAGGTGTGACTACTTTTTCCAACCATAAAAAGCCGGACTTAATCCTGATCACGGATATTCATAGTGATCACTTTAGTTTAGCGACTTTGGAAGGATTAGATACGGGAAAAGCAAAGATAATGGTGCCACAGGTTGTTGCAGACGAATTACCGGAGCCGTTTACCCCGCAGATCGATGTTTTGGACAACGGGGACTCTAAGGAACGTTATGGAATTACCGTGGAGGCTGTTCCTATGTATTATTTAAGGGAAGAAGCGCTTACCTATCATCCCAAAGGAGGAGGAAATGGATACCTCCTCGATATGGAAAGCGAGCGAATATACATCTCAGGAGCTACCCAGGGTATTCCGGAAAAGCGGGCGCTCCAAAATATCACCAAAGCATTTGTGAGCATGAATTTGCACTATACGATGTCTGTTGAAAGTGCCGCGGATGCTGTCTTGGCATTTGCCCCCAAGGAAGTATTTCCCTATCTCTACAGGGGAACTGAGGGGTATTCTGATGTTCTAGAGTTTTCCAAAATAGTGACTGAACGCAATCCGAAAATAAAAGTGACCGTATTGAATTGGTATAAGTACTAACGCACCAATTTTTTATACTTTATACGCTTCGGCATTACATCTGCGCCGAGTCGTTTCTTTTTGTTCTCCTCGTAATCGGAAAAGGAACCTTCAAAGAAATATACCTGAGAATCACCCTCAAAAGCCAGGATATGCGTACATATCCGGTCCAGGAACCAACGATCATGAGAGATAATTACTGCGCATCCTGCAAAATTTTCCAGGCCTTCTTCCAAGGCCCGTAGGGTATTGACGTCTAAATCA
>JANQHL010000198.1 GCA_028277085.1 Flavobacteriaceae bacterium
TCCGTACAATTGATAACACGATTGATTTCCTCAGAAACCGGACTTTCTTCGGAAAACCTTCGAACTGGACGTTTGGAAAAGCATGAGTGGGAACAATTGAACGTAAAGGTGAACTCCTTGGAGAAAGCTCCTTTGTTTATAGATGATACGCCTTCCCTTTCCATATTCGATTTAAGGGCCAAAGCACGGCGTTTGGCCTCCCAGCACAAGATTAAGCTTATCGTTATTGATTATTTACAATTAATGACCGCAGGGGGTAGCCAAAAAGGGGGGAATAGGGAACAGGAGATCTCCACAATATCCCGTAACCTTAAAGCGTTAGCAAAAGAGCTCAATGTTCCGGTCATTGCACTTTCCCAGTTATCGAGAGCTGTGGAAACGAGGGGTGGAAGTAAACGTCCTATTTTATCGGATTTAAGGGAGTCCGGGGCAATTGAACAGGATGCAGATATTGTTTCCTTTATTTACCGGCCGGAATATTATAAAATAGATGAGTGGGACGACGAAGAACGGACGCCTACCCAGGGTCAGGCAGAGTTTATCGTTGCAAAACACAGGAATGGCGGACTCGATAATATTAGGTTAAAATTTGTTGGGCACCTTGGAAAATTCGATAATTTAGATGAATTTGACTCTCCTTTTGAGTTCCAGTCTAAGATGAATGATGATGACGAAAACCCTTTTTCTCCGCAAGCATTTCCAAGCGCTGATGAGGCTTTTGGAAGTTCACTTAATGATAGTGAAGATCCGGACAACGATGTCCCTTTTTAGCCCGGGAACAAAAATCAAAACAGCTTTTTCATTTGTCGCACTAGTATTATGCTATAGCATCTCCACAGCTTCCGTTATCTTAATTCCGATGGATTCGGAAAGCCAACAGAACCATTTGAAGGCCTATGGGATTACCTACTGGGTGTTAACTAAACAACAAAAAGTACAGTGGTTGCTCAATTATCGCGGAGGTTCTTTTTTACTTCCGAATGGGGAAGCGATACGAAATGAATGCCAAATTCGCGGTGTATCCTTTGAAGTACTATCTGATGCACAGGCAGAAGCTATTCTAGAAGGTATTGGAAGTCCTTCCCAAAACCAGGATGCTGTGATTTTGGAAAAAGCGCCAAAGATTGCGGTATATTCCCCAAAAGACAACCAGCCCTGGGACGACGCCGTTACCATGGTGCTCACTTATGCGGAAATCCCGTACATCACCTTGTATGACGAGGAAGTCCTGGATGACAAACTAGCACTTTACGACTGGTTGCACCTGCATCACGAAGATTTTACAGGACAATATGGAAAGTTTTATGGTGCTTATCGCGCGTCACCATGGTATATTGAAGGTAAGCGACTGGCAGAGGAACGCGCTGCAAAATTGGGATTTTCCAAGGTTTCTGAACAAAAAAGTGCGGTTGTCGAAAAAATTAGACGGTATGTCATAGGAGGGGGATTCATGTTCGCGATGTGTTCAGCAACTGATAGTTTTGACATCGCCTTGGCAGCTAACAATGTGGATATTTGTGAACCCATGTTTGATGGTGATCCTTCCGAGGCCAACTACCAGGGCAAACTGGATTTTTCAAGGACTTTTGCCTTTACTAACTTTTCGCTGGAACGGAATCCGTTGAAATATGAGTTTTCTTCAATCGACATGACCGGAAAACGAAGGTCAGTTCCCCGGGAATCGGATTATTTCACCCTGATGGAGTTTTCGGCAAAATGGGATCCTGTGCCTACTATGCTTACGCAAAATCATACTGCTTTGGTTAAAGGGTTTATGGGGCAGACCACAGCTTTTGAACCAAGAGAATTGAAACCTACTGTAATGGTCCTGGGAGAGTGTAAACTTAACGGAGAAGCGCGTTACATCCATGGTATCCAAGGGAAAGGCTTTTTTACCTTTTACGGAGGCCACGATCCTGAAGACTATCAACACCGCGTGGGCGACCCCAAAACGGAATTGGAATTGCATCCTACTTCTCCCGGATATCGGCTAATACTAAACAATGTGTTATTTCCGGCGGCTCGTAAGAAAAAGCAGAAGACCTGATGAGCTATCAGCTATGAGTTGCGGGTATATTTTTTAATAATCTCAGCATGCTCAGGAAACTCAGCGATCAGTTTTTCACGATCAGCCAATTCAAAATCTTGAAAATCAAATCCCGGAGCTACCGTACACCCAACTAGTGCATAACTATCCAGTTCAGGGATAGCAGCTGCAAACCAATTCCCTCCAGGTACTACCAACTGCGGCCTATGTCCTGCGATCATATCGTTCCCCACCAGGCTTTTGGTGTATTGACCGTTTGGCGAGATCTGGTGCAATTCAATGGGAGCACCCTTGTAAAAATGCCAAATCTCATCTTGCTGAATTTTATGAAAGGCAGAAAAGGAATCGGAAGTCAATAAAAAGTAAATGCAAGTGCAAACATTTCGATCGCCTTGATACGGGTTTTCGAGCAGATGTGATGGAATACTCTCGCTACTTCTGTACGTTTCACGATAATAGCCACCTTCCGGATGGGGTGTTAATTCCAATGTTTCGACAAGCCCTATAATTTCTTCTTTCATAGCAGCTGTTCAAGAATAGTCTCCACACCGTAGTTGTTATTGTCTTTTGTTTCGTACCGCGCTACTTTTTTTACCTTGGGATGCGCATTGGCCATGGCAAAACTAAAGTCTGCCAGTTCTAACATTTCCAGGTCATTATAGTAATCTCCGAATACGAGAACTTCGTTGGGGTTTACCCCGAATGCATTCATTACCTTTTTCAATGCGTTGCCCTTGTGCGCATTGATGTGGTTAATATCCATCCAATGTCGCCCTGAAACCTTGACCAAGACGTCTTTTGCATAGTTTTGCACTGTCGGGTATAAGTATAATTCTGAGCTGACGTCGTGATAAACCGCAATTTTTACAATTTCTTCTTGTACAAAATCAAAACTTTCAACCACCTCGTATTTGGAGTAGTATTCCACTAAATCTTCAAGAAATTTTGAGGAAGAAGAGTCAAAGTACGAAGTCGATTTTCCACATAGCATGATACCAACATCATCAATGTCTCTTATTATGCGAACTAACCGATTAACCAGTTCAGGAGCCAAAGGGGTACTTGAAATCTCCTTTTCGCGTTGGCGAATAATGGCACCGTTTTCAGCAATGAATACGATACTATCCTTAATTTGATGAAGTTTCGAGGCCATACTATGGTATTGACGACCGCTGGCGGCAACGAATTGTATGCCCTTGTCATTGAGTTTGTGGAAAAGTTCAAAAAAGCGGTCGCTTACCTGATGTTTGGAATTCAGCAAAGTGCCATCCATATCACTGACGACCATTTTGATATTGGATAAATCCATTTGACGCATTTAAGGGCACAAAGGTAGTAGGATAGGGTGGATTCTTGTAAAGTTTGTATTAAATTCAATGTTCTATGAAGAGCTACCAAAAGGAATTAACATTGCCTCCATTTGGAAGGGGATTCCATCTGATTACAGATGAGGTACTAGCTGCAGTGCCTCAATTGAGACAGATACAGATAGGCCTACTTCAAGTCTTTATAAAACACACTTCGGCCAGTTTAACTATCAATGAAAACGCAGACCCCACTGTGCGAATGGATTTTGAAAGTCATATGAATACCATGGTTCCCGAAAATGCACCCTACTATCGTCATAACTATGAGGGTCCGGATGATATGCCAGCACATATCAAAGCTTCACTATTCGGTGCGTCAGTTCAGGTACCAATTACCAGTGGTAGATTGAATTTGGGGATATGGCAGGGGATCTATCTCTGCGAACACCGTGATAATGCCTCTGGAAGAACATTACTAGTGACAATTTTGGGAGAATAAAAAAACCCACCATTTGGCGGGTTTTTGAAAGCGGGGTAAAGTTTATGTTAATCGTTATTTTACTCTTTCTACTATGGCTTTAAATGCCTCAGGATGGTTCATCGCTAAATCGGCTAGTACTTTTCGGTTCAGTTCAATACCGTTAGCTTTTACTTTTCCCATAAACTGAGAGTAAGACATTCCGTGCATACGAGCACCTGCATTGATACGGGTAATCCAAAGCGCTCGAAAACTTCTCTTTTTATTTCTTCTATCGCGGTAGGCATACTGCATAGCCTTTTCTACCGCATTCTTGGCTACCGTCCAAACGTTTTTACGTCGTCCAAAGTACCCCTTGGCTTGCTTCATTACTTTTTTTCTTCTAGCTCTTGAAGCAACTGAATTCACTGATCTTGGCATAATTTTTCTTTTTTTGTAGTAGGCGGTCGTTATGCGACACTTTACTTTGGCCTGACTCCAGGGTTAAACATTAAATAAACCGAAAGAACAACTATTTCAATCGCAATTGTTCTTTAATACTGTTAACGTCCGACTCATGTACAAGAGTAGAGTGGGTTAACCTTAGCTTACGCTTTTTCGATTTTTTGGTCAGAATATGACTTTTAAAAGCGTGCTTTCTTTTGATTTTACCAGAACCTGTAAGCTTAAATCGCTTTTTGGCACTGGATTTTGTTTTCATCTTTGGCATTTTTCTTCCTTTATATAACTTTTGCTATGCTGTACACCAGAATAGCCTCCCGCTTACTTTTTTGTATTCTTTGAGGCGATGAACATCGTCATACGTTTTCCCTCTAGTTTTGGCATCTGTTCTACCTTTCCAAATTCTTCGAGATCCCGTGCTAAGCGCAATAACAGAATCTCTCCCTGATCCTTGTAAACTATAGAGCGCCCTTTGAAAAATACATAGGCCTTCAATTTGGCGCCATCCTTTAAGAACTTCTCTGCGTGCCGCTTTTTAAACTCATAATCGTGATCATCGGTCTGCGGTCCAAATCGAATTTCCTTAACGATCACTTTAGTGGCTTTGGCTTTCATAGCCTTCTCCCGCTTCTTCTGTTCGTATAAGAACTTCTTGTAATCAATTATCTTACAAACCGGTGGATCCGCTTTAGGTGATATCTCAACCAGATCCAACTCCAATTCCCGGGCTTTATCAAGGGCAGTTCGCAACGGATAAACTCCCATTTCTACGTTATCGCCCACTAGTCGTACCTCCCGAGCGGTAATTTGTTCATTGATTTTGTGTGGGTTTTTGTTCTCCCTACGTGGCTGCGGCCTTGATCTTCTTCGTATTGCTATGATTTATAACTTTTGGTTAAACTTAATTTTTAGAACGACTTTAAGGTACTATTTATTTCTGTCGCAATCAAATGGGCAAATTCATCTATTTCAACTGCCCCGAGGTCTTCTCCACCGTGTTTTCGCACAGCAATGGTTCCTTGCTCCTCTTCATTCTCCCCAACAATCAACATGAAAGGGATTTTCTTCATTTCGGCTTCCCGAATTTTTTTCCCTACCGTTTCGTTCCTATTATCAATGAGCGCGCGAATTTCGTGATTTTCCAGCGAATTCAAAACTTTTTCTGCATAATTTTCGTGTTTCTCACTGACAGGCAACACAATAGCTTGTTGTGGAATAAGCCAAAGTGGAAAATTACCTCCAGTATGTTCCAATAATATAGCAACAAACCGCTCCAGACTTCCAAAAGGGGCTCGGTGAATCATAATGGGTCTGTGAAGTTCGTTATCACTACCCTTGTAGGTTAAATCAAATCGTTCTGGCAAACTGTAATCAACTTGGATCGTTCCTAACTGCCAGCTACGTCCCAAGGCATCTTTGACCATAAAATCCAATTTTGGCCCATAAAAGGCAGCCTCCCCGGGTTCTATGGTGAACTTAAGTCCTTTATCTTCTGCCGCTTTGATTATCGCCTGTTCCGCTTTCTCCCAGTTTTCGGGCGATCCAATATATTTTTCGGGCTTTTCCAAATCCCGAATCGAAACCTGCGCGGTAAAGCTGTCAAAACCTAATGATGTAAATACATATAATACAAGGTCGATCACATTCTTAAATTCCTGATCCAATTGTTCCGGAGTACAGAAGATATGTGCGTCATCCTGGGTAAATCCACGGACCCGTGTTAATCCATGCAACTCACCACTTTGTTCATATCGGTATACAGTTCCAAATTCAGCATATCGAATCGGTAGATCTTTGTATGAATGTGGCTGGAACTTATAGATCTCACAATGGTGAGGGCAATTCATCGGTTTTAGCAAAAACTCTTCGTCTTCCTTTGGGGTATGAATGGGTTGAAAACTATCTTCCCCATACTTTGCGTAATGTCCGGAGGTAACATACAGTTCCTTTTGCCCTATATGGGGGGTTACCACCATTTCATAGCCGGCTTTTTTTTGCGCTTTCTTTAGGAAGTTTTCCAGTCTTTCCCGTAACGCAGCGCCTTTGGGTAACCATAACGGAAGACCCTGTCCTACTTTTTGTGAAAATGCAAACAATTCGAGTTCCCTTCCCAGTTTTCTATGATCTCGTTTTCTAGCCTCTTCCAGAAGCTCAAGATATTCAGTCAGTTCCTTTTGTTTTGGGAACGATATGCCATATACCCTGGTCAATTGCGGGTTGTTCTCATCCCCTCGCCAGTAGGCTCCGGCTACATTCAATATTTTTATGGCCTTTATCAACCCAGTATTGGGAATATGTCCTCCTCTACATAGATCGGTAAACGTGCTGTGATCGCAAAAAGTGATTTCCCCATCATTAAGGTTTTCAATTAGCTCAATTTTATAGGGATTGTTTTGAGCTTCATAAAAGGCAAGGGCATCTTTTTTGGACACCTCTCGCATTTTAAACTCATGCTTGCCTCTGGCGATCTCCAGTGCTCTTTTTTCAATTTTCGGAAAATCTTTTTCTGAAATAGGATGTTCCCCAAAATCTACATCGTAGTAAAACCCATTTTCAATGGCAGGGCCAATGGTGAGTTTGATGCCCGGGTACAACTCCTCTAAGGCCTGCGCCACCACATGCGAAGAGGAGTGCCAAAAGGCCTTTTTACCAGGAGTATCTGACCAGGTAAATAGCGTTAGCGTGCCATCATGTGTAAGGGGCGTGGTCACTTCAACAGTGACATCATTATATTGTGCTGAAATTACATTTCGAGCTAGTCCCTCACTGATGCTTTTTGCAATGGCAAGGACTGTTGTACCGGATTGTACCTCCTTAATGGCGCCGTCAGGCAGTGTAATTTTAATCATTTCAATCATGCAGATTTTAGCGTAGGGGCAAAGATAATATCTAAGGGTGAAGTAACAACATGATTTAGGTACGATCTGAAGCGGGCTAAATAAGTGGATAAGCACTATAAACCTGGAGCTGTATTTAGGGGATAGGTAGAGGGAATTGAGTTGTAAACAATTCACAATCAAATTGTTGAAATTTTTATAAAATTTTGTTTCAAAACATTTTGTGGTTAGAAATAATCCTTTCTATATTTGCACCCGCTTTGCTGATAAGGTGGGGCTGGAATAAGGTAAAGAGGGGGCCTTTCGGGGTTTCTTTTTTTGTCTTAGGAC
>JANQHL010000245.1 GCA_028277085.1 Flavobacteriaceae bacterium
CATAAATTACCAACAGCGCCTGAGGTAACACTAAATGAAGTTGTACTGGAAACAGGTAGCGGTTCATTCGTAGTTGAGGGGGGATTTGAAAAGGAAAAAACAATACGTATTCACTATTATAAACCAAAGAATTTCTCAGTCACCTCGCCGGTAGTCCTGGTTATCCCGGGATCGGGGCGAAATGGAAATGATTACCGGGATACCTGGATTCAAAAGGCCGAACACTATGGCGTGCTTGTGCTATCTCCGGAGTATTCGGAAAAACACTATCCTGAATTCTGGAGTTACAATCTGGCGGGTATGATTGCTGATGTAAAATTCAATCCGGAGAGGACAGCCATGACCGGTTTTACGATTAACAATGATCCGAAAAGCTGGCTCTTTACTGATTTTGACCGGATTTTTGATCTTGTTAAAAACAAACTTCAATTGCAGACCCAATCCTATGACCTGTTTGGCCATTCCGCCGGCGGTCAGGTGTTACATCGTTTCACCATCTTTAACCCGGACAACAAGGCGAATCGTATCCTGGCTGCAAATTCCGGTTGGTATACCGTTCCCACAGATGAAAAAGATTTTCCCGTAGGGCTTCAGGGAAGTAAGCTAGCCGCCAAAAGTGTGGACTTCAGTTCAAAACTCATTGTTTTTTTAGGGGAAAAAGACGATGCCAATGAAACCCGGGGCGATCTGCGACACAGCCCGGAACTCGATGCACAAGGAATGCATCGCCTGGCAAGAGGGAAACATTTTTATAGCGAATCAAAAAAGATCGCAGCAACACTTCAAAAAGAATTTAACTGGAGGTTGGAGATCATTCCCGACCTAGGTCACGATTTTCGGAAAATGAGCGAAGCTGCCGCCGATTTTTTATACGCCACTCATAATCGGCCCAGGTAACAATCTCGATGATGGTGCCGATTCCGACCTGCAGGCTGAATAATGCACAATCTTCAATGGGAATTGTACTTCTGCTGATAGTCTTTTGGTGACATAGCAGTCACTTTTCGAAATACCTCCCGAAAGGCTTTTGGATCGTTGTATCCCACCGCATACATGACCTCATGGACTGTCTTTCTCCCCTTTTCCAATTCTTTCTTGGCCGCTTCAACTTTCACGCGTTGCAAATATTCCAAAACAGTATTGGAGGTGGCATTCTTAAAACGTCGTTCAAAGGTTCTTCTGCTTAGCGCCATATCCTTACACAGATCGGCTACGGATATCTTTTCCCGATAGTGTTGCTCAAGATGCTCCTGGGCTTTCAAGACCAGAGTATCTTTATGGTTTTTTTGACCGGAGAAGACCATAAAGGGCGACTGACTACTACGGTCAATATCTATCATAAATCCTTTGGCGGCCATCACCGCTATTTCCCGTCCTGCATATTTCTCGATAAGATAAATGACCAAATTAGTAAACGCATAGGCCCCTCCGCTGGTGTATATGCCGTCCGCTTCTGTAACGATCCGTTCGTCGGTCAAAATGGCTTTGGGGAATTGTTCTTTAAAAATACTGGCAAACTGCCAGTGGGTGGAACAAGGCTTACCATCCAACAAACCCGTGGCAGCCAGGAAAAAGGATGAGATGCATAGACTTACAATTTCTGCCCCCTCTTGATAGCGTTGCACCAACCAGGGCATAAACGCAACGTTTCGTTGTAATGCTACCTCAAAGTCCTCGTGAATGGCAGGTATGATGATAAGATCGGTACTGTGCAACAGTTCGATGCTGATCTCTGGCTTTGTAGCAAAGCGCCCACCCTTACTATCTGCCTCTTCATCTAACCCCACCAAATGGATATCAAAAAGGGGGTCTCTCCCCATTTCGGCATACCGTTCATTGACCCAGGATAGCATCTGGTGGGTTCCGGCCACATTGACTACGCTGATATGTCCTTTGGGAATTAATAGGGATACGTGCTTCATTTTTTAGATATGAGATGTAAGACTTTAGATAGTAGACATAGTTTGAAAAACAAATTGGATTAGACAGCAAAAAAAGAGACCTGAGTCTTTAAATAGTCTCGCTACTATTACTTTCTAAAAATATGAAAATGCAATGTCGCAATCAACCCGTAAGATTGACGGAATCGTAATATTATGTTATCTGCTTTGTCCCTTATCTTTGAGATAACCCTTTGAACCACAAACCAATAAACGAAATGAAAACAACGCGTACCGAACCCTTAAGAGTATCTGGAAAAATTAAAACAGTTTTTAGTGATAAATGGCCCACCTTCGCCAAGTAGGTAACACCGACAAAAAACGAATCCTGTATTACAATGACCGCCAATCAATTTATTGAAAAACTGGCCACCTTTAAAAACGAAAAAGAACTCCACAAAGTGGCCAAGTTCTTTAAGGGCAACGATGGGGTAACGAAGGCGCTCGGGGTAAGATTTGGGGATGTTTTTAAAACCGCTAAAGAATTTTCCAATATTCCCCTGGGAGAGATCAACAAATTGTTAGACAGTGATTACTATGAAATTCGAATGGGGGCAATAAGTATCATGGACTATCAGGCAAAAGATAAAAAAACCCCTCAAGAACAAAAAAAGGAGTTGTTTGAGCTGTATCTAAACCGCCATGACCGCCTGAACAATTGGGATTTTGTAGATCGCGGTGCGTACAACATCATTGGTGAATATTTGATGGACAAACCCCGAGACCTGCTTTATGAGCTAGTGAAAAGCAAAAACATTTGGGAAAGAAGAACCGCCATTGTAAGCACTTACGCTTTCATTAAAAAAGGGGAGGTGGACGACACCTTTGCTATTGCGGAACTACTGATCCATGATGAAGAAGAACTGGTGAATAAAGCGGTAGGCAGTTGGGTGCGAGAAGCCGGAAAGAAAGACGAAACCAAGTTAAAAGCCTTTCTGGACAAACATGCTTCCACCATGCCCAGAGTAACCCTCCGCTACGCTGTGGAAAAATTGAATAAACAAGATAAAGCATGGTATATGAACCTTAAAAACTAATACAATGAACGTAAACCCATACCTCAATTTTGACGGTAATGCGGAAGAGGCCTTCCGTTTTTATCAATCCGTGTTTGGAGGGGAGTTTATCTCCCACATGAAAATGAGTGACGCTCCTGATACCGATAAACTACCTGAAGCCGAGAAAAACCGTACGATGCATATTTCTTTACCCATCGGCGGCAATACCATTCTAATGGCTTCGGATATCCTCCCTGCTGCGGGACACAAATTCAATGCAGGTAACAATAGTTATATCTCCCTACATCCCGAATCCAGAGCAGAAGCCGATAGGCTGTTCAGCGGACTCTCGGAGGGAGGGGAAATTGAAATGCCCATGGAAGACCAATTCTGGGGCGATTATTTTGGCTGTTTTACCGATAAATTCGGGATACTATGGATGGTGAATTATAACCAGGGCTAAGAGTCTAGCCGAAATCGAAGCTTATGAAAAACCTGACCTATTCTACGATCATCAACAAACCTAAGGATGTTGTCTTTACTACGATGATAGATAAATCGGTATACCCCCAATGGGCAAAAGCCTGGGGAGCGGGAATGGCCATCGCAGGAGAATGGAAAGAAGGGGAACACCTTTCTTTTTTTGATCATGCCCATGGAGGTACTAAAGTGATTATCGAAGAATTAACCCCTCATGATGTGATAAAGATGAAACACATTGCCATGGTAAATCTTCAAAACATAGAGATTGAACCCACCGATGATGCCATGCGAAAATGGATTGGTTCTCAAGAAGAATATTACTTTAAGGAGCGTGGTAAAAACCAGACGTTAGTAGAGATCATCATGATCACGGATGAAATGTTCGAAAAAATGATGGAGGCCTGGCCAAAAGCACTGCACTATTTCAAAGAAGTCTGTGAATCCTAATTTGTCGTTGTAATCAAAAAATCTTGAGATCAAAAAATCAAAGGATACCCCATGAATCCAGTAGTACATTTTGAACTTCCGTATGATGATGCTAATCGAATAGCAGAATTTTACAATACTGTGTTCCATTGGAAGTTGACCTTTTTGGGAAAGGAATTTGGGAACTATATTCTAGCAACAACAGCGGAAACGGATGCCAAACCCGGCACTCCAGCCGGTGCCATTAACGGCGGTTTTTTTCCTGTAAAACCGGATTGGCCGGCACAGTATCCTTCGGTAGTAATTGGTGTTAAAAATATCGAGGAATCAATTAAGACAATAAACCAACATGGCGGTGAGGTTCTAGGGGAACCTATGCTAATTCCTAACTTTGGTTTATATGTAGCTTTCTTTGACACCGAAGGCAATAGAAATAGTATTATTCAACCAACTAATATGTAGGCAACAATCCTAAAAAACAAATCGTCATGTTACAAGACAGCTATACATTTAACGGCTTTTCAACCGATGATCTCGAAGCGTCTAAAGCCTTTTATGCGGAAACCCTGGGACTGGAAGTACTAGAAAATAAAATGGGTATTCTGGAGATCAAAGGGGCTGGCAGCAATGCATTTATCATCTATCCTAAAGAAAATCACCAGCCCGCTACCTTTACCGCGCTTAATTTTGAGGTAAAGGATATTGAAAACAAAGTAGACGCCTTGATCAGCAAGGGGATTGTCTTTGAGCAATACCCGGAACCTATGAAAACCGATAAGAAGGGAATTTGCTGGAGTCCGGACAAAAATACCGGACCCCATATTGCCTGGTTCAAAGACCCGGCAGGGAACATTCTTTCATTGATTGCGGAAAACTCATAAGAACACAAAGAAAGAATTACGGATGACCTTAGTAAATGATAAAACAGCTTCGATCAATACGAACTGGATGCACAAGGCTTGCAGGGTCGGGCAACACTATGCCTTTTCTCGCGCGATTTGCCTCTTACCGCGGGCTTCCAATTAAATGTTACACCATTTCATTCCTTGTTAACGGCTAACTTCCCAAGGACCTATTTCGATTGGGCTTATATCCATTTACTTAAATAGACATAAGAGTTTTTGATGGTTTGTTCGGGTTCCGGAGCCAGGTCACGTTCTAAAAAAAAGTGTTCCACTCCGGACGCACTACCTTGCTCCAGTATCTTGGGAATATCAAAAACTCCGTCTCCGGGATCCGACATCAAAGGAAATCCTTCCATCCATTGGTCAGGTGTAGCACCGTCTCCCTTAAACCGAAACGCAACGGATGCGTCTTTAACATGCATAAGCTTAAATCGATCCGGGTATTTTTTGAGATAGCTGATCGGGTCTTTCCCGGCAGCCTTCATCCAAAAAATATCCAACTCAAACTGCACGAATTCTGGGTTTGTATTATTGATAAGAATATCCAAACCCATTTCTCCCTCATATTCAATGTGTTCATAACCGTGGTTGTGGTAAACGAACTGCATCCCATACGGCTTCATCGTTTCTCCAAAACGGTTGAATTCGTCCGCCAATCGCTTGTAGCTATCCGCGCTGTTTCTATCGTTAGGATCCAGCAGTGCCGGAACCACAGCATATTTTGGTGAAATTGGAGTCATGCCATCTAAAAAAGCATTGAGTCCCTGTCGCATAGTAACGATAGTGGTATGCACCGACGGTACCGTAAGATCATTCTCCTTTAAGACCGTGGCCGTTTCTTGGGCAGTTAACCCATAAAAGGCATGCTGTTTTAGGTTGAGCATTTCCTGCATTTGTACCCATCCTTCCTTTGTAGCTTGTGGGCTAAATGGATAGGGGCCGAAGAGCTCTATCTCTTTGTAGCCCGTTTCCGCCAGCAACTGCAATGTCCCGCGAAAATCGTTGTCTGCCAGAAAAGGTATTGTAAACAATTGAATACCCACACTACCGCTGGCCTTTGTTCCCTTTAAAAGGGTTTTCATGGTGTCAAAACTGCTCAATAACGAAACCGCTCCAAGACCTAACATGGAATTTTTAATCGCTTTTCTCCGTTTCATATGATGTTTTTATAGTTTAAATGCGTCATTACTATGTTGAATTTTTCCGATTTGTTCCATAGGTATGCAACCGTTATAAGTGCCTGGCAGGGGATTATAAGTAAGATATTGGGTGACCCCGAATTCAGTTTGAAAAAAGGCTTCAAAAACCCATTGTTTCATTGTTCCGTAAAAAGTAGGTCCCTGAAAGGAGACAAAGTCGGATTCTAAGCCTTTTAAATATTCGAATTGTTCTTCAGCGGTACACTTCGAAAATTCGGATCCATAAGAGGCTGTACAATTGGTATTAAAGTCTTTAATTCCAGTTTCAAATTCCTGACGTTGTTCTCTACTGGCATACTTTTCCAGGGTTCCATCTATGTATAGGGGTATGGCGGTTTTCACGGCTTCCGGTATCTCGCTATCAGGAATCAAATGCACAATTATATTCGCAATAGTGCTTATGTCCTCCTTTTTTAGAACGATGGTTTCGAGATCGGTTGTTTTAACCTTTTCCATGCAGGACTGCATTAACAGTCCTGATGCCGAAGCTATTACACTGCTTCCGAGAAGTATTCCCGTTCCTTTTAGTGCTGTTCTTCTATCCATAACTCAAAGATTCATTTTCTTTAAATTCTCCACAGCATAATTAGCCGCTCGTGCTGTGAGCGCCATGTAGGTAAGTGATGGATTCTGGCATGCAGACGAGGTCATAGCCGCACCATCTGTTACAAATACGTTTTGCGCATCCCAGACCTGATTCCATTTATTTACAACCGAGGATTTAGGATTTCTTCCCATGCGCGCAGTACCCATCTCGTGGATGGCCTGGCCCGGGTAACTCATCATCTCAAGGGGTTGAACTACCTTAAAGTCGGAGACCTCTAACATTTCAACTGCTGCCTCAACCATATCCTTACGCATTTTCAGTTCGTTTTCCTTCCACTCCGCATCCAGGTGCACCGTAGGCATCCCATTTATGTCCAGCACGTCCCTGTTTATGGTCATTTTATTTTCATGATAGGGAAGCGTCTCGCCAAAAGCGACAACTCCCATCTTCCATGGGCCGGGTTGTTGTACGAGTTCTTTTAGGGGCTTCCCCAAAGTGGTTTCTTTTATATGTACTGACCAGTCCCCGCGACTTGCTGCCCCCTGGTAGCCAAACCCACGGAGATAATCCCTTTTGGAATCCGGTTGACCTGGTATATTTCGGAACCTTGGTATGTAAATACTGTTCGGACGCTGTCCGCTATAGTACTGATCTTCAAATCCATCAAAGACCCCCATAGCTCCGGCAAAAAAGTGATGATCCATGAGATTGTGCCCCAGTTCTCCGGATGAACTTCCCAGACCATCAGGCCAAATATCGGTAGCACTTTGCATCAAAATTTGTGCAGAGCCAATCGTAGAGGCATTAACAAATATAATTTTAGCGTAGTATTCCAGGTATTCCCCGGTTTCGGTATCCTTTATTCGTACCCCGGTAGCCTTTTTGTCATCTTTGTTGTAAAGGATCTCACTTACCGCAGAGTATGGACGTAAGGTTAGGTTACCGGTTGCCATGGCAGCCGGAATAGTGGAGGCGTTACTGCTAAAATATGCCCCAAGAGGGCAGCCTCTCATACATAAATTTCGATGCTGGCATTTTCCACGGTTGCCCCTGGTGGTATTTCCCGTTAAATGGGCTACCCGTCCAATGGTAAGTATTCGTCCATTAAGATGCTTTGCGACTCTTTCCCTGACATGGTTTTCAAGGCAATTCATTTCCATAGGGGGGAGAAATTTTCCGTCCGGCAGCTGAGGTAACCCTTCGGCTTGACCACTAACCCCTATAAAATCCTCAACATGATCATACCAGGGTTCCAAATCAC
This sequence comes from Flavobacteriaceae bacterium, assembly GCA_028277085.1. Classification (GTDB taxonomy): domain Bacteria; phylum Bacteroidota; class Bacteroidia; order Flavobacteriales; family Flavobacteriaceae; genus Croceivirga. Next base: position 7,760 of record JANQHL010000245.1, read on the forward strand.
CATACCGTATAGGCCAATCAACCGCTATGCCTTCCTTTGCATTCGCCTCAAAATCCAGATCACTCCATCGGTAACTGTGCCTTCCCCACATTATCGATCTTCCTCCAACATGATACCCTCTTATCCAATCAAAACGTTTTTCTTCACTGTAGGGGTGTTCCGTATCTTTTACCCACCAGTGTTTTGTGGATGCCGTAACGGTGTAACCGGTTCTCAACTGCTTTTGATACTGAGTTTGTTCTTCCATCGTAATACGGTCTCCGTAAGGATAGTCCCAGGGCGGAGTATTCGCGGTAGGATAGTCCTGAATGTGCTTTACGTCCCGCCCTTTCTCAAGCACGAGGGTTTTAAGACCTTTTTCGGTGAGTTCTTTAGCCGCCCATCCACCACTAATGCCAGACCCGATAACGATGGCATCGTACGTATTTTCTGCTTTTGCTTTGACATTTATGTTCATGATTCCGTTTGATTTACATAGAGATCATTAATAATCATCCTGGGAACCATTACCTTTCGTATTTCCAGTAGTTCATCAAAATCCTTGTCCGACAGTCCGTTTACCGTATACAACATATGTTTATTCAAAAAGGGAAAAATGGTTAAAGCAACCAGATTTAGAATGAAATTCGGATAAGAAATCGGTCGAATTTCTCCTTTGGAAATACATGCTTTCAATTGCAATTCCACTTTTCGGTCGAACTTCTTGAAGTCTATTTTGCCATATACTTTTTCAGGGTTCCGTTCCGACTCAAAAACGATAAAAGAGGGAATACTAGGATAATCTTTGCAAAAATCAGTATACACGGTAACAAAACCTCTAATTTTTTCTTGAAAGGGGATATCGGCATCAAAAATTGTTTCCACAATACCGCTGAATTTTCCAAATACCTCGTCGGAAACTACTTTGAACAGTTTGTCCTTGCTGCGAAAATAATAGTGCAGGGTGGAAATGTTGACCCTGGCCGAATTGGCAATATCCCTGGTTTTGGTCTGCGCATAGCCCTTATCCGCGAAAATTTTAAAAGCCGCGTCTTTTATCTTTTGTTCTGTAGAAGTCATATGAGCATTAGTATCATGCTATAAATATACGGATTCAATCAAATTATTCAATCATTTGATTGAATACTATTTAATACGAGATATCAGTCGCCATTGAGCCATTTTAGAGTAAGGTGAGCCATACCCTCCAAAAAGGCGGTACGTCCCTTGTACAGGGCCACGATAGGGGCATGTACTGATGGTACTAAAAGGCTGTTTTCCTTTGGCTTTGTTGACCTGGAATTTTACAGCACTTATTGCTTTCCAAACCGATTGAACTTATGCGTAAAACTGAGCATAAAATACTGTTGTAAAACAGTGCCCTGGAAATCCTGGACATAATCCAGGCCTGTGGTCCTTCGAGTATTGATATTCTGGTTAAGGAGATCATACGCCAAAATCTTCAGTATACTTTGTTTATTAAACAATTGCAGCCCAAGGCTCATGTTCCAAAAGATGGCATCCCTGTCAAATCCCGGCCCCACATTGCTGTTATAGGTATAGTTAATATCATTGCTCCAAACCACATTCTCAGGCCAATAGGTAGTGGTACGCAGCGATCCGATATGGGATACAAAGTTGATATCCTCAAACCCGTCCACATTATAGGTCGAAGCCGTAAAGGACAGTCCATAACCCGGTGCAATCTCTACCAACTCCCTAAAATTAAAAGTACCGTCAATGCGCGGGTTCAATCCATAACTTCGGGCAATTAACCTTTGGTCATTGTTAAAACTTACATCCCTGCTATGATCAAAGGAGGCCTTCACATTGATGAGCGCCGAAAAGACACTGTCTTTTTTAACCTGCCTGGAATAGTTAAGACCCATGGTACCGGTATAATTCCCATCTACGTTTGTATAGGTAGTCGTCCTAAGGAAGTTTTCGTCCGTGAGCGTGACACTTGCCACCTTGTCCTGAAGGATCTGGAGTTGTACATACCAAAAAAAGCCGGTGCGCTCCTGCCAATTGTAGTCATTATAGCCAAAATTGATCCCATGGGACACCGTGGGATCCAGATCGGGATTGCCAACAATGATATTGAGCGGATCGTTTAGATTAGGCACAGGCTGCAATTGATCTACCGAAGGAATTCCCAAATTGGTGTTATATCCCAGGCTTATGTTTTTATTCTTCCCGAAATTGTAATTGGCAAAAGCGCCGAATAGCGCATTTCCAAACGTATTGGAAAAGGAGGTATTCTGTAAAAAATCCCGATTGTCTAGCTCGGTAAGGGTATATCTGGCATTTATACCAAATTGCAACTGCTCGCCATTACTGTTCAGTGCAAGGGATGGACTTTGCTGGGTATTGGTAAAGCTAAAATCGGAACTCAGGCTTTCGTTCAAATCGGTGCGGCCCGTACCTTCGTTTACATCAAATACAGCACGCGCATTGGTCTGCTTGTTGTTCCCAAAAAGATACCCCAGGTCCAAAAAAAGCTTTTCGGCTAGCGGCTGTCTGTAGGTAAACCGCAGATCATAACTGTCCACAGTATTGTCCACCTCCGTGCGCTGATCCAGGATTTCTTCGTTTGCTGTATCGTCAAAAACAACTCTCCGGGAGTTAAACCTGGAGATATCGGTTTGGATCTGGTTGATGTTGGAAAAGGTAAAACCAACGTACTTTCCCCGGGCACCCAGTTTTTTGAGCAATGTAAAACGGTTGGAGAAATTACGCGACCTGCCTTCACTCTCCGTCCTTGTCTCATTTTCATTAATACTATTCCCCTCCTGATCTGTAGAGACCGTAGAGGCAATGTTCAATGAATTGGTCCTGTTGCTATCAAAGGTTGGGTTCAGAAATACCTGTAGAGTCTTATCTACATGAAACCGAAGATTGGCGGAACTCCTGTGGAAATTCGTACTCCCCTCAAAGCTGGACTCACTATCAGTAAAAAAACGGCCGTCCGGTAGCACGTTTTCCCGTACCGTTTTTTGATCGTCAAAAGAATTGGCATACGCATAGAAATAGTCGCCATTTATATCGTAGACGTCTTTTTTAGTATTTGCGTAGCTGGTTCCCAGGTTGGCCGAAGTGGTGATGCCCTGACCCCCTCCGGCAGAGGATACCAAATATCCCGTACTCCCTGCCATATCCGAAATCTCATTGAATGAAAATCCCGGATTGTTCACATTGTTCGAACTTGCCAAAAGACTTGCTCTTTCGGTACTGTTAAAATAATTGAGCAGTCCATTGGCCTGATAGCGTTCATCGGTCCCACATGCTGCTGATAACCGGCCGAGGTATCCCCTGTTCCTGTCTTCCTTTATGGTAAGATTGATGGTCTTTGTTCCTCCCCTGCCCTGTTCCCCCGTAAATCTTTCCGTTTCCGTTTTGGTGCTTGTAATTTGTACCTGGTCGATGATTTCCTTGGAAAGCCCCTTTGTTGCGATATTGGGATCGTTGCTGAAAAACGCCTGGCCATTCACCATTATCTGGTCCACTTCCACGCCGTTTACCGTTATTTTACTATCCGCATCGATCACCACGCCCGGCAGTTTTTTTAGGAGATCCTCCACCGTAGCATCGGGACGGGTACTAAAAGAATTGGCGTTAAACTCTAAGGTGTCTTTTTTTACGGAAATGGGCACGCGCTCCCCTACAACGCTTACCTCTTCCAACTGATTCGGTTGAATCTGTAGTGCCAGCTCCGACAAGCTGATGACAGGTGTATCCAATTGCAACTGTTTGGTAAGCGTTATATACCCATTATAGGTGACAAAAAGATTCACGCTTGATAGCCTGGTATTCAGGTCCAGCTCAAAGAGGCCGTTCTTATCAGAAATCGTGTAGGACAGCAATGTACTGTCCTGAAGGGTCTCCACATAGATTGTTGCGGCTTCCAGGGAAGCCCCGGTTTCTTCGTCCGTTACCTTGCCACTGATCAGATACTCCTGAGAAAAACCCATAGCCTGGATCAGTATCAAAAAAAACAAGAAGCCGCAATATTTCATGGGTTGCCATTTCTTTTGGCTTGACACAAAACCTGGTTTTTCATTTCGCAAACCACCTTGTTCTGAAAAAGGATTTAGGAGAGCGGTACCCTCCTACTTGCACCGGACAGGAATCCTCTCTTATACATGATGTCATTTTTCTTTTGATTTCGGAACTGTGAGAGCACTACGTAATTAAGAAAACAAATCCTGAGGATACAAAGCCCAGAGACTTCCTTTGGCTTACCACAAAAAACAATTACTCTATAGCCCCCATCAGTTCCATGGAATAATTATCCTTTGCCTGGATATAGGCCATTTTGGGGATAATAACAGCACCTACTTTTTTCTTTTCAAAAGAGGCCGTCATTCCAAAATCCAAACTTTTAAACCCAAGTTCCGTGGCTCGTTTGATGGTCTGGTACAACAGTTGTCTATACACCTGATGTTCATTGGCATACTGATAATCCATACCAATAAAAGCGGGTGTATAGGACACTTCCATATTCTTATAGCAAAACATGACTCCTACCGGTATCTCCTCGTTTGTGTCATCATATTCCGCTTTTAAATAAAGTGTCAAAAACTCCCAATGCGGGTGCAGGGCCATTTGCGTGAACAGTTTTTTGGGAAGGGTGAACATATTCAATGCAAGGTTATGGCTATTTACATTTTTATATAATTCATAGAATTGATCCAGGTGATCTTGATCAGGTTGGTTAAGACACACTATTTTGAAACGATCCTCATAGGGTTGGATATCTTTTCTAAAGTGTCTTCGGGACCGGGCAGACAAGCTTGCCGGATACTCACTTATGTTATTCCAGGAAAGATCAAGTATTTTGCACGAATCGGGCATCATTATTTTTATGAATCCCTGTTGGTGAAATAACTGACTAAGTTCCTCGTCCTTTTCAAAATCCCGTAGCACCAACATATTCGTATCCGATTGTAGTCCAAGTTCATCCATTTTATCCAACAATTGCTTGAGGGCCAGTTGCCAATTTGGGTGGGATCTATCCAAATAAAGGTGTTGTCCCTCTGTAAATGGCGACCCCAAACTAAGCACCTGAGCGGTGAGATGATACGGATCATTTTTTCGTATTTCTTCCAATTGGGTAGAAACCGAGATCGGAGCGAGCATATCCTCCTTCCAAAGCGCAATGGTAAAAAAAGTGGCCAGAATCGGTTGATTTTCCCGGTCTTTGACGATAAGGTAGTGAAAGGTCCAGTTGTTTTCAGGACGGTCGTTGTCCGTAAAAACATTTTCCAGAAATAGCAGCCCCTCCCAGTCAAAAACCCCTTCTTTTCCCATAAGCCTGTTCCATACCTCCTTATCGATACCTTGTATGCTCCTTTCATATTCGATATGGACTTCCGTAAGGATCTTCTTTTTCGGTACCGTATCCAAAACGGGCAATTGGAAGGCTACCCTTACTTTATCCGGGGTAGTATAGGTATCCGCAAGGGCTTTAGGATAATGATAAACCATGGCTTCTACCAGGCTTTTGATTTCCTCTTCCTGGTTATGCCTGGAAATGGTGATCCGCACCCCGGTGTTCTTTACGGGTACGGCGGGAAATAAGCCTAAATTCACAAAATACCCTTCTTTCATCAATCGATTCACAAAATTATATCCGGTAATGGGCATCCCTGTGCCAATATAGAATACCGGGGAATTATTTCGTTCTACAAGGGGTAGTTCAGTTTTCGCCAACAGGGCATTGAACAATCTAATGCGTTCTGAAAGATCGGCCTGGAGTTCATAGATCTCCGGGGAAAGATGAATGTCGGCGGCGGCAATGGCTGCCGCAACGGAAGCGGGTTCCAGTTGGGCGGAAAACGTAAGGGGTCCCCCAAAATTTTTAACTTTATGGTATCGCTTCCTGTTGGTACACACCGCTACAGCCCCACTGGCTCCAAAAGTTTTGCTTAAGGTCCCGAACAACAATACATTTTCGGGCAATTCCTTTAGTTTGCTTAGAACATAACCCGTGCCGTGTTTCCCTATCCAACTCATTCCATGTACATCATCCAGGTACAGGTATAACTGGGGATATTTGTGACACAACTGCATGAGTTCATTCATTGGGGCAACATCCCCGTACATGGAGTACACCCCATCGGCCATATACCATATCTTCTTACATTTTGAGGATAGTTTTTTAATCTTGTCCTCTAACATATCAAGATGGTTATGCCGGACCATCTCAATGGGAACGCTACGGGTTTTGAGCATCTTTGCGGCACTTTGTACACTCCAGTGTACCTGATGATCCAGGACAATGGCATCCTTGTCTTCCACAACCCCGGGGATAACACCCATATGCCCAAGCGTACTGTTCTTTGTAATGATAACCGGAGCATTGTACATCAGGGCAATCTTTTCTTCCAGGTGGCGATACAAGGGATTTGAAATATAGCTTTTGGAAAGGGGAAACTGGGTCCCATATTTAAAGATGGCATCAACGGCCGCTTCCTTTAAACGCCTGTCCTGTTCCAGACCCAGGTATCCTGTGGTTCCGAAATGGTACAGGTCTTTTTGCATTACTCTTATCTTTCTACCGGTAAAGACATCATCTTCGGCATATAGATGTATGATTCCGTGATGCTTCGCTTCAGAGAAGACCTCATCTACGGTATCCAGAAAATTATTGTGTTTAATTTTTGCCATGCTATTGAAACTTTTTATGAGGATCCGGGGTACTAAAGGGACAATGAATCCCACATGTTCAAGCTAAAAAAATAAGTACTCTCTTCCCGCTATGGAACTTCGGATTTCCGGAAAAAATCCTTTTTAGATAAGTCTTTATCCCTTTCAGATAAGTTTTTATCTCTTGTAGGATAAATTTTACAAAAAGGGATGGAATTCATATTTTAGTAACATGGAATACATCGAATACATGTATTTTAGAGTAGAAAAAATCTTACCTTGTATATGGAGGTTATGGATTTTCGTGTAGAAAGTGAGTATGGCCAATTTTGGATCGAAAATGGGATTCTTTTTTTTGTGTACAAAAAGGGAATTGTTATTGATAGATCTGTGGCGATAAAAATTGTTGAGGATCGGCTCCGGCTACAACAGGGCAAGGCATTTTTAAACTTTAGCGATATACGAGGGGTTAAAAGTATCGATAAGGCCGCAAGAAATTATTTGGCTGTTGAGGGCTCTCTTTTGATCAAGGCTACCGCCCTACTGGTAGACAGTCCGTTGGCGGATGCCTTATCGGAGTTTTACCTTAAAGCAAGTAAGCCCGTTATCCCCACCCGGGTGTTTACGGACAAGGAAGCCGCTCTTGTATTTCTGGAGACCTATCGCTAAACCGGGCCGTTACCGGGAATACGTTCTCTATTGGAGGAACAGTGCGGGTGGTTGAGTGTTCAATCCATGTACCCGCTATCGGATTTGCAATGACTTTATGTGTAAATTGGTATCCTCAATCCAACTACGATCTATGGATTACAATCCATAGCCCTTGATTCAGAAACTGTTTTGAAGTACAGTGTAGCCTCCCCCAAAAGCACTACTTATGAATGATGACATTAATAAAGAACGGATAAAACGAATACGTACCATGCTCGTTGAGTTTGGGAGCGGGAATTTCTCGTACAGACTGGAAAGAACCGATTTTAAAGATGAAATAGAGGCGCTTACCGCATTGTTCAACATGATGGTGGAGGAAGTGAAGAGTTCTTTTCTTCATGAGGTGTATGTAAACCAAAATGAAACGTATAACCACCTTGTGCTACTATTCTTTATACTGGATAAAAACGATACTGTTCTGGCATTTAGTCCGGGGGTGCAGCAACTATTGCTTTTTGATACCGATGAACTACAGACAAAAGTTTTTCATTCCTTCCTGACCGAAAAATCAAAACGGGCATGGAATCGTTTGAAATCCCGCAGGGCGCCAACCGGTACAGGTGTACATGAGGCGTTTATTGAGTTATCTCTAAAGACCAAACATGATTTGACCTTGACCACAAATTGTCTGGTGAGTCAAACCGTTGGGGGGACCGATCTGGGGGAAGGAACCCTTGTGGCATGCGTAGAAATGGTCAAAAGCAGTGAGGAAAGGGAATTGGAATTACAGAAAACAGTCCGTTCCGTAAAGCGCGGAGAAAAAAAGGGTAAGAACGCCCGTCCCACCGATCCTAAAAAGAAAAAGCCTTATCTGAGCGCTGCCGATATTACAAAGATCCGGAAGATACATGACCATATCCTGGACAACTCGGATAGACCGCTCCTGCCGCTAAGGGAGCTCGCGCATTCCTTTGGGACCAACGAGTACAAGCTTAAGCAGGGGTTTAAACAACTCTATAACCAAACCGTTTTTGGCTTTTTAATCAATGAACGCTTACGGA
>JANQHL010000278.1 GCA_028277085.1 Flavobacteriaceae bacterium
TGGGTTATATACCTCCATTGGGATCTTTTGTTCTTCCCTTTCAAATAATCAGATCGTAGCCTTTGTACTCGCTACACTCTTATGCTTCTCTATATTATATATTCCAGACGCGCTTTCCGAAATGTTTCTTGAAGGAAGGGTTCAAGAGCTATTAAAAAATTTAGGTGCCAGAGGTCATTTTGACGGTGTGGCTAAAGGCATCCTGGATTCTCGCGATATCATTTACTTTTTATCGCTGACCGGGTTTTTCCTATTTCTGGCCATGTTGGGGATCAAAAAAATACATGCCAAATGAAACAGCGGATAGTGCAATTTTCCTTGGCCTTACTTGCGGTGGTGGCGGTGAACGCCTTGGTCAGTGGGTTTTACTTCCGTGTCGATCTGACAGAAGACCAGCGGTATACGCTTTCGCACTCTTCGCTTTCCACCCTATCCGACCTTGACTCCCCCGTTATTATTGATGTGCTATTGGATGGTCCGTTGCCTTCCGAATTTTCGCGCTTACGATCAGAAACCGTGCTACTCCTTGAGCAATTTCAGGCCAGAAACTCCAAGATCAAAGTGAACCTTATAAATCCGCTGGAAGATCCCCAGGAACGGGATCAAACCATCTTGGATTTACAACAGTTGGGACTGGAACCGGCAAGAGTCACCATAGAGGATGAAGGAAAAACCACCCAGGAATTGGTATTTCCCTGGGCAATGGTCAATTATAAGAACAAGACCGTAAGGGTTCCTTTGTTAAAAAACAAATTAGGGGCGTCTTCAGAAGAACGCATCAATAACTCGGTTCAAAATCTGGAGTACGCTTTTGCCGATGCTTTTGTGAAATTGAAGCTGGAGCAGAAGAAAAAAATAGCGGTACTAAAAGGCAATGGGGAATTAGAGGACCGTTACCTGGCGGATTTTCTCTCAACAATCCGGGAGTACTACAATATTGGCGCAATAACCTTGGATGAAGTTGCCGAACGACCGAACAAAGTGCTGGAACAACTAAATACCTTCGATCTCGTTTTGGTAGCTAAACCCACCGAAGCCTTTACCGATGCTGAAAAATACGTGTTGGATCAATTTATGCTCCACGGGGGGAAATCGCTTTGGTTGGTGGATAAGGTAGCTATGGAATTGGACAGCTTGTTTAATGCGGAGGGAGCTACGGTGGCACTACCCAGGGATTTGAACTTGACCGACTTCTTTTTCAAACGCGGGATTCGCCTTAACCCCGTGCTGGTCAATGACCTCTATAACACTCCTATTGTGCTGGCCACAGGCGAGGCAAGCGCTACCGAGTACAACCCACTTCCCTGGGTGTATTATCCAATGGTATTCTCAAAGGAGAATCATCCGGTGAACGCCAACATTGAAGCTGTACAAATACGGTTCGGAAATGCAATTGATACCTTACCCAACACAAACAAAAAAACCATTCTTTTGCAGTCTTCCCCATTTTCAAAACAAGAGGGAACGCCAAAACCGATACACCTGGAAATGTTAAAAACCTTTCCGACTCAAGATGACTATCAGCCCGGCAACGGATTTCCTTTAGGCATATTAATAGAAGGAGACTTTACATCGGTGTATAAAAACCGTGTTAAACCCCTTACACTAAAAGACCCCAGGGAACAAGGTAGTGGGAATAAAATGATTGTTATTGCCGATGGCGATATTATCAAAAATCAATTGACCAATGGGCGACCACTGGAGCTGGGGTATGATAAATGGACCAACAGCTTTTACGGCAACAAAGAATTTCTGATCAATTGTGCCAACTACCTTTTGGACGACACGGGATTATTACAACTGCGTAGCAAGAAAGTCGCTATTCCACTCTTAGATCCTCAGAAAATTGCTCCGCAAAAAGAGACCTGGCAATGGGTAACGTTGGGATTACCCCTGGGACTCGTAGTTCTTGTTGGGGCAGTAGTATTTACCACAAGAAAACGCAGATACGGTGTATAGGTGTTGATAACTAAGTTTCCAACCCCAATAGTTTTAAAATATATTTGTCTTTAGCCTTCTTTGGAAATAGATTTAAGGCATATATTTATAAAATCTATATAGATTAACGACCGATTACATGAAATTTATTGTATCCAGCACATACTTATTGAAACAATTGCAAGTACTGGGAGGTGTTATTAATACCAGCAACACTTTGCCTATTTTGGATAATTTCCTGTTTGACCTTAAAAAAAAGCAGCTTGTAGTTTCAGCCTCGGACCTGGAGACAACTATGAGTACGGTTTTGGAGGTGGATGCAGATACCGAAGGGCTAATAGCAATTCCGGCGAGACTGCTGTTAGACACGTTAAAGACCTTTCCGGAGCAACCGCTTACATTTGTCGTTTCTAATAACAACACCGTAGAGATCAGTTCCAGCCATGGAAAATATTCCCTAGCCTATGCAGATGGCAATGAATTTCCTAAAGCAGTGGAACTTACTAATCCCAGCTCAACAACCATCATGGGGGATATTTTGGCCAATGCTATTTCCAAAACAATTTTCGCTGCTGGGAATGACGATCTACGCCCAGTGATGAGTGGCGTTTTTTTCCAGTTCTCCACAGAAAATTTGACATTCGTATCTACTGACGCTCACAAATTGGTGAAATATCAACGTACTGATATCAGTGCTTCTGAAGTAGCAGAATTCATTATGCCAAAGAAGCCTTTAAACCTATTAAAAGGGATACTGGCAGGTTCTGAAACCGAGGTAAAGATCGAATACAATGAGAGTAACGCAAAATTCAGTTTTGACAATTCTGAATTGATCTGCAGGCTGATCGATGGGAAGTATCCGAATTACGAGGCGGTAATCCCTCGAGAAAACCCGAATAAATTAAACATTTCCCGAAGCCAGTTTTTAAGTTCGGTACGGAGAGTTGCCATTTTCTCCAACAAGACCACCCATCAAATACGGCTAAAAATTGCAGGAGCAGAACTGAATATTTCTGCTGAAGATATCGATTACAGCAACAAGGCGGAAGAACGCCTATCCTGTTCCTATCAAGGCGATGATATGCAAATCGGATTTAATTCCCGCTTTCTGTTAGAAATGCTTAACAACCTGTCTTCGGATGAAGTCTCTTTAGAAATGAGTTTACCCAACAGGGCTGGGATCCTTACCCCCTCGAATGGTTTGGATGAAGGGGAACAGGTAACTATGTTGGTAATGCCGGTAATGCTCAATAATTAAGCCCCGATAAATTGCAGGAAAACCTCTGTATTCTTTAGAAGAACCTAATTGTTAAAAAGTAGGAGGGCGATTCACCATTAGCAGCCTTAGCCGCATTGACAATTGGTAAAATGAACCCTAGTATTCCCACACCAATCAGCATAAGTATCCCTAAACCGAGCAACAGAATTGCAGGGATACTGATTAGAATATAAAGCAAAAGACTTAATTGGAAATTGATAACAGCCTTTCCATGCTCATCCATTGCCTGTACTGTATTTCTTGAGGTTATCCAAATAATGAACGGCACTAAAAAACCGCCAAATCCAGTGATGTAGTGTAGTAACTGGGTTAAATGGGTAACCGCTAGTAGCGTATTATCTTTTCGTAAAACAGTAGTATTAACTAATTCCATGGTATTCTTGATTGATGAACTACCTATAGGTAGCAAAATTGCGGAAATTGTTACAGCTCAAGGGGTAATTTGTAATTTTGCTGCCATGTTTGAAGAAGGCAACATAATTGCAATGGCAACACCTCCCGGGATAGGCGCTATTGCTGTAATCAGAATATCTGGTCCGGATGCAATTTCCATAGTGGCTAAGAAATTCAGTTCCTATGGTAAAAAGGATTTTGCCGCACAGAAAACGCATACGATACATCTGGGATATATTC
>JANQHL010000300.1 GCA_028277085.1 Flavobacteriaceae bacterium
TTGTGACAGCTGTTCGGCAAGGCGTTTCGTTTTACTGTGTACTTGTTGGGCAATATGTTTTAGTCCTTTTGGGCCGTGATATACGGCATACATGCCGGCCATTACTGCCAGCAGCACTTGAGCAGTACAAATGTTGGAGGTGGCTTTGTCCCGTTTTATATGCTGTTCCCGGGTCTGCAATGCCATTCTGAGGGCGGGGTTGCCATCGGTATCTTTAGTTAACCCTATAATTCTTCCCGGGACACTGCGTTTGTACGCTTCTTTAGTGGCGAAGAAAGCGGCATGCGGACCTCCATAACCCATAGGGATACCAAAGCGTTGTGTGGTGCCCACTACAACATCAACTCCCCATTCTCCGGGGGGTGTAAGTAATACAAGGCTAAGAATATCAGCCGCTACGGCTACTTTAATTCCATTTTCACCACACTTTTCTACAAAGCCAGAATAGTCATAAACCTGGCCGTATTTTCCAGGATACTGCAACAATGCACCATAAAAATCAGGGGTAAAATCAAAAGTGGCATGGTCACCAACTACCAGTTCTATCCCCAAGGGCTTGGAGCGGGTTTGCAACAAGCTTAAGGTCTGCGGTAAAATTTCCTCGGAAACGAAGAATTTAAGTACTTCCTGTTTTTTCTGTTTCCTGGAACGAATATCATAGAGCATGGTCATAGCCTCTGCGGCAGCCGTACTTTCGTCCAACAAGGAGGCATTGGCAATTTCCATTCCGGTCAGGTCGCAAACCGTAGTTTGAAAATTTAGAAGGGCTTCTAGTCGCCCTTGTGCAATTTCCGCCTGATAGGGTGTGTAAGCGGTATACCATCCCGGGTTTTCAAGGATATTTCTTTTAATGACCGAAGGGGTAAGCGTTTCGTGATACCCTAATCCGATATATGACCTAAACAGCTTGTTTTTATCCGAAAGCTGTTGGATATGGGTAAGGAATTCATGCTCACTTAACGCCTTTGGTAAATCCAAGAGTGCATTGAGCCGGATATCTTGTGGAATGGTCTGTTCCATTAATTCGTCAAGGCTATCTACCCCGATGACCCCAAACATTTTTTGAAGATCTTCTTCTCGTACACCGTTGTGTCGTAATGCAAAAGATGCCGTGTCCATTATGTCAGTGAATAAAGTGCACAAAATTAAGGATAAATTCAGTGATTTTATCCAAATTACAACGCCCTAAAATCAAAGTTTTTAACTAAAAAATCCACCAAGGATAACAATCGGTACTTTTGTTGAATGTCCCAGTTGAAAAAGTTTTTTAAGTTTTATCTGGATGCCAGTATTCATGTGGCTTTAGCCGTGATCTCTTTGTATTGGGTAACTGTAAAAAACCTAAACATTCCTGTGAATAGCGCCATAGTAGGTTTCTTGTTTTGCAGTACTATGGTTTGCTATAATTTCATCAAATATGGGGTGGAAGCGGATAAGTATTTTATTGTCACCAAACCCTATCATAGAAGTATCCAAATTTTCAGTTTTATAGTCTTTGGTTGTACAGTGTACTTTTTTGTGCAACTCGCTTCAAAACTTTGGCTGCTTTTGATTGTACTCGTTCTACTATCCGGATTATATGCTTTGCCATTTTGGCCAAGTTCAAAGAACTTAAGAAGTCTTGGGATTTTAAAAATAGTGTTGGTAGGGCTGGTATGGACAGGACTAACCACGGCATTGCCCTTACTGGATGTTGAGGTTCCCTTGGACTTTGGAGCGCTTCTATTGTTGTTTCGTCGTTTCTTGTTGGTACTTATCCTGATACTTCCCTTTGAGATCAGGGATATGCATTTTGATCCTCCGGAATTGAAAACGCTACCACAGCGTTATGGCATAGCAAGCACCAAAGCCACAGGATATATCTTGATACTGTTCTATGTGGCACTGGTTTTTATTGGAGATACCATGCAATGGCCTGAGGTCATCATACAAGTTACAGTGATATGCTGCATGTTCCTTGCACTTTACAAATCCAAAGCAAATCAGCACCGCTATTATGCGGCCTTTTGGGTAGAGGGAATTCCAATACTCATGGCACTGCTATATTATTTCTTAGGACCTTAGGAAGAGGATTTAAAGTTTTTTCTTGAGGGCCTCCTTCATTTCTTCTTTGTCCGATTCCGGCAAAGTCTGCAGGTTGGCCTGTTCGCACAAAGAGGTAAGCTTGGTGTTCTTTGCAGAGAAATCAGCACACTCCTTGGAGAAGAATAAATACACATTAAGTTGCACTAGCTCCCACCAACTAGCTTCACCATATTGACTTTTGGTGCAAATTTCCTTTGCCTTTTCAAGGGATATTTTCATACCTCTAAAACCATGTTTGATTCATACAACCCATAAGCGCTGTTCTGGCCCTATGGATCATAACCCATAGATTGGACGGATTAATTCCCAATTCATTACAAATATCTTCCGTACTCATTCCCTGAATGGTCTTCATGGTAAAAACCAAGGACTGCTTTTTTGGCAATTTTTTCATACACTCCTGGATTGCCTCACCCAATTCCTCGTTTTCAAGCGTAGCGTCTCCACCTTTACCGAAAGGGTCTGCCACACGTTCTTCTAACCAATCCCCCTCATCCTCATCTCCCGAAGCATAATTGATTCTGACCTCTGCTTTTCCTTTTTTGGAATTGATTTTACGGTAATGATCAATTACTTTTCGTTTCAGAATAGCAATGAGCCAGGTACGTTCTGCAGCATCTCCTTTATAATTTTTAGCGGAATTCAGGCCTGCGAAAAACGTTTCCTGGACCAAATCTTTTGCTATTTCAGAGTCACTTACGCGAGCTACCGCATAATTGTACAGATAATCCGCATAATTGTCTACCCAGTTTTCAGGATGTAGTTCGTGGATTTGCATTTGTAATTTAAGCCGTTTCAAAAGTACTAGATTTTAGGAAATCATTTATACATCAATTTGTTGGGCAAATCACAAAAAAAGAAATCACAAAAAGGTCACAATATTCGAATACTACGATTTTTGACTGATATTAAGTAGTTTATACTTGGTTTTCGAGCAAGCCCGCTCGTTCCAACAATGCATTTAGGTCAGGTTCCTGACCACGAAACCGCTTGTATAACACCATGGGTTTCTCGGTGCCTCCTTTTGACAGGATACAATCTTTAAATTTTCGGGCAATTTCAGGATCAAAAATGCCGTGTTCCTTAAAATAAGCAAAGGCATCTGCGTCAAGCACCTCTGCCCATTTATAACTGTAATAGCCGGAAGAATAGCCTCCCTGGAAAATATGGGAAAAGGAAGTGCTCATACAGGTTTCAGGCGTGTCCGGATAGAGTTGTGTGCCTTTAAAAGCTCTGGTTTCGAATTGCTTTACACTATCAATACCCGAGGGATCAGCACCATGCCAGGCCATATCCAGCAAAGCAAAACTCACCTGTCGTAAGGTTTGCATCCCTTCCTGAAACGTGGCAGATTCCTTAATTTTTGCTATGAGTTCCATCGGAATAGGTTCCTTGGTCTCATAATGATAGGCGAATAACTCCAGGGCCTCCTTCTCATAGCACCAGTTCTCCATGATCTGACTTGGGAGTTCCACGAAATCCCAGTACACAGAAGTTCCGGACAAACTGGGATAAATAGTGTCCGCTAACATACCATGCAGTGCATGGCCAAATTCATGGAAAAGGGTAGTGACCTCGTTAAAGGTGAGCAAGGAAGGTTGGGTCGGGGTAGAAGGGGTGAAGTTACAAACATTGGAGATATGTGGGCGACTATTTTTATTGTCCTTTCTGAACTGGGATTTAAAAGAGGTCATCCATGCACCATTACGCTTTCCGGGTCGGGGGTGAAAATCGGCATAAAACAGGGCAACAAATTGTCCCTGAGTGTCGTATACCTTGAAGGTTTTCACATCGTTGTGGTATTTTTCCACATCAAAGACTTCTTCGAAACGTAGGCCAAATAGTTTTTCAGCTACCTTGAACACCCCGTCGATAACCTGCTCCAGCTTAAAGTACGGCTTTAATTTTTCATCGTCCAGTTGAAACAGCTGTTGCTTTAATTTTTCCGAGTAATAGGCGCCATCCCATTTTTCCAACTGCTGAATTCCATCCAATTCGGCCGCAAAGGCTTGCAGTTGTGCAAATTCCCGTTCTGCAGCCGGCTTTGCCTTTTCCAGTAACTCGTTTAAAAAGTCATATACTTTTTGCGGGGTTTCTGCCATACGCTCTTCCAGCACAAAGTGAGCATGACTTTGATACCCCAACAGCTTAGCCCGTTCATGTCGCAGCTCCGTAATTTGAAGCACATTTGCCTGATTGTCAAGGGTGTCACCATGAAACCCTTTGCTTCCAAAGGCAATGGCCATCTGCTTTCTAAGCGCCCTGCTTTTGGCATACTTCATAAAAGGGATATAACTAGGATAATCCAATGTAAAAAGCCAACCCTTCATGGCTTTGGCTTGTGCACGCTGTGCAGCGGCTTCCTTAACACTATCCGGTAAACCTTCCAAATCTTCTTCCTGGGTCAGATGAAGCTGATATTTGTTAGTTTCGGCAAGAACATTTTCTCCGAACTTTAGGGTTAATTGAGCCAGTTGGGCATCAATTTCCCGCAACCGTTTTTTTTTCTCCTCCATAAGGTTTGCTCCATTCCTACTGAAATTTTTGTATTTTTTTTCTAATAAGGTCTGCTCTTCCACAGTTAAATCCAGATGCTCGCTTTGCTCATACACCGATTTCACCCGTTGGAATAACTGAGTGTTCAAGATAATGTCATTTTGGAACTCGGAAAGTATTGGGGATACTTCCTTGGCGATACGTTGAATTTCCGGATTGGTCTCTGCGGCATTGAGGTTGAAAAAGACACTAGACACCCTATCCAGTTGGTAGCCAGCGTAGTCCAAAGCAGCAATTGTATTTTCAAAGCTTGGGGGTGCTTCATTTTCTGTAACGGCATTGATTTCAGCTCGCGTTGTAGCAATGGCTTCTAAAATGGCAGGCTTGAAATGTTCGTTTTTTATTTGGGAAAAAGGGGCTTGGTCAAAAGCTTTGAGCAGGGGATTCATAGGGGATGCAGTATTTGAAATTTAGAATGAGTTATTTGGATTTTTTAACTTCCTCAGCACCTTTGTTCACTTTTTCCTTCAGGCCCTGTTTGTAGACCTCAATTTTGTCGCGAACGCATTTGTCCGCGCTTCCGATGATCTGTGCCGCTAAGATCCCGGCATTTTTAGCGCCGTTAAGCGCTACTGTGGCGACAGGTACCCCTCCCGGCATTTGTAAGATAGACAGCACGGAATCCCAGCCGTCTATGGAGTTGGAACTTTTTACCGGAACTCCAATGACTGGTAAGGGAGAAAGAGCAGCTACCATGCCCGGTAAATGTGCCGCACCTCCGGCCCCAGCAATAATAACGGAATAGCCCTGGGTATGGGCGTTCCTCCCAAATTCAAATAGTTTTTCGGGGGTTCTGTGGGCGGAAACGATATCTACATCCACCGGAATGTCAAAACCTTTCAGGATGTCCACTGCCTCCTGCATTACAGGAAGATCGCTGGTGCTTCCCATGATAACGGCTACTTTGCTCATAGTTTTTAAATGTCAAATATCAAAACACAAATTCATAAACGAATGGAAATTTGCATACAATTTATTGTGATTTCGAAACTACCTTAATTTTTTCTTTTACTTGCTGGGCAATTTCCCGTGCCCTATCAATATTTTTGTTTACGATAGTTACATGGCCCATTTTACGAAAAGGCCTTGTTTGTTTTTTGCCGTAAATATGGGGAGTCACTCCCCTTTTGGCTAAAATATCCTCAATATTTTCATATACTACATCACCAGTATGTCCTTCAGCCCCCACCAGATTTACCATAACTCCAGCAACTTTACTTTCAGTTTGACCCAATGGTAAGTCCAAAATACATCGAATATGCTGCTCAAACTGGTTGGTGTAACTAGCTTCGATGCTATAATGACCGCTATTATGAGGTCGGGGGGCTACTTCGTTGACCAAAATTTCATTTTTATAGGTTTGAAACATCTCTACAGCCAACAACCCCACATGTTCAAAACTTTTCGAAACCTTTAGCGCTGTTTCTTGAGCTTTTTTGGCCACTTTTTCATCAATTCGAGCTGGGCAAATCACATATTCCACTTGGTTAGCTTCCGGATGAAACTCCATTTCAACCACCGGGTAGACTTTGGTTTTACCTTTAGCATTCCTTGCAACGATGACTGCCAATTCATTTTTAAAATTGATTAGCTGTTCGGCAATGCACTCTACATTAGGCAATCCATTCAAATTTTCAATTTTTCGAATGATTTTCACGCCCTGGCCATCATACCCAAATTGTGCGCTTTTCCAAACAAAAGGCAATGCCAACCCTCCGTGGGCTATACTTTTCTTAATTTCCGTAGTGTAGGCAAAACGGGAAAAATCCGCTATTGGGATCTCATGGTCCCGATAAAAGAGTTTTTGCGCCGCTTTGTTCTGAATGGTTCGTAAAGCATTGGGCTGTGGAAACACCTTAACGCCCTCACTTTCCAGTTTTTCCAGGGCATCTACGTTTACATTTTCAATTTCGATCGTAAGAACATCTACGTTTTGCCCAAAGCGATAAACGGTATCAAAATCCATAAGATCTCCAACCACAAATTGGTTACATCCAATGTTGCAAGGGGCAGTTTCCGATGGATCCATTACCTTGGTATAAATGTCCCATTTCCGTGTCTCGTAAAGGAGCATTTTTCCAAGTTGTCCTCCCCCGAGAATTCCCAATGTGAAGTTTGATGAGAAATATTCCATAAAATGTCGGCAGTCTCGCAAAAATAATGCGAATTGCAGAATTCTATCACCTGTATCCTTAAAAAGAATGCTTTGAAAAATAGTATCTTTGCCCACCTTATTCATGAGAACTGTGATTACCCTAAAAGACAAAGAGTTTAAACCTTTTTTAAGCGAAGCAGAAATCAAAGCTGCGGTAGCTAAGATGGCGGAGGAGGTAGCCAGGGACTACAAAGATGAAGTTCCAATTTTTGTAGGGGTACTAAATGGGGCCTTTATGTTCGTTTCCGATTTTCTAAAGGCCTATCCTTATCCTTGTGAGGTGTCTTTTGTAAAACTAAGTTCTTATCAAGGGCTTACTTCTACCGGAATAGTGGAAACCCTATTAGATGTTTCTGAAGATATTGAAGGTCGTACAATCATAATTCTAGAAGATATTATTGACACCGGGCGTACCTTACAACAGTTGGTCCACCTGTTTTCGGGAAGTAATGTAAAGGAATTTAAGATCGCCTCACTTTTTTATAAGGCCGAGATATATAATGGGGAATACAGTATTGACTATGTGGGCGTAGAGATCCCCAATAGCTTTATTGTTGGATACGGTTTGGACTATATGGAGTTAGGTCGGAATTTAAGAGAAGTATATCAACTAAACCAAACAGATATGATCAACCTAGTGCTTTTTGGAAAGCCAGGAGCAGGAAAAGGAACCCAAGCGGGATTCTTGAAAGACAAATATCACTTAAAACACATTTCCACCGGGGACGTATTTCGTTATAACATTAAAAATGGTACTGAACTGGGCAAATTAGCAAAATCCTATATTGATAAGGGAGATTTAGTACCCGACGAGGTAACCATAGACATGTTAAAGGATGAAGTGGAGAAGAATCCGGAAGCAGCTGGGTTTATCTTCGATGGTTTTCCCAGGACAGTGGCCCAGGCTGAGGCCTTGGATAATTTTCTGGAAAGTAAAAACATGAAAATAAATGCCACAATAGCCTTAGAGGCAGATGAAGAGATTTTAATACAACGCCTTTTGGAGCGTGGCAAAGAGAGTGGCCGAAGTGATGATCAGGATGAAGAAAAGATTCGAAACCGATTTGAGGAGTACAATGAAAAGACAGCTCCCTTAAAGAACTTTTACGAAGCACAGGGAAAATTCCACACGGTTAACGGTATTGGGGAAATTGAAGTG
>JANQHL010000006.1 GCA_028277085.1 Flavobacteriaceae bacterium
GATAATGGGCCCGGTTGACCCAAGTTTACTGGGAGAAATTGCTGTACAAGCCAAGACCTATAACATTCCGGTAATTGCCCCTTTCGCAGCACAAAATGAACTGAGCCTGTCCAATGTATTTTTCTCCAATCCCCAGGATCAGGTGATGCGGGAGCGAATTTTGGATTATGTGGAAGAACTGCATACTACGGAGAGTTTGATTGTCATTGCAGACGAAAAGCACCAGGAAGCGAAAGATTCTATTTTAAGCAGATTTCCGATGGCAAGGGTGGCTAAA
Organism: Flavobacteriaceae bacterium; assembly: GCA_028277085.1. Classification (GTDB taxonomy): domain Bacteria; phylum Bacteroidota; class Bacteroidia; order Flavobacteriales; family Flavobacteriaceae; genus Croceivirga. The sequence continues at coordinate 278 of JANQHL010000006.1, forward strand.
ATGAGCGAGGATGGATCGCTACATCTTGTAGATTTCCAAACCATGCTTTCGGAACAAGAGGAAAATTGGGTGTTTGTCGAAACAGACCAACCCAACCTTGCAGCGAGTGTTAGTTCCATTCTAAATGCCTCCAATATGGAAGATGATGAGCTAGATATCAAGATCACGGTACGGATGTTTACCACGAATTACAACACTGCTTTTGAAGCGGAAGCGGTCTCCAGACCGCATTTATCTAATTTGAAGTTTACTTTTCCCTCGTCGTACAGAGTAACAGAGAACAACGCTTTTACCAAAGCCTATGAAAAAAGGTTTGGCCATATTCCCGACCGTTATGCCGTTCGCGGATTTGACCTTACCATGGATCTGCTCTTGAAAGTAGCACATAAAAAGAACCTTTTTGAAACCGAAAGGATCATTGGACAGACGGAATATAGTGGAAACCGCTTTAATTATTACAATGATTGGTCTTCGGGTTTTTATAACAAGGCTACCTATTTAATGCAATACGAGAAATTACGTCTAAAACAACTGGATATCCAATGACAGCAAAAGTAACCTACAATGGAGAACTACGGACTACCTGTGTGCATTTACGTTCAGGAAATGAGTTCATTACAGACGCTCCAACTGACAACAATGGCCTGGGAAGGGCTTTTTCTCCAACAGATACCGTAGCAACAGGGCTTGGCAGTTGCATGATTACCGTAATGGGGATTAAAGCCAGAGATCTGGGTGTGGAACTAAAGGGGTCCGTTGTAGAGGTTACCAAACATATGGCTAGCGATCCCAGACGTATTTCAAAGATCGAAGTGGATTTGCAATTACCGGCAGCTGTCTCAGAAAAACACCGTATCATACTGGAAAGGATTGGTAATACTTGTCCAATACACTACAGCTTACATCCTGATATTGAAAAGGTAATCACCTATAATTGGATCCAAGAATAAACATAACGCTCCTGATTCTCTTTTTCTCGAGCCTTGGGATGGCCCAGGAGATAGATGAAGGTATGGTGTGGGATGCCGAAAGAAAGTTAACCTGGGAAGATTTTCAGGGCCCCGTACCTCCTGATGCCGTTCCTGCTGCAACTACCGCCAGTGGTATAAGCTATCGATACACTGCTAATTTGATCCACCATGAAGTAAAGTTGGATTTTGAAGTGACTGCCTTTTTCTATCCTAATGAGTCGTGGTATCGTCCTGAGTTATGCGATGCAAATGTCTTGCAACACGAGCAGTTACATTTTGATATTTCCGAGCTATTTGCCAGAAAAATGCGTTTACGGCTACAGCGCACTGCATTTACGGAGAATGTAAAATCTGAAGTACGCAAGATCTACAAAGAAATTCTACAGGAACTTTCAGAATTCCAGGAACGATATGATTGGGAAACCAACTTTTCCAGGAACCAGGAAGCCCAAAACCGCTGGAACCAACGCATAGCGGAGGCACTTAGCCAAATTCCTGCAAATTAAAGTAGCTGCGATTTTGATGGAAAACGGGGCTTTTCCCTGGATGGGGAGGAATCATTTTTCGGACTAAATATGACCTTCAAAGCAAAAGATGTGTTGTTTTAAACATCACACCTATTAATGGCATCTTTTAAGGCTTCAATTTTATCATCCCAGGTTGCTATAAACTCCTGGGCAACATAACCCGTGAACCCCGTTTCCAGAATGGCTTTCATAATCGCTGGATAATACAATTCCTGCGTTTCGTCTATTTCATTTCTCCCAGGGACCCCAGCCGTGTGATAATGCCCGAAATAAGGATGGTACGTTTGTATGGTACGGATAATATCGCCTTCTTGAATTTGCATGTGGTAAATATCATAGAGCAACTTAAAATGATCACTACCGAGACGCCTGCAAAGCTCAACGCCCCAAAGTGTATTGTCACACATATAGTCCGGGTGATTAATTTGGTTAAAGAGTTCCATTTGAAGGACCACACCATGCGCCTCGGCCAGGGGAAGAATTTTGGATAGGCCGTCCACACAATTTTGAAGTCCCACATAGTCGTCATTACCCCGGCGGTTTCCACTAAAGCAGATAAGATTGGTATAGCCGGAAGCCGCTACTTTTGGGATAATCTGAGTGTAGTTCTTAACCAGTTGTTCATGATAATTGGGGTCATTCCATCCTTCAGTAAGGCTGATCTCCGCCCCATTACACATGGAACAGTGAATATTGTACTTTTCAAGCAATGGCCAGTCTTTGGGGCCAATGAGGTCAATTGCAGTAATTCCCAGATCATTCAAAATAGCTAGGAATTCCTCCAGTGGATACGAGGCAAAGCACCACTGGCAAACACTGTGATTGATATTGCTTTTGAGCTCGAATTCCTTTGGGATTTGAGGTTTTTGGGGCATGACACGGGTTGTGGCTAACCCAGTAGTTGCTATAGCGGAGGTAGTGATAAAATTTCTTCGCTTCATGATGTGCAAATTGTATTGAGAAAGATAGTATTTTCGGAATGGAAATGGAAACACAACCCGATCCAAAAGAATTACTGGAAATGGTCCATTATAAAATGCCTTTTGGCAAGTTCAAAGATCGATTGCTCGTCGATTTGCCGGAAGCCTATTTATTGTGGTTCCGGCAGCATGGCTTTCCCAAAGGTAAACTGGGGAAATACCTCGAAGCGGTGTTAGAAATCAAGTCCAACGGATTGGAGCCGATCCTTCGAAAATTGCAAAAAGATTTTCCACGGGAATAATCTTCATTTCCCGTCAATAGTTGTAACTTTACGTCCCGTAACAGTGAAATGGAATCATGGCACAGACCAAGTATATTTTTGTTACGGGAGGAGTAACTTCATCCTTAGGTAAAGGGATAATAGCAGCCTCGTTGGCTAAGCTACTACAGGCACGAGGGTACAAAACCACCATCCAAAAGCTGGACCCTTACATTAACGTAGATCCCGGGACACTTAATCCTTATGAGCATGGGGAATGTTATGTTACAGACGATGGCGCTGAAACCGATTTGGACTTGGGGCATTATGAGCGTTTTCTAAATGTTAGAACCTCACAAGCCAACAATGTTACCACAGGAAGGATTTATCAAAGTGTTATAGAAAAGGAACGCCGTGGAGAATTCCTGGGAAAGACGGTTCAGGTGGTACCCCATATCACCAATGAGATCAAAGAACGTATTCAGATCCTTGGGAATAGCGGGGAATATGATATTGTTATTACGGAAATTGGCGGAACAGTGGGGGATATAGAATCCTTACCTTATATTGAAGCGGTACGCCAGTTGTTGTGGGAATTGGGGGATAGCAACGGCATAGTTATTCACCTAACCTTGGTGCCTTATCTATCTGCTGCCGGGGAGTTGAAAACCAAACCTACACAGCATTCCGTGAAAACCTTAATGGAGAGTGGAATCAAAGCTGATATCCTGGTATGCCGTACAGAACACGAAATTTCAGAAGAAAAAAGAGAAAAACTAGCCCTGTTTTGCAACGTGCAAAAGGAAGCGGTTATTCAGTCCATCGATGCTTCAACCATTTACGATGTGCCGATACTGATGCAGGAAGAAGGTTTGGACACTGTGACACTCAGGAAATTAGGACTTTCAGATGCCTTAGATCCGGATCTCACCAGTTGGAAAGAATTTTTACATCGTCATAAAAATCCCAAGAGCGAAGTAACTATTGGATTAATAGGGAAATATGTAGAGCTTCAGGACTCCTATAAATCCATTTTAGAGTCCTTTATTCATGCCGGGGCGGCCAATGAAGTGGAGGTGAATGTGCGTTCAATCCACTCAGAACATTTGTCCGTAAAAGATGTGGACAAAAAGTTAATGGGGCTGGACGGTATCCTGGTAGCACCTGGATTTGGTGAACGCGGTATTGAAGGAAAGATCAAAGCAGTGCAATATGCCCGGGAAAACGATGTGCCATTCCTGGGGATTTGTTTGGGCATGCAGATGGCTGTAATCGAATTTGCGCGTAACGTATTGGGAATGGAAAACGCGAATTCTACTGAAATGGATACTAGCACCCCTTTTGCGGTAATTAGTTTGATGGAGGAACAAAAATCCATTGTAAATAAAGGCGGCACTATGCGACTTGGGGCATGGGATTGTGAACTGCAACCTGAGAGTCTGGTACAGCAGGTCTACAATGGTCAAAATAGCATTTCTGAAAGGCACCGCCATCGTTTTGAGTTCAACAATACCTACAAAGCTGAAATGGAAGCTGCAGGCCTCGTCACTTCAGGGGTAAATACAGAAACAGGTTTAGTGGAGATCATCGAATTACCTTCTCATCCGTGGTTTATAGGCGTGCAATACCATCCCGAATACAAGAGTACGGTAGCTAATCCTCACCCCTTATTTGTAGGCTTCGTAAAAGCAGTTTTAACACAGAAGCAAAAACAAACCAATGCCAGTTTGGCATAATCCATCAATTTGGACATATCTTTGCAGGCTGGAAAAGATAGCGAACTGATTTCTAAATAGTTTTCATGGAAGAGAAGAAACTGGACCTGAACGCGATAATAGGGTTTGTATTGATTTTTGGGATATTGTTGGGGTGGATGTATTTAAGACAACCCTCTCCTGAAGAATTGGAGGCGCAAAAGGCACAGCAGGAACAACAAGCAGCGGAGGAAAAAGCGGAAGAAGAACAACCGAAAACCCCTCAGAAAGCTATAATAGCGCAACCCGAAACAATCAATGAAAAAGACTCCACGGAAGTTGCGGATTATCAGAAATCGGTAGGTGCTTTTGGATTTACAAAGGTAGCCGAAGGGACCACTACATTGGAGAATGATGTCCTTTATCTGGAAGTAGCTAACCGAGGAGGACAAATTGTAACGGCAAGGATGAAAAACTTTGTAACGTTTGATTCCGTGCCGGTTTATCTCGTCAATTCCGGAAATGCAGATTTCGGATTAACGTTTTCTACTTCGGACAACCGGGTATTGGAAAGCCAGGAGCTGTTTTTTGAGCCGGAACTTACCACTAACGGTGATAACCAGGTCCTTTCAATGAAGGCCAAAATTTCGCCCAGTCAGTTTTTAGAGTACCGCTACGAAATGAAGGAGAATGAGTATTTGGTAGATTTCACTATTCGTTCCCAGGGGCTTAGCCAGGTATTAAACACTTCAAAACCTGTTGAGTTGCACTGGAAGCTCCAGGGAATCCGACACAATAAAAGTGTACAGTACGAAAATCGGTATACCCGCCTCACGTATAACCATGATGATGGTAAAATAAGTAAGCTGTCCGAGAGCAGTGAATTGGATGAAGAAACTGAAGAAGCGGTAAGATGGCTTTCATATCGACAGCATTTTTTCAGCTCAATACTGGCTACAGACAAGCCCTTCGCTACGGTAGCCCTTACTTCGGAAAATTTGGTAGAACAGGAAAGCAAAGAGGAGAAATTTACCAAGGCGTACACCTCTCAAACGAATCTTGAGTTTTCAGGAGGAGAACTTTCTCATCAAATGTACTGGTATTATGGCCCTACCGATGTAAAGATTTTAGATGATTACAAGGAACTGGGGTTGGCAGATTCTATTCCTTTTGGCTGGGGGATCTTTGGTTGGATCAATCGCTATGTATTCACTCCTTTTTATGGATTTTTGAGCTCTTTTTTACCTTATGGAATTGCCATCGTAGTGATGACCATAGTGGTACGAATAGCACTATCACCTGTGACCTACAAGTCGTATTTGTCTCAGGCCAAGATGAAAGTATTGAAACCTGAAATCACCGAGATCAATGAAAGACTGAAGGACAACGCTATGAAGAAGCAGCAGGAGACCATGAAGTTGTACAACAAAGCAGGGGTTAACCCCATGAGTGGGTGTATTCCGGCCTTGCTGCAATTGCCGATCTTTTATGCGCTTTTTATGTTCTTTCCTACCTCATTTGAACTGCGTCAAAAATCGTTTTTGTGGGCGGAGGATTTAAGTTCCTACGACACCATTTTTAATTTGCCCTTTACTATTCCGTTCTACGGGGACCACGTAAGCTTATTTCCTATTCTGGCTTCAATTGCGATTTTCTTTTACATGACCTTGACTACCGGACAGACCATGCAGATGCAACAACAACCGGGTATGCCCAACATGAAGTTTATTATGTACCTGTCTCCTTTGTTGATGTTGTTTTTCTTTAACAACTATGCCAGTGGATTAAGTCTCTACTATTTTATTTCCAACCTGATTACGATTGGCATCATGTTGGTGATCAAGAACTACATTCTGGACGAGGACAAAATCCACGCGCGAATACAAGAAAACAAGAAAAAGCCCAAAAAAGAGAATCGCTTCCAGCGCAAAATGCGGGAAATGATGGAGGAGGCCGAAACACAAAAAAGAGCGGGTCGAAGAAAATAAAATGGGATTTAAACCTTTTAATGGATTAACAGTCTTAGTACTAAAACACAAAATCCATGAAAGCGTTACAATTGATTATCCCGTTGGTGCTACTGGTATTTTTAATGCCCGTAGAAAGCGAAGCCCAGGTCAGGCGAAATAGAAGAACCGTGGTGGTTACCACGAATACCAATAAACGTCAGGTACGCAGAGTTACGCGTAGACAGGTCCGGCGTATCCATAGGCGTAACCGATTTAGAACTTTTAGAACATTGCCTGCGGGCACCAGAACTGTAGTGTATAGAAATGTAAACTACTATCCTGTGCGAGGTGTATATTATGTACGTCGTAACGGGGTATACGTGAGACGACTACCTCCAAGGGGATTTCGCGTAGCCGCACTTACAGGGACTCTGGTCCGGTTATCTGTTCGTGGGACGCCTTATGTGTATTCCGAAGGTGTGTTTTACAAGGAAGTGAACAACGAATATGAGTTGGTAGCTCCGCCAGAAGGTGCTGTGGTCGAAGAATTACCGGAAGAGGTGGAGGAGGTGTTGTTGGAAGATATGACCGCCTATGAACTGTACGATACGTTATATGCCAAAACCGACGAAGGTTATGAGGTGATGGGAACCCTGGAAGATTTTGAAAAGGATTAGGAAAAAGGAGGGAACTTTTTAAAAGAAAACTTCCCCGCTAAGCGGGGAAGCCTTCACCATCAATAGATATAGTTTGGAAAGATTCGGGACACCAAAGATGGCACGCAAATCCCTCACAAAAAATTAATAGTTGTCAAGTGCGTTATTTTGTATGGTAAAAGAACCTGTATTGATGTCGCATCGATGAACTGCAAACCCTGCTAAAAATCAAGGGTTCCAGGAACATCGATGAACTGCATATTTTTCAGATTAATACTACAGCGTTTTAACATATGGTCATAAAAAAAGGAGCCTGATCAGGCTCCTTTTGTGTTTCAAATGAGAAATTCTTAGTTCGATGTATCCGGTAATAACACTGTGTTTAATACGTGAATTACTCCATTTTTAGCCTGTACATCTACACCAATAATACCTATTCCCGTATTTCCGGCTCCATCGGTCACATCGGCAATGTTATCTCCGGTTCCCGGTAAAGTGATCGTGAACGTATCCCCTTCCAGTGTTGCCGGTGTTGTTGTATTACCATCTGGTGTTAAGTCCCCAGAGCGAATGTTAGCGCCGGCAATTACGTGATGTTGTAAAACACTGGTAAGCAGATCAGAATCAATATCCGTAAGGTCATTCCACGCTTCATTACTATCCAGTAACGCCTGGAAGGCTTCATTGTTAGGGGCAAAAACCGTAAATGGTCCATCGCCGAGCAGTGTCAAGACAAAGTCCGGTTGTCCCTCTGTGGTGAGTGCTGCTTCCAGAGAGTCAAAGTTGGGATCTGCTGCTACGAAAAACACTAAGTTAGGTAGGTCAATAACAGCGTCAACGGCATGAATAACCCCGTTAGTAGCAACCACGTCTGGAATGCTCACGTTACTTGTGCCATTTAGCGTAACTCCGTCATCTGTATTAATATAGAGGCTAAAGTTTTCGTCTTCTTCTAATTCTGCTTCTGTATTTACATAAGTGTTTGATAAACCTGAGGAAAGGGCTACGGTACCACTAACGACATGGTTGAGCAAAATATCCTGCAATGAATTCATCTCAGGATTTTCAAAGTCGTCAAAGGCTGCATTAACGGGTGCAAAAACAGTATATACTTCGTCCGTGGCGGAAAGTACAGAAACAAAATCTACGGTATTCCCTTCATCGGTAAGAGCATCCACAAGGTCGTCAAATTCATCGTTTGCCAAGGCATGATCTACAATGTTGGGTAAATCAATTACTTCATCGACCACATGAACTACACCATTAATTGCCTTAATATCCGCCCCGCCATCAATTACTGAGCTTTCCCCATTAAATTCCACGCCATCCGTTGTATCGTAAAAGATGCTAAGGAAGCTGCCATCTACAGGGCCTGCCGCTAATGTACTTTCGTAACCGGTACCTGCTGCAACCAATGCCGAAGACTCAATTTCACCGGAAATCACATGGTTCAACAACACCTGGGTCAATACTTCTGTAGGGATATCCGCCAGTGGGGTACCATCCAAAAAGTCATCAAAGGCTTCATTGGTAGGGGCTAGAACGGTAAAGGGACCATCACCACGTAATACATCGGGCAGATCCCCATCCGCTGCCTGTAGGGCTGCCACCAAACTACTTAAGTTTGCATTGGAAATAGCCAGATCCGTGATTGAAAATAGCAATGCGTCGTTCAAAGCGTCAATAGCCTCTTGTGGTATGAGCACTTTATTGATAATATGTACTACGCCATTGGTGGCCTCTACATCCGCTGTGACTACCGCTGCAGCTTCACCTGCGGCATCGGTAAAAAAGACACCACCCTCTGTGGATACCGTCAACGATTCTCCCTGATCGGTTTCTATGGTTGCACCGTTGTTCAATTGGTTCGAAGTCACGGCTGCACCAACCACTACATGGTAGGACAAAATAGCGGCCAATAGGTCTTGCTCTTCCGTAGTATCAAAATCGGCTAAGGAAGAAAAGCCATCCAGGCGATCGAATAAATCGGAAAAAGCGGCATTATTAGGAGCCAAAACGGTAAAAGATCCGTCCCCGCTCAAGGTGGCAGCTAAAGAATTATTTGGACTTTGGTCTGCGGCCGTGATTGCGGCAACCAAGCTGCTCAGGTCGCCGGTTGCGTCAGCAGTTTCTACAATGTTCAAATCATCATCAGGAGGGGTAGTTCCTCCATTGTCGTCGTCGTCTGAGCATGACCCTAAAGTGATCAAAGCTACTAGTAAAATAAGGGGTGTTTTAAAAAAATACTTCATAGTTACTTGTTTTAAGTCTAATCTGTTTAATTGTTTAACTTTATTAAATCCACAAAATAAATTACTCTCGCTATCTGTTTTATTGAAAATTATCGCAAAACTGACTAAAATAGTCTTGAATTACTGTGTTGTTTACAATTATGATAGCGATATACTTCAAAACTTTTAAAAGATGAAGCAAATTGCTTAAGGTTGCTTTTGTTTTATTTTTTTTTATAAAAGTTTAACAAAATTTACAATAAAGGGGCTACTAATGTAGCCCCTTACAATTTTTAGTGCCCAATTGCATCTAAGAACTCTTGCGGTAATAACACTTTGTCAATTATATGAACAATACCGTTACTTGCTTCATTGTCAGCAGCATTTACTTTTGCCGTGTCATGTGTCTTATCAAATATTCTAATACTACCATTTAGCCTTACATCAACAGATACGTTTTCACCTTGTAAAGTCTTAATCTGTTGATGACCATCAAAGTCACCCGAGGCGAGTGCCGAATCTCCAATAACATGATAAAGCAACACGGTAGCCAAAAGTTCCTTTTCCTGAGGAGTATCAAAATCCGAGATATCATGGTATTGTGGCCCTAATAGATGAAATAACTCCTGGAAAGCATGATTGTCCGGTGCGAAAACGGTAAAGGGTCCATTTCCGCTAAGAGCCTCCACCAAACCGGCATCAGCCTGGATCAGTGCCTCCACCAAAATGTTGAGGTCAGATACGGACTGTGCCAATTCAACAATATTGGGTTGGGGTGGCGTAAGCGCGTCCAAAGTGGACTGCGGTAATAACACCTTATTAATTATGTGTGCTACTCCATTGCTGGCCTCAACATCTTTCAAGGTCACCGTGGCATTAGTATCTGTGGCATCGTCAATATGTATACCGCTATTTCGTAAGATACCCACACTTTCACCCTGAAGGGTTGCTATAGTTTGACCATCAGAAAGATTTTCGGAGAATTTGGCCGCATTAGGGATCACGTGATACGTTAATACGTCCACCAGGATGGCAATTTCCGCATCTGTGTCAAAATCATCAATAGCGTGAAAATCATCACCCAAAAGTTCAAATAGATCTTCAAAAGCATGGTTGTCGGGAGCAAAAATGGTGAAAGGTCCTGCGCCGCTTAAGGCCTCAACAAGCCCGGCATTGGTTTGTATAAGCGCTTCCTCCAGCAGCGAAAGATCATCATTGTCTACAACGATCTCTACCAGATTCTTTAACTGTAGTTGTGTAACAAAATCAATGGCTGCCTGAGGAAGCAGTACCTTATCTATGGTATGCGCTACCCCGTTAGAGGCAATGATATCGGTATCGGTAATGTTGGCATCCACGTCAGAGGCGTCCCCGATAACGAAGGTGTGACCTGAGGCGATTACCTCAATAGAGTTACCTGTAAAGGCTGTGGGTACGGACCCGGGATGTAGGTCCGCCTCCAGGATCTTTTGCGGGACAACATGATAGAGGAGAATATTGGTCAACAGCTCCAGTTCTTCCTGGGTATCAAAATCGGCCAGGCTGTTGTAATCGTCTCCCAGGATATCCAAAAGTGCAGCAAAAGCATCATTGGTAGGAGCAAAAACGGTAAATGGGCCGTCTCCGCTAAGTGTTCCTGTCAGTCCGGCGGCGATCACAGCTTCCTCCAATAGGGAAAGGTCATCGGTCTCAACGACGATCTCTACCAGGTTCTTTAACTGTAGTTGTGTAACAAAATCAATGGCTGCCTGTGGAAGCAATACCTTATCTATGGTATGGGCTACTCCATTGGAAGCAATGATATCTGTATCAGTAATGTTAGCATCCGTATCGGAGGCATCTCCGATAACAAAGGTGTTGCTTGAGGCGATAACTTCGATGGAGTTATTCGCAAAGGCTGTAGGCACGGAACCGGGATGTAGGTCCTTCTCCAGGATTTGCTGTGGTACAACATGATATAGTAGGATATTGGTCAACAGGTCCAGTTCTTCCTGGGTATCAAAATCGGCCAGACTATTGTAGTCGTCTCCCAGAATATCCAAAAGTGCAGCAAAAGCATCATTGGTAGGAGCAAAAACGGTAAATGGGCCATCCCCGCTAAGTGTTTGAGCCAATCCAGCGGCGATCACAGCTTCTTCCAATAGGGAAAGGTCATCGGTTGCTACAACGATCTCTACCAGGTTCTTTAACTGTAGTTGCGTAACAAAATCAATGGCTGCTTGTGGAAGCAGTACCTTGTCTATGGTATGGGCTACTCCATTGGAAGCAATGATATCCGTATCAGTAATATTGGCATCCGTATCGGAGGCATCTCCGACAACAAAGGTGTCGCCTGACGCGATTACCTCAACGGAGTTACCCGCAAAGGCTGTGGGTACGGAACCGGGTTGAAGGTCTACCTCCAGGATCTGCTGCGGGACAACATGATAGAGGAGAATATTGGTCAACAGCTCCAGTTCTTCCTGGGTATCAAAATCAGCCAGGCTGTTGTAACCGTCGCCCAGGATATCCAAAAGGGCAGCAAAAGCATCATTGGTAGGGGCAAAAACTGTAAAGGGACCATCCCCGCTAAGTGTTTCTGCTAATCCTGCGGCGATCACAGCTTCTTCCAAAAGGGATAGTGCTTCCGTGCCGACCACAATTTCCACAAGGTTCATGAGCATACCTGCATTGATAGCATCCAAAACGGACTGCGGTAACAATACTTTATCTATGGTGTGAGCTACACCGTTAGAAGCAGTGATGTCGGTGCCAGTGATGTTGGCATCCACATCAGTGTCATCGCCAATTACAAAGGTGTCCTCCGAAGCGATAACATGTAAGCTATTGTCTGTTAAAGCAGTAGGAACCGATCCCTCGTCCAAATCTGCCTCAAGAATTGTTTCATTAGGAATTACATGGTACAACAAGATATTGGTAAGCAGCGCAATTTCTTCAGGTGTATCAAAATCATCCAAACTAGTATAGTCGTCTCCCAGCATTTCCAAAAGCGCTACAAAGGCATCATCGGTAGGGGCAAAAACCGTAAATGGTCCCTCACTACTTAAGGTTTCCACTAAATCGGCTTTGATCACAGCTTTTTCCAATAATGATAGTGATTCGGTAGCTATCACAACATCTACTAAGGTTTCGCCATTGATCATTTCAATAACTGCCATTGGCAGTAACACCTTGTCAATAACATGTACAATGCCATTAGAGGCATCCACATCAGGAATTATTACTTCGGCATCGATAGGTGTGGCATCCTGGATGAAAACCTCACCATCCAGGGATACGGTAAGGTTCTCACCTTGCAAGGTAGTAAGCTCCTGCTCATTTGATAAATTGTCAGATTCCAGGACTTCACCGGCTATCACATGGTATTGAAGAATAAGGGCCAGCAAATCCTTTTCTTCCGGAGTGTCGAAGTCATCCAGGGAATCAAAATCGTCTAATTCGGCGAACAAATTGTCAAAAGCGGTGTTAGTTGGAGCAAAAACGGTAAAACTGCCTTCAGCGCTAAGTGTTCCTATTAAGTCGGAACTTTCATTTTCATCTGCTTTTGCTAATGCCGCTACCAGTGAACTTAAGGCTTCTGTATTTTGAGCGGTTTCTACAATGGTAGCAGCTGTAGTGCTGTCATTGGCAATGGTATTGCCTTCGTCGTCATCTTCGCAAGATTGTGTGATAAAGGCAACAAGGGCGAAAAGCAAAATGCCATGCCACCTCAAGAGATTTTTCATTTTCAATAGGTTTTTAAGTTAAAATGTTTAATTGTTTTTTGTTTATCAGTGAACAATGGGGTGGTAATCGCCTAGGGGACTTTTGTAGAGATTTTACAATAAAATTGGAATTTTCTCACAATACTGACGATTTTGTACCAAAAAACAACTGTTTTGATAAAACAATAGAAAGATTAAACAAAATGGAAGAGGTTGCTTTTGTTTTACTTTTTTTTTGAAAAGTTTAACAAATTTGATATAAATCAAAAAAAAAACCACCTAAGTTGGCGGTTCTGCTAATCGTATCTTCCGGAAGAATTTAAAGACTATCCAAGGCTTCCTGAGGCAATAGCACCTTATCTATGAAGTGTACCACGCCACCAAGAACTTCCCTATCCGCTGCAGTAACAACTGCGGGGATTCCAGTGTTATCAAGGATGGCAACACCCTTGTCCAGGCTTATGGATAGTTCCTCTCCCTGGAGGGTAGTTATAAATTGCCCATCCGACAAATCAGTAGATAAGGCGGTAGTGCCGGTAACAAAATGATAGGACAGAATGGTTGCTAATAACTCAAGTTCGCCTACCGTATCAAAATCCAATAAAGAATCGATACCCTCCAATTGATCAAACAAGTCCAAAAAAGCCTGGTTGGTGGGAAGGAAAAAGGTGAAAGGGGCATCTAATTCCTGTTGAATATCGTCTCCGGCCATTAGCAAGGCCATCATCAAACTCTCGTTCTCAGTAACCAATGCCAATAGTTGCTGAAGGTTCTCCTCGGTTTCTTCGACGATAGTAGCAATTACGGATTCCGGGATCAATATGCGATCGATAACATGGATTACCCCATTACTGGCAGGAATATCTGTGAGGGTGAGTTGGGCTATTAGATCGGTTGCATCTTTGAGTACAAACCCATCCGGACCTAGCAGTATGTCAATAGTGTCCCCTAATAAGGTAGTAGCCTCCCCCACGGCTAAATCGGAAGAAGTGATCCTTCCCGGAACTACGTGATACAGCAATACGTTGCGTAGTAGCTCAATTTCAAAATCCAGGTCGAAATCTTCAATACCACCTAACTGGCTACCCAACAATCCGAATAGTAAGGTTAAGGTTTCATTGGAAGGAGCAAAAACGGTGAAGGGGCCGTCCTCTCCAAGCGTGTCTAAAAGTCCCGTTAACCGCAATGCCTCTTCTAAAAATGTCAATTCATCATTGCTTTCTACTAAGGTTCTAATGGTAGGGGCCCCGCTTGTGGGATCGTTGATGTCAATACCAAGATCGCCCAACAAGTCCGCCACCTCTTGAGAAATTAAAATTTTATCAACGATATGCACTACTCCGTTACTGGCAGTTTTGTCTATTTCCAATAAATTGGCATCCGTATTGGAAGCATCTCCAATAACAAAACTGTCCCCGGAGGCGATGATTTCCAGGCTTTCTTCTGAATTCAGGGTGGCCACTGTTCCCGGGGAAAGGCTGGCAGAGGGAAGATTTTGGGGTACCACATGATATTCAAGGATTTCAGCCAGCAACAGTAATTCAACGGGATTGGTAAAGTCGTCAAAACTGTTGTAATTATCGCCCAGCAAATTGAATAATTCTTCTATTGCTGTATTTGTTGGTGCAAAAATGGTGAAGGGGCCTTCTCCATTTAAAGCGTCTACCAAATCGGCAGCGACTACTGCTTCCTCTAATAAGGAAAGGCTTTCAGTAGCTATCACGACATCTACCACAGTTTCCGAAGCATCACCAGGTTCAGGAAACAGGATGTCCAGTACGGCCTGGGGAAGCAACACCTTGTCAATGATGTGCACCACACCATTAGATGCTTCATTGTTCGCGTCAATTACTTCTGCTTCGTCATCGGTTTTGTCTTGTATGAAAATGCTTCCGTCCACGTTGACCCTTACCGTTTCCATTTGCAAGGTTTCCAGTTCGGTTTCATTGGACAAGTCTGTGGAAAATGCGGCCTCAGTCTCAATAACATGATAGGTTAAGATATCGGCTAAAAGTGCCTTTTCTTCCTCAGTATCAAAATCCTCCAGAGAATCAAAATCCTCCAGTTCATCCAGAAGCGCATCGAATGCTTCGTTATTAGGAGCAAAAACCGTGAATGTGCCCTCCGCGGAGAGTGCCTCAACAAGACCGGCATCTGCGGTTTGCAAAGCGGTTACCAGATCCTCCAACATGTCAACGGATGAGGCCAGGTCCACGATATTTACCGTAGTGGTAGCGTTATCGTCATCGGAAGCATCCTCGTTGGGGTTTTCCGGATTTTGCGTTTGTTGCGGTGTTGGATCACTGTCATCATCGTTGCTACAAGAAAATAGCAATACGGAAATGACGAATAGGAAGAGCAGTTTAGTGTAGTGTGGGATGGAATTCATTTTCATTTTTTTAGTTGTCGTTCTCGAAAGTTGAAAATAGTATTAAATCACCCCAAACAGTTAAATGCATCCTTAATTCTAGGTTATGTCAGTATTAAATGTTGTACTGCTTAGCGAATGGTGAATGCTTACGACGAATGTGATATTTCGTATTTTTGCAGCGCTATGAACGATTTGAGACCAAAAGTGGTTGTAGGCCTTTCCGGAGGAGTGGACTCCAGTGTTGCCGCTTTTTTGTTACAACAAAAAGGCTACGAGGTTATTGGCCTTTTTATGAAGAATTGGCATGACGATTCCGTCACAGTATCTGATGAGTGTCCCTGGTTGGAGGACAGCAACGATGCCTTAATTGTGGCAGAGAAGTTGGGAATCCCCTTTCAAACCATTGATTTAAGCCGGGAGTATAAAGAACGTATCGTGGATTATATGTTTAACGAATACGAAAACGGGAGGACCCCGAACCCTGACGTTTTATGTAATCGGGAGATCAAATTCGACGTTTTTTTGAAAATAGCCTTAGGTCTCGGTGCGGATTATGTAGCTACGGGGCACTACTGCCGAAAAGGGGCTTTTACCAACGCGGATGGGACCGTAACCTATCAACTTTTATCCGGGGTAGACACCAATAAGGACCAGTCCTATTTTCTTTGTCAACTTTCACAGGAACAGCTAGCAAAAACGCTCTTTCCAATAGGGGAGTTGACCAAACCTGAGGTGCGTAAAATAGCCGCAGAAAATGGGTTGGTCACCGCAGACAAAAAAGATTCCCAGGGCTTGTGCTTTGTGGGAAAAGTACGTTTGCCGGAGTTTTTACAACAGAAACTGCTCCCAAAAAGGGGAGTAATCGTGGAAGTTCCCAGAAATTCTGACCATTATGCCAATGGCATTAAAACCTTTGCTTCTAAAAGAGAAGAGTTGGAGTACCAGGCTAAAAAACCGAATTACAATGAAGCCGATGGGGCAGTAGTAGGCGAGCACAAAGGTGCCCACTTTTTTACCATCGGGCAACGTAAAGGTTTGGATGTTGGAGGAACTAAAGAGCCACTATTTGTGGTAGACACCAATGTAAAGGACAATGTCATTTACACAGGACAAGGTAAGGATCACCCTGGTTTGTATCGAAAGACACTTTTTGTAAAAGAACAGGAACTGCATTGGATTCGGGAAGATTTGTCCCTGCCTTTGGATGGCTCACTTGTGGTTATGGCCCGGATACGGTATCGACAACCCCTTCAAAAGGCAACTTTATATCGTGTAGACGGCGGACTTTACGTAGACTTTCTCGAAAAGCAATCTGCGATTACCGAAGGGCAATTTGTAGCATGGTATCATGATGACGAACTTATAGGTTCCGGCGTAATCTCATAACCAGCATGGAAACAAGGGTTACAAAACTTTTTGGCATCCGCTATCCTATAATTCAGGCCGGAATGATTTGGGCCAGTGGCTGGCGTCTAGCTTCTGCAGTGGCTACTTCCGGAGGATTAGGGTTGCTGGGGGCAGGAAGTATGTACCCTCATATTTTGGAGGAGCACATTCAAAAATGCAAAAAAGCTACTACTAAGCCGTTTGGGGTTAATGTTCCGATGCTCTATCCTGACATTGATCAACTGATGGAGATTATCGTTAGAGAAGGTGTGAAAATTGTGTTTACTTCGGCAGGTAATCCAAAAACATGGACCTCATTTCTGAAAGAGCGTGGAATTATCGTAGTGCATGTCGTAAGCAGCGTGAAGTTTGCGTTGAAAGCCCAGGATGCAGGGGTGGATGCGGTAGTTGCCGAAGGTTTTGAAGCCGGAGGGCATAACGGAAGGGACGAAACTACAACAATGGTCTTACTACCTGCAGTTAAAGAAAAAGTTCAAATTCCACTCATTGCCGCGGGAGGAATTGCCACGGGCAAACAAATGTTGGCTGCTATGGTTTTAGGTGCCGACGGGGTTCAGGTTGGGAGCCGTTTTGTTGCGACACCGGAAGCGTCATCCCATGCTGCGTTCAAAGAGGAAGTGGTAAAAGCCAAGGAAGGAGCTACCCATTTGACATTAAAGGAGTTGGCGCCGGTCCGCCTATTAAAAAATAAGTTTTACTACGACGTTCAGGAGGCTTACGCCAAGGGGGCTTCCCTTGAGGATTTAAAAGAACTTTTGGGCAGGGCACGGGCTAAAAAAGGGATGTTTGAAGGAGATCTTGAAGAGGGGGAATTGGAGATTGGACAGGTGGCTGCATTGATACACGAAGTCCAACCCGCCGCCGAGGTAATTCGACAGTTGATGGAAGAGTTTGAACGGGAACGTCAAGTATGGACCAAAGGCTGATACTTTTGAACTACTTCGCTTGATTTTTAACCTACTTATTTTCAGGGCACTACCGTTTGGTGATCTTCCCGTGCATTTCATCGATTTTTTAAGCGACGTATCTCTACTTGGTTATCTTTGCCACAAATGAAAAGATTTCTTCCTATTGTATGCCTTGTGTTTTTAACGCAAGGACTGATTGCACAGATCGAACAGGATAAAGCACTCCACTTTCTTGGTGGGAATCTTTATGGTCTTGCGGGAGCGGGAATTGCCAAGCAAATATCGGACGGTAATCGGTGGTGGACCTTTGTAGGTGCTATCGGGGGAAGCGCACTAGTGGGTGTTGGAAAGGAAGCCTTGGATTCTAGCCAACGTCCCAATGGTTGGGATAATAATGACTTATTAGCAACTATATTAGGCGGAGCTACCGTAGGTTTTACTATTGATATTTTCACAGACCACAAAAAAAAGAAGCGAAAGCGGGAAGGTAGTCTTACCGTTAAAAATGACAATGAAAAATTTGAGCAATTGGAACGGCTTGAGGCCCTACTAAAGGCAAACACCAGCCCATCATTAACGGCACTATCCGTACCTTCAGAGCTTTTGGTCCTAGAGTAATTACAATAACCCCCTTGCCTTTATTTCCAGATATTTGTTTATGGTATTAATGGTCAACTGTTCTGGTTTGGTCAAAATGGTCTGAATACCGTATTGGTTTAACTCTTTTTGCATCAAACGCTTTTCCAGCATAAATTTTTCGGCAATAGTCTTATGATAAATGCTTTGCAGGTCTTCCGCATTTACACTAACCAGTTTTTCGAGTTCTGAGTTTTCAAAAAATATGACCACCAGCAAATGCTTTTTTGATAGCGCCAATAAATAGGGAAGTTGTCGCTTAAGGGCGGAAATGTGCTCAAAATTGGTGTATAGCAACAATAGACTGCGATGGGTAATCTTACGCTTGGTATGGGCATAAAGATGGCCAAAATCAGCATCACTAAAATCGGTATTGATATTGTAAAGGGTTTCCAAAATAGTGTTTAAGTGGGTAATTTTTTGAAGTGCAGGGACAAAATTTTCCACCTTTTTAGAGAAGGTAAGCATTCCGGTTTTATCATTTCTTTTTAAGGCAACATTTGAAAAAGCCAGGGTTGAATTAATGGCATAATCCAAAAGTTTCAATCCATTGAAGGGCATTTTCATTACACGTCCACTATCTATTAAAGAATAAATCGGTTGGGATTTTTCATCTTGGTACTGATTGACCATGAGTTGCCGCTTCTTTGCTGTCGCCTTCCAGTTTATCGTTCTGAAATCATCTCCTACCACATACTCTTTAATTTGCTCAAACTCCTGGGTATGCCCAATCCTGCGGATTTTCTTCAAGCCTAGTTCCGAGAGCCGATTACTGATGGCTAAAAAATCGTACTGCTGCATTTGAATAATACTCGGATAGACGGGGACCATCCTATCTTTCTCAAATTGAAACCGTCGCTTAACGATCCTTAGAGGTGAGGAGGCAAACACGTTCAAATTCCCAAATACATACGCTCCCCTGTCCACCGGTCGGACCGCGTATTCGTAAACTTGCCTTTGGCCACTCTTGATCCTGGTTTGATATAGAAAATCCCGTTTCTGAAATTGCTCAGGAAGCTCATCAATAAGTTCAATTCCTGTGATGAAAGGATATTCAGATTGAAATACAATTCGCAGCACATTAAGGTCGCTGTTAGAAAGCTTCTGAGGAAGATCACGGCTGGCATGGACCCCATTTTTTGTAGCGTACAATAAATAGATATCTACAAAGCATAAGGAGAGCAATACAAAGCTTATGATCCAGCAAATAGGATATAGTAAGGCAAACCAATAGGATAGTACAAATCCTGCTGCCAAAATGGCGACGTATTTAAAAAATCGGTTATGCAGGTATAAGGACCTTAAAAAGCGCATTAGCGGGGAATTTCAACCGATTCTACAATCATATTAATGACACTTTCGGTACTGATCCCTTCCATCTCCCGCTCTGGGGTGAGTATGATGCGGTGGTTTAAAATAGGAATAAGGGCTTTTTTAACATCCTCCGGAATAACAAAATCCCTTCCGCTAATTGCAGCGAAGGCTTTTGCTGCCTGCAATGCTGCGATGGATGCCCTTGGAGAAGCACCCAGATACAAATGGGGATGGTTTCTGGTTTTAGCAATAATTTCAGCAATGTATTTCACGATTTTTTCCTCGACAATGATATCGTGAACGTTGTTTTTGAACTCTTGTAGTTTTTTGGGTAGCAATATTGCTTTTATAAGTTCCTCCGGTCTTTGCGCTTTACGTTCATGGTGTGTTTGAATGATCGCTACCTCTTCCTCAATCGACGGATAATCCACTTTTATTTTGAAAACAAACCGATCCAATTGTGCTTCGGGCAAGGCGTAGGTGCCTTCTTGTTCGATAGGATTTTGGGTAGCCAGCACCATAAAAGGACTTGCCATTTTGTAGGTGGTGCCGTCCACGGTTACCTGGCGTTCTTCCATGGTTTCGAATAATGCGGCCTGGGTCTTAGCCGGAGCGCGGTTGATTTCATCAATCAAAATGATATTAGAAAAAATAGGCCCCTTTTTGAATTCAAAGTCAGATTCCTTTACATTAAAAATGGAGGTCCCTAAAATATCACTTGGCATTAGATCCGGAGTAAACTGGATTCGGCTGAACTCCGTTTTGAGGGTCTTGGCAAAGAGCTTAGCAGTGATCGTCTTTGCAATCCCGGGTACGCCTTCAATCAAAACATGCCCGTCTACCAGAAGTGATACTACTAATAACTCCATGAAGTTTTGCTGACCGATAATGACCTTTCCAAGCTCCTGTTTTATCTGGTTAACGGCATTGTTAAGTTCCTCCAATGGTATTCTGCTATTAAAATTTAGATCACTGTTTTCCATCTGCTTTTGCTTTAAAATCCTGTATTACACGTTCCAATTGTTCCAACTGGTTGTTGGTGACATGACTTGTTTTTTGAATATTCTCAAATATTGCGAAGAGCTTTGCTATTTCTTCTTTGCTGTGGTTGCTTCTTAATCCCAGGCTGTGATAGAATTGTTCACTGATTTTTTCTGTGGACAGATAAAACGTAGTACGCACGTAATCCAAAAAGTAATGGATCTTGTGTTCTGCAATTTCACGTTGCTTGTTGTTTTCAAAGTACATATCGGCTATCGTCCGGGTAAATGCCAGAGTTTGATTTTTGAGCGGTGCGATCACCTTGATTGCTCTTTGCTTTCTTTTTCCTTCAAAAATGATATATAACAGGGCACCTATGAGCACCAAATAGTAAGCCCATTTAAATTCCCTGGTATTCAAAAAGAGGTACATGGGTGAGGTATAGAAGGTCTTTCCTGATTTATGGTGGTTGTCCAAATACACCGTTTCGGTACTATCCAAATAGCTGAGCAACCCGGATGTGTAGCCATAACTGTCCTCCTTTAAGATAAAGTAATTGGTAAAAGCTTCCGGAAACAATACACAGGTAATTTTTCCATTGCCAAAAGGCAACTGTACGGCATTACTACCCTTTGCTTCAATATTAGTGCTGTCATTCTTTGTAGCCACCTGTCCTAAAATCAAAGTATTCACGGTATCAATTTCTCGAAAAACAGCAGCATAATAATCCTTTTCAAACGATACATTTTTTGATTTTAGCATAGGATTTGTCAAACGATGCCTGAAAACCGGATTGACCGTATTATTGTCATAAACACTGGTGAGTCCAAGGTGAAGGGTATCCAGAAGTTGGCTTTCAAATGACTCAGCCGCAAGAAAGAGGTGATTCCCCTCGGCCACCCAGGCCAAAAGTTCATCCAAATCGGTTTTGCCGAAGGAGATGGCGTTATTTATAAATACGTAGGAGCCTTTTATGGTGTCACTTCTGGAAAGGAACTCATAAGGAGTTCTATAGATCTGCTGCGTTTTTGTAAAAAGTGCTGGTAAAAGGTCGTTCAGCACTTTTGTGCCATAGGGGATTTTATGCGTAGCTACGTAAGACGGGAACCAGTTAATTTGTTTGGGTTTGTTGTATTCATAGATCAGCAACAGTACCAAAGCAAGGCCACCAATTATCAAATATGATTTACCGGTTTTAAGCATTCGTAGCGATTGAATTCTTTAAGGTATCAAATTGGTACTTGGCCTGTTCATACCCCTCGGCATCGATCTCAAACTCCCCATACCAGATGTAATCATATAATAGGGTTACTTTCTCAAACAGCGGTTGTAGTTTGGATTGGGATAACTCCTGTATATAATCATCATTGGTTTTCTGTAATTGCCAGTCAATTAACTCTCGTTCCATTAAAAGTTTTAGCAGGTAGAGATAATAATAGCGGATCGCCTGGCGGTACTCCTTGCGCTCAAAGGCCTTTTTGATTAGGGGGTGGATGTCTTCGGTTTTGAGGATGCGCTCTTCTTCTGACAGCACCACAAGGTTTTGATTGGCCTTAGCGAAGATGATGTTTTTGGTGTTTGCTTTTATCAGGAATCGGATCAAAAGAAACAATAATACCCCGAGTAACACGTAAGGGATTATTCTTAAAAAACCGGCGATGTATTCAGGCGCGGCATCCACGCCAAAGAGCCACTCAAAAAACCGGCGTAATATGTTATAGAACCAGTTTTTTACCCCTTCCCACCAGGAATTATCGACCACTTCTGGTTCGTAATTGTAGCTGTCATCCGATCGGTAATCGGACAAATCTGCTTCGGTGATTTCAACAACTTCAAGGGTTTGCTGGTCATATCGGACCACCGTTGAATCGCGCTGCCCAAAACAAAGGCTCCCAATGAGTAGCAGGGAGAAAGAAGCTAGGAGGTTATACATTAAGTATCTTGGTTTTTACCGAGATTTTGAATACGTTCAAATGTGCCCGTAAAGTTCTTTTTTTCGTTAAGGTTAAAGAAAATAAGAGCAGCAGCTACCAAAGAAATGGTTTGCAGAATAAACTGCACGAGGTAGGCAAATACGTTCAAAATAATATATATCGGATCAAAAACACCACCCATACTTTCCGCATCCATTTCCCCGGAAAAGACGCCCATTTTTACCCAGATATAAATGACGGCTGGAATCTGAAAAACATATCCGATAATTGCAATAATAATCCCTAAAATCAAAAGTGTGGCGAAGGTAATCCACCAGTTGTCCTTGATTAAAGTAAAACCGTATTGGAAGGAATCTCCAATACCCTTGTCCATAAAAACCATGATGCTGAAAGAGAGCATTAATGGGGGATAAAGGTAAATTCCCGGGATGAAACACAGCATGAACCCTACAAACAAAGCGATCCCGACTAAAAAAGCCAGACCGATAAAATTCCAAAACTTGCGGTAGGCCTCTTTCCGCACATAATCAAAAACAACCTTCCCCTTGTTATCCGCGTAGGATTTAATATAGTACAAGATACTTGCCTGGGTAAGTCCATACAGGGCAATTACCGAGATTAAAAGTCCAACTACTGCGATCAACATAAAGATGGGGTTGACTTCAGGAGATTGGGAGGCGATGTCAAAACTTAAAAGGCCGCCAAAAGAATAGAAATAAAAACCTAAAAAAAGCATAGTTGCAAACAAATAGGGGCCTATTATTTTCAATAGTGTTCCAAAGAAAGGCTTGAATTCAAACTTCAAAAAGTTGAATGCATCCGTTAAGATTTCCCCTAGCTCTCGTTGCTTTTTGAACTCAATGTATGGTTTTTTCTGCATCGCTGTGTTTTTTATTTAATTGGTAGGGATAGATTACATAATAGAAAATGATAAGGCTTAAAGAGCCCAAAATTATGACAATGGCCAGCCAATCCGGCATTTCGGTATGTCGTGTTACAAAGCCTTCCAAAAACCCGGCAACAATAAAAAATGGAATTGTGCTGATCACAATTTTCAACCCACTTTTTACTCCTCGTTTAAAGGCTACTAGCCGGGAGTAGGTTCCCGGAAACAAAATACCATTTGCCATGACCAAACCGGCACATCCGGCAATGATGATTACGGATATTTCTATGGTACCATGAATCCAAATCGTACGGGCTGATTCCCAAAATAAGCCTTTGTCATAAAAGAAGTATTGAAAGCTTCCGAGCATCAAACCATTTCTAAGCAATACCCAAAGTGTTCCAATACCTAGAAAAATACCCAGGGCAAAGGCAAAGAGCGCCACCTTGATGTTGTTTATAGTTATTCCTAAAAACATATTGAATTCCCCCATTTCTTTGTAAACTGCCATGGGATTTCCTTTTTCAATATTGTCCAGCGTCATGTTTACATAGCCATCGCCCAAAATAGAACGTACAAAATCACCATCGTTGGCGGCAGAAAAAGCGCCTACCAGACAAAAGAATCCAAAAACCAGGAAAGAAATGAGCAATTCCCGATGATGCGCGGCAAACATCAAAGGAAATTCCGTTTTCCAGAAGCGTGCAATACGGTTATTGGATTCCCGTTTGGTTTTATAGATTTTTTGATGGGCCTGAGAGGCAATAGCATTCAAGTACAACTGTGTATTGCTGTTCGGATAAAAGGTTTTGGCGTAACTAAGATGATCTGTAATTTCAATGTATAGATCGGAAAGTTGGTCGGGTGTAAGCTGCCGTTTGCTATCGAGAGCTTCTTCGAATGCCACCCATTTGTCTTTATTTTGCTTTACGAATGCGGCCTCTCGCATTAAATTAGCGCCTTTATTGGTAAAGAAACCAAAAAATGAACCAATTTCAAATAGAAACCGCCCAAAATGTCACCATTGACCAGAACAGTTCCAACCTGGGAGAGCGGATGTTAGCGTATATTATAGACAGTATCGTGATCACTATGTATACCATTTTAATCATCCTGCTTCTGGTCTCGTTGGATGTAGATTTTGACGATCTGTGGGCATTATATCTTGTGGCAACCTTACCTGCATTTTTGTACTATTTGTTGCTTGAAACGTTTACCGATGGCAAGACGATTGGTAAGGGCTTAATGCATCTCAGAGTAGTAAAACTGGACGGTTCAAAACCCAATTTTGGCAATTATTTTGTGCGTTGGATCTTACGCATCATTGACGTAAGCCTTACTTCAGGTGCCGCAGCGGTAATAACAATTTTGATCCGCGGCAACGGGCAACGAATAGGGGATATCGCGGCAGGCACAACGGTTATAAGTGAACGAAAAAGAGTATCGCTGCAGGATACCTTGTTAAAGGAATTACCGGAGGATTACAAACCCAGTTTTCCACAGGTAACGGTATTCAAGGATACGGAAATACAGACCATAAAAGAACTATATGAAAAGGCCAAACGAAATGGCAATCACAATGTCATTGTTTCTTTGGATAAACGTATAAAGCAAGTTATGCAAGTCACCACAAACTTACGGCCTATAGATTTTGTGGATATTGTTATCAAAGATTACAACTACTATACACAGAAGTAACTCGAGTTGCTTTCATTTACTAAGGCATGTTTTATCACATCATCGATATCTTGGGAACCATCGCATTCGCAATTTCTGGCGTGTTGGTGGCTATGGAAAAACGGCTGGATCTATTCGGAGTACTTATTGTTGCCTTTGTTACTGCCATTGGGGGAGGAACACTTCGGGATGTATTGATAGGAAATACCCCGGTGGTCTGGATGCGTGATGCAACCTATATGCTTACGATTTTGGTGGCCGTGGTTTTTGCAATCTTGTTTTCCGGACAGCTAAAATATTTACGAAAATCACTGTTTTTTTTTGATGCGGTGGGCCTCGGTCTATTTACACTAATCGGGATTGAAAAAGGACTGCAGGCAGGGCTTTTACCGGGAATGTGCATCGCTTTGGGGACCATGACAGCCAGCTTTGGTGGGGTAATACGGGATATTTTGTGCAACGAGATCCCTGTCATATTTCGGAAAGAGATCTATGCTACAGCCTGCATATTTGGAGGAATCGCTTATTTTATGCTGGTGACCCTGGGGATTCCTGAAAAATATAGTTATATCGTAGCCGTAGTGGCGATTATCACGATACGATTACTGGCCGTTAGGTTTGGCATCGCATTACCTAACATTTACAAAAAGCAAAACGGTTAGAGTACCTCTGCCTTAAGGATGTAAACATTTTTCATAGGCCATTCCCCCTGATCTATGGGGACTTGATTGATCTTGTCCACAACGTCCATACCCTCTATCACTCTTCCAAACGGGGTGTAGTCGCCATCCAGGTGGTAGGAGCCCGGTTGGGTTACTACAATGAAGAACTCGTAAGGTGAAGCCAGTTTGTGTGGATTATCCCGATCGCTACTGGGCATGGATACCGTTCCACGATGATGTTTATGGCCCTTTCGGGTATCAGGTGGTAATAGGTAGCGACCAATTGACCGTCGCTTTTTGCTGGTGGCCCTATCATCTGAATTGCCTCCCTGAATAATAAATTCCGGGACTACGCGATGAAACTGTGTATTGTCAAAATAGCCTTTTTTGGTAAGGTAGATAAAATTGGCTTTGTGATACGGTACATTATCATAGAGTTGAATGGTAAAGCTACCTAAGCTGGTAGTGAGCCGCACCTTATTTTCGCTTAACCCTTTAGCATACTCAAAAAAGAAATCGATGGCATTTTCCTCAGTGAGTACAAAATCATCTTCTTTTGCGGTATCCGCTGTACTACTTTCTTCTTCGCTACTAGAAACGGTATCTTTTTTGCGCTGTACTGGAGGTGTAACTAATTTTTTAGTATCATTTTGTGGTTGCTTTTCAGCACCTTCCCGACAGCAAATGAAAAAAAATAAGGGTAAAATTGCCAGAAATACGACCTTTGAATAACGCATGGATTTTTACAATTTCAGTCAACAGATCGTAAAAATAAAAAATCTGCCTTTGCCGGGGGAAGCTTCCCATTACAAGATGGAGCCTGAAGTTCGGAAGCAATTACGGGAGTCCAAAAAATACAATGTCCGGCAGGCTAAAAAAGCGGCAGTTTTAGCTTTGTTCTATCCGGCTCCCGACCACTCTACTCAGCTGTTGTTTATTTTGAGAAAACGGTATCCGGGGGTTCATTCCAATCAGGTTGGTTTTCCTGGAGGGAAGGTGGAAGAGGAAGATTCGGATTTGATGGAAACTGCAAAGCGGGAAACGTATGAAGAAGTTGGGGTGCGTCCGGGATCAGTTGAAATTGTGAAGTCGTTAAGCGAGGTTTACATACCACCCAGTAATTTTCTAGTCCAGCCATTTTTGGGTGTAATGGAGCGCCCGACATCCTTTATCATGGATACGAAAGAAGTAGAAGAAATAATTGAGGTTGCGCTTACCGATCTAATGAATCCGGATAATCTTATGATGCAACAGTTAACTACTTCGTATGCCAGAAAAATAGAGGTGCCTGCCTTTAAACTAAAGGGTTACACGGTTTGGGGGGCTACTGCAATGATGGTGAGTGAGATTAAAGATTTAATCGAAAAGGTGCTTTAACCCCTATTTTGTAAATTTACCCGTATTCGAAGTTTATGCGTCTTTTTGAAACCACCCCTTTTGGTCATAATCTTTTTCTAAAAAAATGGCTTATACGCATAATGGGTGTTATTACCCATTCCCGTTACAAAGGATTTAACACCCTGGAGATAGAGGGCTCGGATATCATTCGCAGTCTTCCCGAAAAAAACATACTCTTTGTAAGCAATCATCAAACGTATTTTGCAGATGTAGTAGCGATGTTCCATGTGTTTAACGCAGCGCTTAGTGGCAGAGAAGATAGTATTAAGAATTTATTGTATTTATGGAATCCTAAGCTTAACATTTACTACGTAGCGGCAAAGGAAACCATGAAGAAAAGCATGTTGACCAAGGTTTTAGCTTACGCAGGTTCTATAAGCATAGAGCGTACCTGGCGAGCCGATGGCAAGGAGGTGAACCGCCAGGTAAAATTCAGTGATATTTCCAATATCGGGATTGCCCTGGAAGACGGATGGGTGATTACGTTCCCGCAAGGGACCACAAAGCCCTGGAAACCTCTTCGGAAAGGCACAGCACATATCATTAAAAAGTACAAACCTGTGGTGGTACCTGTGGTTATTGATGGGTTTCGCAGGTCGTTTGATAAAAAAGGACTGTACATTAAGAAAAAGGGGATTTTGCAATCCATGATCATTAAAAAACCGCTAGAAATCGATTATGATAACGAATCTGTTGATCAGATCATTGAAAAACTGGAGTATGCCATTGAGCAGCATCCTTCTTTTTTACGGGTAATCCCCCAGGAGGAATTAGAGGCATATGAAGCAGATCATCAAAAAAGACGGTATAGCTATCGGGGGGATTAGACTTCGAGTTTTTTGAGTTCCCGATAGTTATCGTTAAGTCGTTTTAGCAGGATACCGTAAAGCAATCGGTAGAAGAGCCATAACAATAGTGCGAAAAAGGCGATTCCGGCTAACACTAAAAATCCAACCAGAAACCACAATGCAATCGTATAGTCGGCTTCGGCTACTTTATCGATCAGGTCCTGGTTTTCACCAAAGAGTAAGGTTTCAAAAAATACGACTACCGCCATTACTGAAAATAGCCCAAGATTAAACCAGACATAATACATCACCGTCTTTCTGGTGATAATAATCTTTTGCATGAGGCCACGGGCAGAGTCGGCAGCACTGATTTTCTTATAGTTTTGATAGAACTTGAACATGAAAAATACGATCACCAGGTAACTCAATACTTCCAAAAAGAACTCAATACGCTCAAATACTTTTACACCATTTCCAGTAAGTTCTTCCGTTTGGATGGGAATTAATCCTATCGCAATCCAAAAAATAAATTCTGCTACACTGATATAAAAGATCCATTTCACAATAGAACTGGACTTTTTCCAAAGCATCTTATAAATATCATCATAACTCAGTTTGGGCAACTGTTTTTCCTTTTGTTGCCAGTCCTTTTTTAAAAGTTCCAATTCGTCCATCATACCTTAAGGATTTAAGATGGTTCTTAGTTTATTTTTTACCCGGTTCATCTTCACCCTGGCATTTACCTCAGTAATACCGAGGGTTTCCGCGATTTCCGTATAGTTTTTGTCCTCCAAATAGAGGAAGACCAAAGCTTTTTCAATATCTCCCAATTGCTTTATAGCATTGTACATCAACTTTAACTGTCGTTCTTGGGTATTATCATATTCGTCGGCCTTAATTTTAAAAATTACCGAATCGTAATCCTGGGTTCGGACCTTTTTCTTGGATTTACGATATAATGTGATGGCCGTATTCAACGCCACCCGATACATCCAGGTACTAAATTTGGCATCCCCCCTAAATTTAGGATAAGCTTTCCATAGCTGTATGGTAATTTCCTGGAAAAGATCATTATGGGAGTCCCTGTCATTGGTGTAGAGACTACACACCTTGTGAACAATGTTTTGGTTGTTCTCAAGCGCTGTAACAAATTGATGTTCCAGATCTTTGTCCACAGGTGGTTGGTAGGATTTGTAAATTAGTAGTAGTTTCTTTGAATTTGTTACAACCAGACCTTGAAATAGAATGTCATTATTTCATTCAAGGGCCTGTAGTTTTGCCCTACTACGCTGGTAAAAATACAATAACTGAGGTGCAGAAAAGAAATTGTAGGCAATGATCAATTCATTTTCTTTACCCTAATGCCAATCCGCTATATCCTGGAAGTAACTGGCAGACAAAATATGCATTCCTGAAATTTAAAGATACAAAACGAAGCCGGCAAGTAACTTCGCGATCCGCTAATCCATACATTTGCATTTTCCGGCAATTATGAACATACCACAATCCAGCTTTAAACGCGTAATTATCATTGGAGGAGGCTTTGGGGGAATAGCCCTGGCAAAAAAACTGTGTAAGAAAGAGTTCCAGGTCGTGCTAATGGATAAAAATAATTATCACACCTTTCAGCCTTTATTGTATCAGGTATCTACAGGTGGACTCGAGCCGGATTCCATCGCCTATCCTATTCGGAAAGTACTTCAAGGGTACCCTGATTTTTATTTCCGACTAGCGGAGGTTTTAGAGGTTGACGTCACTAAGAATATTGTGCATACCAATATTGGGGATTTAAAATTTGACTATTTAGTTGTAGCCACAGGAACTGAGACTAACTTTTTTGGGAATAGAGAATTGGAAAAGAATAGCATGGCTATGAAAACGATTCCTCAATCGTTGAATTTACGCAGCTTAATCCTGGAAAATTTTGAGCAGGCCTTATTGACGGACGACTATCACGAGCGGGAGGCATTGATGAACTTTGTAATTGTAGGTGGAGGCCCAACGGGAGTGGAGCTTGCAGGCGCCCTCGCAGAAATTAAAAAAGGTATCCTGCCCAAAGATTATCCGGATTTAGATACCCGAAGGGCTCAGATCAACCTGGTACAGGGTTCGGACAGACTCCTTCCTGCTATGAGTGAAATAGCTTCCAGAAAAGCTGAGGATTTTTTAGAACAGTTGGGCGTGCATGTGTGGAAGAATATTCGTGTGGAAAGTTATGACGGAAACCTTGCAACTACCAATACAGACACCACTTTTGAAACCGCTACCTTGATCTGGGCGGCGGGGGTAAAGGCGATAACTTTAAAAGGATTGGACGCTGGGGATTTACTTTCCCGATCCCAGCGGCTCCTGGTAAACGAATACCATCAGATCAATGGTTTTGAACACATTTTTGCCATTGGGGATGTGGCCCAAATGGAATCTTCAGATTATCCTTTTGGCCACCCTATGATGGCCCAACCGGCTATGCAACAGGGAGAAAACCTTGGGGAGAATCTGGTTAGATTATCAGAAGGAAAAGCCCTTAAGCCATTTCAATATCGGGACAAGGGTAGTATGGCTACCATTGGTAGGAATAAAGCGGTGGCGGATCTACCTAAGTTTAAATTCCAGGGGGTTTTTGCCTGGTTTGTGTGGATGTTTGTGCACTTATATTTTCTTATTGGTTTTCGAAATCGTTTGGTGGTGTTTATCAATTGGGTGTACAATTATGTGAAGTTTGATCGGGAAGCGCGGCTCATTATACGTCCGTATAAAAGAAAATATAAGACCCAGCTAGATTAGTTTGTTGATACTACGTTAGCTTGTTAGTAAAATGACCCTATTTTGCTAAAAACCTGGGATGAAATGCCTCGACCACTTCTGCAAGGTGTTTCCGGTTTACATGAACATAGATTTCAGTTGTAGTAATGCTCTCGTGGCCCAGCATCTGTTGAATAGCTCGCAGGTCAGCTCCATTCTCGAGAAGATGTGTTGCAAAAGAATGCCGAAAAGTGTGCGGGCCGATTTTCTTTTTTATTCCTACCTTTTCCTTTAAACGTTGAATTATGGTAAAAACCATCGCTCGACTTAATGGTTTTCCCCGGCGATTCAAAAAAAGAATATCCGCATGCTCAGCCGCAATGGTTTGATGGGGCCGAACGAGATTGCGATAGAGGTCAATATACTTTTTATTCACACTACTAATGGGAACTAATCGCTGTTTGTTGCCCTTTCCGGTTACTTTAATAAAATCTTCATCGAAATACAAATCCGAAAGTTTCAATTGGATCAATTCAGACACCCTGAGCCCACAGCCATACAGGGTTTCCAACATTGCCCGGTTTCGCTCTCCATGGGGAGTACCTAAATCTATTGCGCCGATAAGGGTATTAATTTCTTCAACCGATAGAACATCGGGTAGTTTTCTTCCAATCTTAGGCGTTTCTATGAGGTCCATTGGGTTCTCGGATCGCTGCTGCTCAAACACCAAATAGTTAAAAAAGCCTTTAAGCGCGGAGATGATCCTGGCTTGCGTACGTGCGTTCACCATTTTAGCTGTATCGTAAATGAATTGTTGCAGGATATCCATGGATATTGTGGCAGGGTCCTCTTTAATTTCATGCTGGTCCAAATACCCCATTAATTTTTTGATATCAAGAGAATAGTTGAGAATAGAATTTTGAGATAATCCTCTTTCAATGGTAAGGTAGTTTTGATATTCCACTAGAGTCTGTTGCCAATTCATCCGGAGAAAACTAAAAGTAACATTCGGTTTTCCCACTAAAATCTTAAAAATTACGTTCTGTTACAAATAACCATGTAATCTACCAACAGCCTATAAGGCTGAATTAACCAAACAATATGAAAAACTTTTTCCTTTTTCTTTTCTTGTCCTTTTGTGGAATAGTCAGCGCACAATATGTGGATCGTTCGTTCTTTAAAGCCGGTTTCCATGGCTCCATAGTTGTAGGGGATGCATCAGATATCTCCAATATTGGAGTAGGGTTAGATCTATATCAACATTGGGGAGTGTCTCGAAGAATTGATGTCGGTCTCACGTCAAGTGTGCTCTATTTCTTTGGATTGGATTCTACAATAGACATTGGTCCGGAACCCATAACGATACGCGGGGAAGACACCATTTATTTGCCTGCTGCGGCCTTATTTCGTTTTTATCCTTCCCGAACTATAAATCTTGGAGGAGATGTAGGGTATGCGTTCGGTCTAAATGATTTTACCGAGGATGGGTTCTACTACCGACCCACCCTATCCATTAATTTATCGGATGCATCAGCGCTAAACTTTTCGTATACCGGCATAAATACCGATAATTCTACGTGGTCTACGATAACTGTTGGCGCAGTGTTTCTGTTTTCCAATTAAGAGGTCTCTTGCCAAACGATTGCAATTTTTAGTTGTACTATGTAGGTCTTTTCTTAGATTTGGGGTGTAACAACTAAAAAATATATCTTATGAGAAAAGCGTGCCTTTTACTATTTCTGATTACAGCCCCCTTGCTTACCAATGCCCAAACCGAGGAAGGCTCCTGGTTAATTGAAGTAAATACAGGAACACTGGCCACAGGTAACACTGCTTTTTCGTTAAGTTCGGTGGATGGAAATACTGCCTGGTCAGTTGGTGCAGAGGGAGGGTATTTTGTTGCTGACAATCTGGCGTTAAAAGTAGGATTAGGATACTCGGATGCCGGGGAATTTACCGATGGGACGCTGGTCTACAAGATCGGGGGAAAATACTATGTAAATGGTCAAATCCCAGTTGGATTGGATTTTACTGGTATCTCCAGTGATGGAAACGGTGCCAATTGGGTTGGTGCTCAAGGTGGATATGCAATCTTTTTAG
>JANQHL010000182.1 GCA_028277085.1 Flavobacteriaceae bacterium
ATCAAAAGTGCGAAAAGCTTCAATTCCATTCCAGTTTTCTGCTTCTTCTCCTAGTCGTACAATTTCCAGGGTTTCAATAACATCGCCTTGAGCAATCGCATCTACGACTTCCTGACCTTGCGTAACGTGGCCGAATACAGTATGTTTACCGTCTAACCAAGGTGTGGCCACATGGGTAATAAAAAACTGGCTGCCATTAGTTCCGGGACCAGCATTGGCCATGGAAAGTACTCCAGGGCCGTCATGTTTCAGCTCCTCATGGAACTCATCCTCAAATTGATAGCCAGGACTTCCTGTTCCCGTGCCTTGAGGACAGCCTCCTTGGATCATAAAATCATTGATCACCCTATGGAACTTTAATCCATCATAGTAAGGATTTCCCTGAGGTTTGGCGCTGTTTTCCATTTTCCCTTCCGCCAGGGCCACAAAGTTGCCTACTGTTCCCGGGGTCTTATCGTGTGTGAGCTTTACTACTATTGCTCCTTTAGAGGTATTGAATTTTGCGTAAATGCCGTCTTGCATGATTCTCTTTTTTAAGAGCGCAAAGGTAGGGGTTTCGCAGGAAGGGTGAAAGGGGTTTCGGCAAGGGAATATCATTAAACTAGGGGAAACTAATAGCAAAATCCAGCACTTAAGTAATAATCGCTTAAACAAACTAACACCTGTAGAAAAACCTTTGTGGTTATCGTTTATTACCCTTTTACTTTCCCCGGTAAAATGGTCCCGTATTTATCGACCAAATAGACCAAGCTGGCCATGGTAGCCGCCCCCAGTTCCAGTTCTCGTTTGTTCACATGCTCAAAAGTATCAGTTTCAGCATGATGATGGACAAAATAGCGTTGCGAATCCGGGCGTAATCCTGCCAGCACCACGGTATCATCTTTCAAGGGATTGATATCTGCTCCACTTCCTCCGCGAACGAACATATGGATCAAATAGGGCTCAAATAGCTTTTTCCAACTTTTGATTTGCTCAAGGTTCTCATCGGAACAATCAAATGAAAATCCTCTGGGGGTAAAGCCGCCGGCGTCACTTTCCAGGGCAAAGACATGGGTTTCTCCTTTAGCCTTGGCCACTTCTGCATATTTATTGCCTCCCCGAAGCCCATTTTCCTCATTCATAAAAAGTACCACCCGTAAAGTTCGCTTTGGCCGGTAACCATTGGCGGTAATTAAACGCAAAACATCCATACTCTGCACCACTCCTGCCCCATCATCATGGGAGCCATCGCCAAGATCCCAGGAATCCAAATGTCCGCCAACCACCATAATCTCGTTGGGAAATTCACTTCCTTTGATTTCCCCGATGACGTTGTAGGATTCCACATCAGGAAGCTGCTTGCAGTTCTGTTTAAAGTAGAATTTAATGTCCGGGTTCAATTTTAGCGTGGTACTTAGTAACTCCGCTGCGTTAGTACTGATAGCGGCAGCTGGGATACGCTCCTCCATCGGAGTTTCTCCATAACTCATCGCTCCGGTATGCGGATAGTCGTCCAAGCGGAGATTCAAAGAACGTACGATCACCCCTGTAGCGCCAAATTTTGCTGCTTCGGCTGCTCCGGAATATCGTTGATGTACGCAACCGGAGTACGCATGAAAAGTATTGATCATCCTGGGATCCATACGCCGATTGTAAAACACAATCTTTCCTTCAATTTGTTCCCTGCCCAATGCTTTCAAATCCTCAAAACCATTAACTTCGATCACATTGGCTTTTAGTCCGCCATCAGGAGTGGCCACAGAACCTCCTAGGGCAGTAATTGGTACATTAGTCGTTATACCGGGTTTGGTTTCTATATAGGCAAACTCCGGGGTACCCCGCACCCATTTCGGAACCATTACCGGTTGCAGCCATACCCGATCCAAACCTATAGAATCCAGTTGACGTTTTGTATAATCAACAGCTTGTTGGGCCTGTACAGATCCTGAAAGCCGTCCTCCAATTTGATTGGAAAGGTGGTTCAGCCAATCATAGGCCTTACCATCGGTCAATGCTTTATCGTAAATGGCTTTGAGTTGTTTTTCATCCTCGGACTGGGAATGGACCCGAATGACCAAGAGGGCCAAAAGGAGGAGGAGTAATTGTAGTTTCATTCGCCTTCTTTTTCCAATTGCTTTTTGAAAGATTCTAAATTAGCCTTTATTTCCGCATCCAGTTCCGGTTCTTTTACATCTTTATATTTTTTTAACGATTGTAAGAGTATGGTAGCCACAATGAGCCGTGCTGCTTTTTTGTCATCTGCGGGAATTACATACCAGGGGGCATGTGGCCTGGAAGTATTGTTTATCGCCTCTTCGTAACACTTTTGATAGCTGTCCCATAGCTTACGTTCATCCAAGTCGCTGGGTGAGAACTTCCAGTTTTTTCGTCTCAATCGAAGTCTTCGTAACAACCGTTGCCGTTGTTCCTCTTTTGAAAGATGAAGAAAGAATTTGAAAATAATCGTTCCGTTTTCCGCCAAATGCCTTTCAAAATCATTGATCTGACGATAACGTTTTTCCCAAAAGGCCGCATCAACATCTTCCAATCCTTCTACCCCGGGAATATTCTCATTCAAAATATATTTCGGGTGTACCTTGGTCACCAACACATTCTCATAGTGTGTACGGTTAAAAACACTGAATTTACCACGTTCCGGTAAAGCGATATAATGTCGCCAAATGTAGTCGTGCCGTAGCTCCAGTTTGCTAGGGGTTTTAAAGCTATGCACCACTACTCCCCTGGCATTCAATTCCTTAAAAACCTCCCTAACGAGACTGTCCTTACCTGCTGTATCCATCCCCTGCAAACACACCAACACTCCATATTTACCGTGGGCATATAAGGTGTCCTGGAAATCAGCTAACTGTTCACTGACTTCTTCCAGCTTTTTTCGTAAATATTTTCCCTCTTGTCCGAAGTCTTCATGGGTAGGAATTTCAGACAGTTGCACAGTACCTTGTACCTTATAGTTATCGCTTTCAATATGATCCATAACAGGAAATATAAGCAATTTTGTCGATTGCAATATTTGAAAGCTGCCGCTCGGTTCGCGGCAAAACCTTTCAGTTAACAGGGAAAAACCGCTGTTTACCGATGGAATTTTACCAGAGGAGTTTTCCAGTCGTATTTTTAGAAGACCAAATCTATCATGATCTATGACCAGCAGCAAAGGGCTAGACCTACTTTGTACCGCTATTATTGCCCTCATAGGGTTACTACTCTTAACCGCATCAAGCGATTATGATGCCTGTGAATTTGCCCAAAATAACACCCTTTTTTTTAAGGAACAGACACAACAGGCCATAGCCGCCAAAAACTTTGACAAGGCAAAATATCATGCATACAAGGCTTTAAACGGTATTTATAAAACCAAACCAAATTTTGAGGAGTGTGGTTGTGAGAGTGCACTTAAAACCGTAAACAATGCTGAAGAAAACTTAAAAGAGGCGACAAGAGCTATCTCTTTTGAGGATGCGGGCGTCTTTTTGAACATTGCACTTAAAAACATTGGACTTACGTTAAATTCCCTGGAAAGCCTGGAACATCAATATACCAGTAATTATGGTAATCATGTTTTGGTGATGAATACCACCGAGGTGTCGGATCCCCCGAAGCAATCGGTGACGCATCCGGATCTTTTACTACAGAAAACCGTAGAAAGAAGCCTAACGAAGTTCAAGGAATCACTTGAAAAAGTGGTAGCCCTTGATGAATGCAAGGCTGCAAAACAATTTATCCATTCCACCTTGCAAAAAACGAAGAAAGCACTCGGTAATACCGCCTTAACCAAAGCACAGCGTTACTATCATAATAGGGTAAACGCCCTTGCCAATGAGGCGCTATTACAACTGGAAGGCTGCCGAGAAGAGTAAACGTTACTTACTGGCAAAAAGCTTAACGTCGTCTTCACTTACTTCTTCTCCTCCTAAAATGAACAAGCGTTCTACCACATTGCGCAATTCCCTCACATTGCCTGTCCAATCATAACCCTTAAGTAACTCAACGGCTTTAGCTGAAAATGCTTTTTGGGCGGTTCCCTGCTCTTCGGCAATCTTTTTGGAGAAATGAGAAATAAGTACGGGAATATCCTCACGACGCTCGTTTAGGGCCGGAACTTTGATGAGGATCACTGCTAATCTATGGTACAAATCCTCCCGGAACTTCCCTTCTTCAATTTCTTTTTTTAAATCCTTATTGGTCGCGGCTATTACCCGGACATCTACTTTAATATCCTTGTCGGTACCCACCCTGGAAATCTTATTCTCCTGCAAGGCGCGTAAAACCTTGGCCTGTGCGGAGAGGCTCATATCTCCTATCTCGTCCAGAAAAATAGTGCCTTTATTGGCTGCTTCAAATTTTCCTGCCCGATCCTTTACCGCCGAAGTAAATGCCCCTTTTACATGTCCAAAAAGCTCACTTTCTATTAGTTCTGAAGGAATGGCAGCGCAATTTACTTCAATGAATGGTGCCGCCGAACGCTGGCTTTTCTGATGGATCCAATGCGCTACCAATTCTTTGCCTGTTCCATTTGAACCTGTTATCAGTACCCTGGCATCTGTAGGAGCAACCTTTTCGATCATGTCCTTGATCGTGTTAATAGCACTGCTATCCCCAATCATTTCATAATTCTTCCCGACCTTTTTTTTCAGGATCTTATTCTCCACCACCAACTCCTTTTTATCCAGTGCGTTTCTCACAGTGGTCAGCAAACGATTTAAATCCGGGGGTTTGGAGATATAATCAAAAGCCCCGAGGCGCATAGTATTGACAGCGGTATCCAGATCCCCGTGACCTGAAATCATTATAAAGGGCACTTCAGGCTTTACTTTTTTTGAAGCTTCCAGTACCTCCACTCCATCCATTTTGGGCATCTTAATATCACAAAGTACGAGATCAAAATCTTCTTTTTTCAACTGTTCAATCCCGTTTAAGCCATCTTCCGCTTCCGAAACCTCGTAGGTATCACTTTCCTCGCTGAGGATCTTCACCAACACCCTTCTAATAGCGGCTTCATCTTCTATGACTAATATTTTTGACATATACTCATTTTAGAAAATTGAGACTTTAAATCCTCCCCTTAGGAAGAGGTTGGCCTCATTGTTTAATAAAAATACATCTTTACGACCATCATCCCTAAGGGTACTATCCAGAATTAGAGAACGCCCAAACAAGGCGTAAAACGAAATATTGGTGGTCAAATTAAATTGGTATCCTACAGTAGCCACCAATGCAGACAAAGAGATTCTGGAGCCTACCTGGCCGTCAGGTAAACCAATATCGTCCTGAACATTGATAAAATACCCATCCAATAATAATGCCAGTTGCACGCTATGCTTATCGGAGGCATGATATTTAAAATTGGTCCTGGGTATTCCAAGGGTATAGGACCATTTCGGATGGAACCTACGGTAGTAACTCACTAAAGGCAATGGTATGGGTAATCCCGTAGTACTGTTATAGGATAAGCCTACCACGATGCGGTAGGGTTTATCGGCTTTGTTATTTTCTTTCCACAGGGTGGCGGTAGCGTTAAAAAAGAAATCATCCATACTTATCGCTCCTGTAAGATTAGAAGCCATTCTGGGAGTAA
This sequence comes from Flavobacteriaceae bacterium, assembly GCA_028277085.1. Taxonomy (GTDB): domain Bacteria; phylum Bacteroidota; class Bacteroidia; order Flavobacteriales; family Flavobacteriaceae; genus Croceivirga. The sequence goes on from JANQHL010000182.1 coordinate 5,573, forward strand.
GAATTCCAACAAATCGCCAATTTTCATTCCATTTAGTGATATATCCCAGGTTGAAATCAACAATGTGTAGTTGTTCAATCACTGATTCATCAAAGGGAAAGTCCTTTCTAAATTCAATATCAAATTCATTGTATTCCCCACCTACCACGAGATAATCCCTTTTGTTAAGCTGGATAGGAAGGTTCAATAAAACCCTATACCGTGAAGTAT
>JANQHL010000258.1 GCA_028277085.1 Flavobacteriaceae bacterium
CATTTTGATTGGAGTTAAAGACGATTTGCTTTTTGCCCGGACTTTGGGATACGTATTGCACTTCAAAATTCCCCTCACCTAGGCGTTTTGGGGATCCTCCGGTTGCAGGAATACGGTATAGCTGGGTCCAGCCTTCTTTTTCCCAGGGAAATATGATCTCATTTGCAGCCGTCCAAAACAATTGATTGTTTGCACTGATAAACCGGAATGCGCTTCCTTGTCCGGGATCGGCAGTAAAAACCGGGGTCGCCTTTTGTGTCGCAACCTCCACTACCTGGATTGAAAAAGGGGAGGCCTCCCTTTTGGGCACAAAAATTTGAGCTTTTTCATAGGGTACGCGTAGAAAGGCGATCTGACGACCATCCGGGGACCAAACAGGATTGGAATCCTGATGTATGCCCGGATCTAAAAATTGGAGTTGTTGGGTGTTTAGGTCAAAAATCCCAACATAGCTATGGTCACCACGACGGTTTTCAAAAGCAATTTTTGTATTGTCAGGAGCAAGGTTAAGGCGGCCGATATTCCCACGAAGTTGTAGCAAGGAGACCTGGTTTTCCCCTTCATAATCCATACTCCAAACCGCACCCTTTTTCTTGAAAAAGATATGCCCTTTACCTACTAAAGGAGCGCTTCCCCCTCCCAGATTTTTTACTTCACCGGAAGCCAGGGAAACCCGATGGATCTCACGTTTGTACCCCCCCGGCCTTGATAAGGGATTAGGAATTTCGCCTTTCCGATTAGGTGCTCCGCCCCTTACGTAGATGATGTACTTCCCTTCCCCTGTAAATCCCAGGTCTGAAATAGTCTGCCCATCATCTTCATCGTAGTTTGTAAGCTTTACGGGACGGTATTCCGGAGCCCTGGCATAAAAGATGTTTCTTACGCCTTTGTCGTTTTCTACCCAGGCGATTACACCTGTATTTGGAGAAGCAGTGAGCTGGGTAGGAAAGGAATAATCTAAAAACTGCTCCAGGGAAACCTCCTGGGAATGTGAGCTAAGGAAGAAGAAAACACAACAAAGCAGAAGAAGAGGTCGCATAGTTGGTAATTTTTTACGGTAACTAAATATAGGGAAATGTTATGCTAAGCAGTGAAATTAAACCCAATCCTTTTGAAGTGAGTTGTATTGAGGATTTTAAAACCCTTGGTTTATAAGGCAAAAATGATATGCTTCTTAAGGAGCTTTAGGGACTTATCCCTGCCGGTATAATTCCCACCGGTCATGACTACGACTGCGTTTAATTCCGGAAGTACAAAAATTCGTTGTCCTCCCCAGCCTCCTGCCCAAAAGGCATTAACGTTTGACGTTTGTGTTGGGATCTGTTGTGTCCACCAGGAATAGGTGTACCCACATCCTTTGGAGTCTGTTCCGGGTACGCGGATATTGGTATTGCCTTTATATGGGGTTGTACAGCGTTTCACCCAAGCTTTCGGAACAATTGTTTCGTCCTTCCAGCGCCCCTCATTTAAAAATGTTATTCCTACTTTAAGCATGTCGCGAGGTTTCAACTTTAACCCTCCTGCTGCTTCTACGACCCCATTGTCAAACCGAACCGCCCAATCGGCGTTAACAACTCCCAAAGGGGAGAAGAGGTATTTTTCAGAGAATTCATCAATCCCCATACCGGTGGCATTGCGCAAAATCTCACCTAGTAGTATCTGATGCCCACCAAAATACGAGTAATGCGCGCCTGGTTCATGTTCTAGGGTGCCTTCTAAAATAAAACGTATAGGATCCTTTCCGGAGAACCAGATGCCAATGATCGGATTTTCGCGATTGCTATAGGGGTATTCCCATTCTTCCCATTCCAGGCCCGAGGTCATGGTTAATAAATGCTCGATAATGATTTTCTCTTTGCCATTTTTGGCGAAATGGCGGTGTTCCGGGAGGTAATCAAAAATAGATTGCTTTTCACTTCGAATAAAGCCCTCCGCTATGGCTATTCCAATACAGGCCGAAGTAATGCTTTTGGTGTCGGACATGATGAAATGTGGCATAGTTCTGTCCCATTGCACCCAATTGCCCCAATGCCTTGGTCCATCCCATTGGTATTGATGTCCCGGGAAATACTCCTCGAGTACTAACCGCCCGTTTTTGTAAATCAATAGGGAGTGTACTTCCCCGAAACGGCCTTTTCGGATTTGGTTGATGGTTTTGTAAATCGCAAGGGTATCAATTTTGACACCATCCAAAGTACTTACCTTAAGGCCATCTTCCAGTTGCTCAGGGATTTGGTAATTGTAGGGTTTATAGTCTTGTGAAGTACAACCCAACAAAAGCAATAGAAAGGCAAAAAAGAAAAACAGGATTTTTTTCATGGTAGTAGCCAAGCGATTCCTCGTGTAAAACTAGTTTCAAAGGCCGAGGTGGTCAATGATATTGCTCAATTCGCAGCGATTTGATGGCCCGGTTCTTTATTGGAGTCACTTGGCCCTGGCGAATATACCTGAATCGTTTTTCTCGACTTCCATCACCCCTAATTTTACCAAATTTTTGGTGCTCTTGTCCCATTTTTTGCCGCTAAGCCCGGCCTTAGCCTTCAATTCCGGTAAGGGCATTTCTCCGATGGGTTTTAGGAGTTCCAGGATAATTTTTTCCTCCTCAGTTAATTCCACCTGCTTTTTCTCGGGTCGCATTTGGGGGAAGAACAGCACTTCCTGGATGGAAGCATTATCGGTCATCAGCATCACCAGGCGATCTATACCAATGCCGATGCCGGAGGTAGGAGGCATGCCGTATTCGAGGGCCCGCAGAAAATCCTGGTCAATAAACATGGCTTCATCGTCCCCTTTTTCGGAAAGCTTGAGCTGCTCCTCAAAACGTTCCCGTTGATCAATAGGATCGTTCAACTCAGAATAGGCATTGGCAATTTCTTTGCCGTTTACCATGAGCTCAAAACGCTCGGTTAATCCTGGTTTGCTCCGGTGTGCTTTGGTTAGCGGACTCATTTCTTTTGGGTAGTCAATGATAAAAGTAGGTTGCACGTAGTGCTGCTCACACTTTTCACCAAAAATCTCATCGATCAGTTTCCCCACCCCCATGGTTTCGTCCACTTCAATTTCCAGTTGTTGGGCTACTTCGCGCAGTTGGTTTTCGTTCATACCGCTAACATCTATCCCGGTATGGGTGGCGATAGCTTCAAGGATGGGCACCCTGGGGTAGGGGGCCTTAAAGTCAATGGTGGTGTCTCCTACCTGGATCTCAGTGCTGCTGTTAGCATCCAAGGCAACTTTTTCCAGCAGTTGTTCTGTAGTTTCCATCATCCATTCATAATCTTTGTACGCTACATACAGCTCCATCACAGTGAATTCGGGGTTGTGGGTGCGGTCCATCCCTTCGTTTCGGAAATCTTTGGAGAACTCATAAACCCCATCAAATCCACCGACGATCAGACGTTTCAAATACAACTCGTTAGCAATGCGTAAATAGAGCGGAATGTTCAGCGCATTGTGATGAGTAACAAAGGGTCGGGCTGCGGCTCCGCCCGGAATAGCCTGTAAAATGGGTGTTTCCACTTCCAAATACCCTCGTTGATTGAAAAACTCACGAATACTGTTGGTAATCCTGGTGCGTGTGATAAAGGTATCTTTAACTTTTGGATTCACTACGAGATCCACATACCGTTGTCGATAGCGAAGTTCCGGATCATTGAACTCGTCATATACTTTTCCTTCGGCATCCGTCTTGGGCAACGGCAATGGCCGTAGCGCCTTGCTAAGCACTGTGAAGTCTTTGACCATCACTGTTTTTTCCCCTACCTGGGTGGTGAACAGTGTACCTTTGATACCAATGATATCACCTATATCCAGAAGCTTTTTATAGACCTCGTTGTAGTGGGTCTTATCCTCTCCCGGACAAATCTCATCCCGATTGAAGTAGACCTGTATTCTGCCGTCACTATCCTGAAGTTCCGCAAAAGAAGCTTTGCCCTGGATGCGTCTGGACATTAACCGACCTGCGATGATCACCTTTTTTCCCTCTTCAAAATCGGTTTTTATGCTACCAGAGGTGGCGTTAACGGGATATAGTTCAGCAGGATAGGGGTCAATGCCCATTTCCCGAAGCTGGGTTAACTTTTCTCTCCGAATAAGCTCCTGTTCCGAAAGTTGCATAGCCAAAAATTAAAGCGCAAAATTACACTTTTGCGCTTTAATCTAGCTATTTGTCGGGTACTTAGTTGGCGTAATTGGGAACGTAGTTTGAACCTGATAAAATCGTAAGCAAGTCTTCTTCCCAGGAGGCAATGGGGCTTTCCACAATCCGGTTGATCTCTTTTCCCTGTTTCACCAGGATCAGTGTGGGAACGCGTTGTATGTTCCAACCTTTTTCTTCTCCTCCAGGGCTTTTTTTGTACGATTCCTTTCTTTTATCCAGGGCCACCAGGGTTAGCTTTTCCTCCGGGAAACCTGCGGTATCCAGTATTTTAAATATTCTTGGCACCTCACGTTTACTATCCCCGCACCATGTCCCTAAGAACAGTAGTAGTTCGGTGTCGTGCAGTGATTCGGTAAATAGACGAATAAGGCTTTCGTCTACCGCATACTGTTCATAGTTGCTTTCCAGCCATTTGGAATACGGTGCTTTTTGTAATGCTTCACGGGGAATCTTTCCTAACAAAAATGGCGTTCCGTTGGGAAGTACCACTTCCTGGGGCGGGTTTTGGGCCAATAGGGCAAAAGTGATGATAAAGAAAACGGATGATACAAGTTTTTTCATGATTTCCAGTTTTTTGCCGAAAATCAAGGAAATCCCGGGAGTTACGAAACAGTAAGGGGTGGAAAAAAGGACTAGAACCTGTTGGAAATTAGGAATTCCCCTTATACACCGTTCGGATCTCTGTTCGAGACGACAAGCCCAACTTCTTGTAAATGCTATTGATGTGCGATTTCACCGTACTCACACTAATGTAAAAATGGGCGGCGATCTCTTTATTTGATTTTCCGTCCAGAATCGCATCCATAATTTTTCGCTCCTGTGAGGTTAGGGTATCCAGGGCGGTGTTTTCCCCACCAGATTTTCTTTTATTCTGAAAATAGTATCCCACGGCAGCCAATACCAGGACAAGCACCGGGAAAATCAAATAACTACTATTGAAGTATGAGGAAGTATCATTTTCCGCTGTTATTAGCGCAAGATCAGATTGTAACTCTTTGTTGTATTGGGTAGTCATCTTAGATTGGGGGTACTTTTGTTGCAGTCGGGCTAAGAGTTCTTCATAATAAGAATTGGAGGACAGTTCTTCCAAATACGTAGCATAGGTTTCATTGGTTCTATCGGATAAGAAATCGTAGATGTACAGCTCTGCCAAAGGTTCATTGGTGCCTGAACCAAACTCCTGAAATCGTGCAAACCACTTTTTAAAATTGATGGAGCGACTGAGTTCCGAGTCATGGTCCTTAAAGTCAAAGATCATTTCTTCCTTTAAGGCGGCTACCTCCAAAAGTAGGGTTGAAGCGGGATTGGTAGAATGGATATCACAAAAGGCCTGATGGTCATTGTTCAGTGGTAGGGATAAGGTGTCTGTATTGGAGGCGATAAAGAGTAGACTCTCGGTCTGGGGACAGGCGCGTAAAAAGTGGTTGTTATGAAACGATTGGTCTTCACAACCGTCTACATGAATTCGATAAATCTGGTTTAGCGGTGAGAGCTGACCCCCGGAAAACGAAAAATGCCCTGTTGAATCTGCAATGGTTTTTTGAATGATCTGATCCAGATATACCCTTGAGTTTTTTCGGTAATTTTCTACTAAAGACAAGTATACTTTCTGGTTTTTATAGGCGGTTGCTACCTGGCCCTCAAACCGGTACTGCCCAAAGAGGATTGTTGTACAGAGTAAGAAGGGGACAACAATAGAAAAACGCATCAGAAAATCTGTTTTTGCTGTAACAAGTTAGCATATTTTTAGACCAATAAAGTACATCAATCAACAATGAGTTTCTTACGGGTTTTACTGGCTATACTATTTCCGCCCTTAGCTGTTATCGGAAAAGGTTGCGGTTCTTTCCTTATTGTGCTACTTTTAACATTTTGTGGCTGGGTACCGGGAGTAATCGCCGCCTTAATTATTTTAAACAATCCGAATTAAGTGTCCCATGGGAAAATTCAAATTGTTAGCCGCAGTGCTTATTTGCGGCCTGATCGTGGCATGTAATTTTACAGAAGAAATTCATTTTGACAAAGACGGTTCCGGAAAATTAAATATACATTTTGATGGCAATGAAATGATGGCGGCCTTAAGCTCCATGGGTGATAGTACACAGCAAGAAGAGGTTATGGATTCCACCATTGTCTTCAAAGATTTTTTCAAAGAAAAGGCCGATAGCATTGCCAAACTGCCTTTAGAAGAGCAAGAAAAACTGAAAAAACTGGAGCCTTTTAGGCTGCATATGGCTGTTGATTCTAAGGAAGAAAAATTGAGCTTCGATCTTTTTAGCGAGTTCAAAAATGTTTCGGAAGTCAATGACGCCTTTAACGCTTTCCAGGAAGCAAGCGCTTTAGGCCCTAAACCGGGGAACGATGGCCCTTCTTCTACAATGCCTTCGTCAGAACCTACCACTAAAGTGAGCTATTCCTTTTCCAAAAATGTCTTCACCCGAACAACTGAAATCATCGATCAGGAGCTTTTCAAAAAGGGGTTGGATAGCTTGCAGGGAGCTGAAATGTTTCTTTCGGGATCCACCTATACCTTCAAATACCATTTTCCGAATAGGGTAAAGAGCACTAATGTAGAAGGAGCTACCTTTTCCATGGATGGAAAAACGATGATCTACGAAGTGAACTTTCTGGAGATGATGAAAAATCCTGAGAATCTGGAAATACGCGTGGAGCTGGAAAAGTAGCTGCTCCTTCGTAACTTTGTAGGATGAATAAAAAAGTCCTGCTTCGAGTTTGGTCAGTAGCTTATATTAGGTAATCCGGGTCGAAAAAACCATTTCCCCAGCCCTGACGGGTGCGGTTTTTTCTAACTTTGAGGAGTCTCTCTAGTTATCTTCTTTTTTACCATACTGGAACAAATGTCAAAAAGAATCTTTATATGCGAAAAGGGAAAGATTTATTAAAAGATGAGGGAATGCATGCCGGAGCAAAGGCTGATACGTTTGTTTTTGCTCATACCTTACGTCAAGCCCAAACCCCACAAGAAAGGAAGTTATGGGATTTTTTGAGAATGAAACCCAAAGGGTTAAAGTTTCGTAGACAGCACCCTTTTAGTCACTATATACTTGATTTTTATTGTCATGGGGCAAGGTTGGTAATTGAATTGGATGGTCCACAGCATAAATCGAATTTGCAATATGACAACGACCGCACCAAAATTATAGAAGGTTATGGCCTGAGAGTGATCCGTTTTGAAAATTCTGAAGTAGATCACAATTTCGATAGTGTGAAGAAGCGTATTCTAAAGCTTTTATAAAAGGGCAGCCAATTTCCCTCCCTCAAGGGTAGGGGAAATGAAATTGGCGATTTAATGGAATTATGTTATGAATAAAAAAGTCCTGCTGCAAGACCTGGGATACAAAGATTATAAGGAAACCTGGGATTATCAGGAAACCTTGTTTCAGGGTATTGTAGATACCAAGATCAAAAACCGCAGAGAAGGCAGTCAGCTGCCAACTCCCAATTACTTTTTGTTTGTGGAGCATCCGCATGTGTTTACACTCGGTAAGAGTGGTGATATGGACAACCTCCTTATTGATGAAAAAGCCCTGGAGGAAAAGGGCGCTACCTTTTATAAGATCAATAGAGGAGGGGATATTACCTATCACGGTCCTGGACAGATTGTGGGGTATCCTATCTTAGACCTGGACAATTTCTTTACCGATATTCATAAGTATTTGCGTTTTTTAGAAGAGATGGTCATCCGTACTTTGGCAGAGTACGGGATCAAAGGGGAACGCTCAGAGGGAGAAACAGGTGTTTGGCTGGATGTGAGGACCCCTTTTGCCCGTAAGATATGTGCTATGGGTGTACGGGCCAGTCGATGGGTTACTATGCATGGCTTTGCTTTTAATGTCAATGCAGACCTGGGCTATTTTGACCTGATGATCCCCTGTGGGATAAAAGATAAGGCGGTGACCTCATTAAATGTAGAACTGGGGCGTGTAGAAGTAGATATAGAGGAGGTCAAGCAAAAACTACTGCGGCATTTTGTCACTTTGTTTGAAGCAGAATGGATCGATGAAAAAACCCCAGCCTAAAAGAGCCAGGGTTCTCTAGGTTGGCGTCGTGGTTATTTACTGAACTGCGTCAGTTCCATATACCCGAGTAGTTTTCCATTTTTGTTGTAGGTCTCTTGTTTAACGATACCAACACCTTCACTAATCCATTCCTTCGAAGGTATTGTTTGTTTGCCCAACATCATTTTAGCCATTACCTCACTTGAAATCACAACGCAGTCGAAACTACCTGCCGGAGTAGTTACTGTTTCTTCCTTCTCAACTTTTCTATTGGTTGTTTGAACACTCATGCTCATTTTCATGGGCGCCCCTGAATTAATGGATACATCTACATTGGCATCGGGAAGTTCCTGTCCAACGGACAGGTTGTTGGGCAATTCAAGATCTGTACCTGAAATATCGATATCCATATCGCCAAATTGTTGATACATACCTTGGTTCATGAGCGATTTAAAGTCAATTTTCACTTTACCATCTTCACAGATAATAGCATACTCTGATTCGTACGAAGCTTCGCCTTTTTTGTCTTTAATGACCATAACCATGGTAGCAGATATTCCGGAACCGTTATCCTGGACATCTTTCACCCTGTAATCCACAGTACTCTCCATTTTACCTTTTTTGTTGTAATTGGTGTATTGGAAGGTAGCACCTTCAACCATTAGATAATACTGGCTACAGTCTTGAGCAGAAGTAGTCCAGCAAAGAAGAGTAATTGCAATGAGGCTGATAATCCTGTATTTCATAGGAGCTATTGTTTAATGAATTCTACTCTTCGGTTTTGTGCCTTACCTTCGGGACTGGTATTTTCTGCAACAGGCTCCAATTCTCCTTTGCCTTCTGTGGTTAATCGTCCACCATCCGCACCGTAAATATTCACCAATGCATTTTTTACCGCTTCTGCCCGATCTTTGGACAATTTCAAATTCGCCTCATCCCCGCCGTCACTATCGGTATGGCCCACAATTTTTAGGTTGATGTTGGCGTCTTGTTGTAAGACCTGGTAAATCTGTCGAATAATACCCATGGACTCAGGCTTTAAATTATCGGAACCGGAGTCGAAAAGAATGCCATTCGTGGAGATCTTACCCTCTGCGATGAGTTTCCTACGGAGG
>JANQHL010000037.1 GCA_028277085.1 Flavobacteriaceae bacterium
TATGATCACCGTAGCCAAAAGATTGGAACAACTTAAGGCAGACTACCTGGCAGTGGCGTATACTAAAGAAGGTGTGTTTTTGCGAAAAGCCGGAATACAAACCCCAATTTTGGTGTTACACCCGCAGCCGGTAAATTTTGAGACACTTATCGACCATCAACTTGAGCCAAGCCTCTATTCTCCTAGGGTTTTACGGTTGTTTTTGGAGGCAGCAAGCGCAAAAGAGCAACATCACTATCCGGTACATATTAAGTTCAATACAGGATTAAATCGCCTGGGGTTCTGGGAAAATGATGTGGCCGATGTCATGAATCAACTTGCCAACCAGGAGAACGTAAAGATTAAAGCAGTGCTATCCCATTTAGCAGCTTCCGAAGACAAGAATGAAACGGAATTCAGTACACAGCAAATTCAACGTTTTAGTACAATTGCTGAAAAACTAAGTACCCTTTTGGGATATATGCCAATCCGGCATATGCTGAATACTTCAGGGATCATTAACTTTCCCGAAGCTGCATTTGAAATGGTGCGTAGTGGTATCGGCTTATACGGCTATGGCAACCACCCGGAAATTGATGCCAAATTGAAGCCCGTAGCTACACTTAAAACGGTGATTTCACAACGGCATAAAATAGAACCTGGAGAAAGTGTAGGGTACAATAGAAGATACAAATCTGACGGCTATCGCATAACCGCCACTTTACCTCTTGGTCACGCGGATGGTATTGGAAGACACTACGGGGGAGGAAGCACCTATGTCCAGATCAACGGGAAAAAAGCGCCTATTATTGGCAATGTATGTATGGATATGATCATGATTGATGTAACTGATATTGATTGCAGAGAAGGAGATGAAGTGCTTATTTTTGGGGGACAACATTCTGCCGAAGATTTTGCTAGTACCGCCAACACCATCTCGTACGAGATTTTAACGGCCATTTCACCTAGAGTAAAAAGGATAATCAAATCCTAGGATTTTGGTAACAACCCTTTAGGGATTTTTCGTATTTTTCCTCCAGTAACCATAAAAACTATAAGAAATGCTCAAAGAATTTAAGGAGTTTGCCATGAAAGGAAACCTGGTGGATATTGCCGTAGGTTTCGTTATGGGTGCTGCTTTTAATAAGGTGGTCGCCTCTTTTACCGGGGGAATTGTCTCGCCCTTGATCGGATTGTTATTTGACGCCGATTTCAGGGATCTAAAATATATGCTAAACGAAGGTACTATGAATGATGCCGGAGAAAAAGTAGGAGAAGTTGCTTTGCTATATGGAGATTTCCTAACGAATGTTATTGACTTCATTATTGTGGCCTTTGTAATGTTCTTGATCGTAAAAGGTGTAAACAAAATGAAGAAGAAAGAGGAGCCGGCGCCGGAACCTCCAAAAGGACCTACAGCGGAGGAATTGCTGGCAGAAATACGCGATGCGTTAAAAAAATAACTCGTAATTCCCGGGAAGGGAATTCCCGCTACACCACAGCAATAGTAACCTTAACCCGCCAATCTATATCGCTAATAGGTTGGCGGTTGTTTTATTTATAACATTTTGTTGTTTTTTGGGCGTTGTGCGCAAATTCATTGTACAATCCCCATAGTATATTACATTTGTCCTCTTAAATCACGACGTATGAAAGTAGCCGTTGTTGGAGCCACCGGAATGGTAGGTGAGGTGATGTTAACCGTTTTGGTAGAACGAGATTTTCCAATTTCGGAGTTGCTCTTAGTTGCCTCTGAGCGTTCTGTAGGTAAAAAGCTATCCTTCAAGGGTGAAGAATATACTGTTATCGGTTTGGAGACCGCTGTTGCAGCCCAACCGGATATTGCCATCTTTTCCGCAGGGGGAAGCACCTCATTGGAATGGGCTCCAAAGTTCGCAGAACGTGGTACAACCGTCATTGATAATTCCTCCGCCTGGCGAATGGATCCCACGAAGAAACTAGTGGTTCCCGAAATCAATGCCCATGTATTGACCGTTGAGGACAAAATTATCGCTAACCCCAACTGCTCTACGATTCAGATGGTTATGGCGTTACATCCGCTGCATGAAAAGTACAAAATGCGTCGTGTAGTAGTATCTACCTACCAATCTGTATCCGGTACCGGAATAAAAGCAGTACAACAGTTGGAAAATGAAACCGCAGGTATTCAGGGAGAAATGGCGTATCCCTACCCTATAAACCGAAATGCTTTACCGCATTGTGATGTCTTCTTGGAAAATGGTTATACCAAAGAGGAAATGAAACTGGCAAGGGAACCTCAAAAGATACTGGACGATCGTACCTTTTCCGTTACGGCAACCGCTGTCCGTATTCCCACCGCAGGTGGGCATTCAGAATCGGTTAATGTGGAATTCCACAACGATTTTGATTTGGGGGATGTCCGAAAACTACTTAACGATACCCCGGGTGTTGTGGTTCAGGATAATCCGGATACCAATACCTATCCCATGCCTGTATACGCCCATAATAAAGATGACGTTTTCGTAGGACGCATCCGAAGGGATGAGACCCAGCGCAATACCCTGAATATGTGGATTGTGTCTGATAATCTTCGGAAAGGAGCAGCCACCAATGCCGTTCAGATAGCTGAGTACTTGGTGCACAACACTTTGGTATAGCTAAGGAACAAAACAGTACCGTTGCTCTTAATGGCCAAGCAGGCCAATTTGCTGTCCTTGCTGAATATTCATGGCGCTAAATATTCCCTTCTGAAAAATAAGAAGGACCGTGGAACCTCCATAAGCAAAATGCCCTACCTTGTCGCCTTTATTAATCTTTAAAGGCGCTTCATTTGTAACATTTTTAAGATGCTCTTCAAATACCACCGAACCGATTGTTTGCAATCCTATGGAAATCATCCCCACGTAACCAAATTCCTCCGTTTCAATGATCAAATAGCCGTGCCTAAAGTTTTCAAATACGCTATAATCTTTGTTGTACGCAACATTTCCGTTATTAATCATGTCAGGAATGTCGGGCATCCCAAAAAGGCGATCGCCCACTTTTTCTTTGGACTCTACAACAACTCCTGTTACCGGAGCATGATAGTGATGATAGTTATCAGGTTTAAGAAAAACGGCTAAAGCCGTTCCCCCCACAAATGCTTTTGCATATTGTGAATTCCCTAATAGGGCATTCAGATTTAACGTCATTTGCCCTTTAGTAGGAATCTGGGTATCCATTTTTAGGTCGTTATTGATCATATTAATCGTGCCATCTGCAGGGGAAACCACTACGGCATTATCGTAAAAACCGTCAATTTTCCGTGCCCCCGGTTTCAGACTTCTTGTAAAGAAATCGTTGAATGAGGTAAAACCACCTATAGGCGCTTCAAAATCCTCATGCTTTATGGAGGTATCACTCAACCATGCCGCTATGCCCTTTACAGATTCCGGGCTATCCATAAACCTGCCCCGTTGTTCTATAAAATCTAATGACCAACTGTATCCGGGTTCTTCCAAAATGAATTTCATCCCATGGGGATTATGATAATAGAGCATGGAAAACTCAATAATCCTATCCAATCCGTTAGTGGTACTCGGCAAAAAATAGAACCATTCATTTAAAAATCCGTAGAGATCTTCTATATCCTTTCCCCGCCAGGGATTTGGGGTGCCATCTGGAATATCCTGAAGGTGTTCGAACATTTCCTTCACAACGCGTTGAAAGTCTTCATTTTCGGTATAGATTTCCTTTAGTTGTTGTACCGGAGGGCTGTCTTGCTGAGAAAAAGCCGTATTCAGTAGGCTGGCACAGAGCAATACATAAATAAGCATCTTGAATTTCATAGTGTAATCTTTAAAAGTTGATACATATTTTGTAGCAAAGCTACAAAAAACGTAGCTTTGTATGCAAATCTTTAGAATATGAAATTACCAATTCCCGGACAACCCGTAAGGGGATCCAAATCAGGACAACCTATTATGGCACTTTTGGATCTTTTAGGCCGGAACTGGGCCATGGGAATAATCTGGCACCTTTATAATGGCCCGAGCACATTCAGAAAACTTCAGGAATATTGTGAATCCATCTCTCCTACTACTTTGAACAAACGATTGAAGGAGCTTAAGGAATCCTATTTGATTGAAAGAACCCTGGAAGGTTACGTATTAACAGAGCAAGGGAAAGAACTATTTGAACTGATCGAGCCTTTAGGGGGTTGGGCAAGAAAAACCTGGGCTAAAAACTTTGAGAAGCCACGATCATGAGAGCAATTCAAAAACCTTCCCCTAGAGAATATCCGGAGTATTCAAAGATCTACATGGACCTCCTGCAGGATGACGGCAAAGTTCTGGAGCATTTATGGAACAATTTTCTCACTATTAAAGCTTTTGTTCATGCTTTGCCGGAAAAAACACTTTTGTATCGCTATGCTCCCAATAAATGGACGATAAAGGAGATACTTGTTCATCTAATTGATGATGAACGCATCTTCGCGTATCGGGCGCTTCGATATGCCCGAAACGACAACACCCCTTTGCAAGGATTTGATCAAGATCATTATGCGCGATACTCTGACGCCAATAAGCGGTCCCTGGATAGCATTTTTGAAGAATACGAGTTTGTCCGAAAATCCACACTCCACCTGTTTAACAATCTACCAGAGCAAAGCCTTATGCGAAGCGGTTGCGGTATAGATGTTGATGGTAGCGTAATTAACGAAAGAACCGTAAGAGCCTTGGCGTACCACATAGCAGGTCATGAGCTTAGACACTTCAACATCATAAAAGAGTGCTATGTGAACCCAGGGAGCTTGTGATTGTTAAAATACGTTAAGATGATCGTTTTGCAAGCTTTTTGCCTCCATATGTGATATTTTAGAACATCAAAATTGGATCTAAAGTGAAAAAACTTACCACACTGTTTGCAGTAGCCATGGTTATGGCCTGTACAACAGAAACTAAAAGAACCCTTATCGCCGTGAATTATCCTGTAACCAAAAAAGTTGATTCGGTTGACACCTATTTTGAAACCCCAGTAACCGATCCATTCCGTTGGCTCGAAGATGACCGAAGCGAAGAGACAGAAGCCTGGGTCAAAGAACAAAATAACGTAACTTTTGGATATTTAGAACAAATTCCCTTCCGCACAGCCCTTAAAAAACGACTGGAGCAACTTTGGAACTATGAAAAATTAGGCGCTCCCTTTAAAGAGGGGAATTACACCTACTTCTATAAGAATGATGGCCTTCAAAATCAATATGTGGTGTACCGGAAAAAAGAGGATAGTGAAGCGGAAGTATTTTTAGACCCCAACACGTTTTCCGAAGATGGCACCACTTCCCTAATGGGCTTAAGTTTCACCAAAGATGGCTCTAAAGCGGCCTACCTGATTTCCGAAGGGGGAAGTGATTGGAGAAAAGGAATTGTAATCAATTCCGAAGCACGGGAAATTGTCGAAGACACTTTGGTTGATATCAAATTCAGTGGTATTTCCTGGAGAGGCAACGAGGGCTTTTTCTATTCCAGCTACGATAAGCCCAAAGGCAGTGAACTTTCAGCTAAAACAGATCAGCATAAACTTTATTATCACAAGTTAGGGACCCCTCAATCCGAAGATGAGGTAATTTTTGGTGGCACTCCTGAACAGAAACATCGTTACATTGGCGGATATCTTTCTGAAGACGAACGTTACCTCTTTATTACCGCTTCTACTTCAACCTCAGGGAACAAATTGTTCTTAAAAGATCTGTCTCAAGCAAACAGTCCATTAGTTACTGTTTTGGATACTACTGATTCAGATACCTATGTCATTGAAAATGATGGATCTAAATTGTATCTGGTGACAAACTTAAATGCGCCTAACAAGAAAATAGTGGTAACAAATGCCTCCAATCCTACCCCTGAAAATTGGGAGGACTTTATCCCGGAAACGGAACATGTACTGACTACGGGTACAGGAGGGGGTTATTTTTTTACGGAATACATGGTAGACGCCATCTCCAAGGTATTGCAATACGATTATGAAGGCAATTTGATTCGTGAAGTAGCACTACCGGGTGTTGGTAGCGCCGGTGGTTTTGGAGGAAAAAAAGAAGAAAAGGAGTTCTATTTCTCATTTACTAACTACAACACTCCTGGGTCTTCTTACAAGTATAATGTAGAAACCGGAGAATATGAACAATATTGGAAACCTGAAATTGATTTCAATCCTGAGGATTATACTTCAACCCAGGTATTTTACACCTCAAAAGACGGTACAAAGGTGCCAATGATCATTACCCACAAGAAGGGGATCGCATTAAATGGTAACAACCCAACCATCTTGTACGGCTATGGCGGATTTAATATCAGCCTTACTCCTTCGTTCAGTATCGTTAATGCCGTTTGGATGGAACAGGGGGGGATATATGCTGTCCCCAACCTTCGTGGTGGCGGTGAATACGGGAAAAAATGGCATTTGGCAGGCACCAAAATGCAAAAACAAAATGTTTTTGACGATTTCATCGCCGCTGCAGAATACCTTATCGAAAACAAGTACACCTCTAAGGACCACCTTGCCATTCGCGGAGGGTCTAACGGAGGACTATTGGTAGGCGCCACCATGACCCAACGACCGGATCTTATGCAAGTGGCCCTTCCTGCCGTAGGGGTATTGGACATGTTGCGATATCACACGTTCACTGCAGGCGCGGGATGGGCTTATGATTATGGCACTGCTGAAGAAAGTAAAGAAATGTTTGAATAGTTAAAGGGATATTCTCCTGT
>JANQHL010000215.1 GCA_028277085.1 Flavobacteriaceae bacterium
AGAATCCAAAGCAGCCGATTTACTCTTCTTGGTAATTGTGACCCTTCCTTTTCTTACTAATTGTGAAATTGTTGGCATTAACTTATGTTGTTAAAATCAAAAAACCCTCATTTTGAGGGCTGCAAATGTAGTGATATTTCAGAATAATTCAAACGCCGCTTATATTATTTTTCCAACAGGCTTTGATGCCCTAAAAAGCATGTTCACCAGAGATAGTTTTCAGCACGGGAAAATACATAGGATCGTGACGAGAATCCATAAGCCTTGAACAGTCCCTTTTCTGATAACAAATACAGGCTTTAAACTGTCTACAGATGGTATAGCCCAGATAAGCTCTTCACTATTTTTCAGCACCATCCGATGCTTTTTTTAAATTGATCCAGAACATCGCTATCCGATCCATCCACATGTTTTAGCAGTGTCCTCCTGGAGGGGCTAACGTAGGATTTACTACCTCCAAACTTCGATAATGGCTTTCGTCATCTACAAATCCAGATGGGAAAGGGTGTTGCAAGGAAGTCTTGGCAGGTTTTCCCTTTTTAAACCAAACTATATAATTAGGTATAGTTCTTTCCGGTAAACAGATCAATTGAACACCTTTCCCAACCTCTTCCCATTTGTCCTTCTATATAAAATAACGGCGGTCTTCCCCCTAATACCAAAGGGAGTTGCTTCATTTTTTACAAAGCTTCAATTTCCGGTTCAGTAGCCCTTTTACGCTCCAACTCGATATTAAATGCATCGTAAAGCAACAAGTATTTTCCTTAATGGGTATACCTATATTATATATTCCCTTTTTTTTGAAATTGTCATCTGGAAATACGGAACCTTATATCCTACAATAGCAAATTATACCCTACTTCTGAATCTTGCTGTTTTATTTCGTAAATCCACAAACCAATTCAACGTGGTTGGATTATTCCCGAAGCTTCTTTCCCCTTTACCAAAAGCAGCCGAACATTGTAAGACGACTTCCCATCCCCATCCGAGAAAGGTTGATGTGATAATTAGCAACGGAAATTCCAAAGAACACTTCGCAATGTTAAAATTTGCCTAACAAGTAAGATCCGCAAAAGTTTTTTTTAACAAGGCTTTAAGGTAGCTGCCTTTGCCAAATTGATTAAAGAAGTACTTCTAAATTACCTTCATTGCAATATATTCAAGGATAATTGACAGATGGTCAATATTCATTAGTAACTGTGAAATTTTAGTGAATTTATTTTGCATTATTAACATGAATTTATGATTTTAGCCATTAGCTAATTCAAATAATTTTAAAATGAGAACAAAACTAAATGGAATCTTAGCGCTATTTATGTCGCTAATTGTGCACATTTCCTTTGCACAAGACAAGACCATTTCAGGTACCGTTACCGATGCAGATGGCATTCCACTACCCGGGGTGAATATCGTTGTTGAGGGGACCACCACTGGTACACAAACTGACTTTGACGGTAACTACGCCATACAAGGAAGTGTAGGCCAAACATTATTATTTACGTACATCGGGCAACGTGAAGTTCGAAGGACAATTGGTAGTGAAAATACCATAAATGTTCAAATGGAGGAGGACGCCCAGGCCTTGGAGGAAGTCATCGTTACCGCCCAAGGTATAAAAAGAGAGAAACAAGCGTTGGGTTATGCCGTTTCGGAAGTAGGAAGCGAACAACTTGAGCAACGGCCAGAAGGTGATGTCGGTCGGGTACTGACCGGAAAAGCATCCGGTTTGAACATTACCCAACAAAGTGGTCTCTCCGGGTCGGGAACCAACATTATAATTAGAGGTTTTAGCTCTTTTAGCGGAAGTAACCAACCTCTTTTCATTGTTGATGGCGTACCATTTTCCAGTGAAACCAACTCCTCTGGAGCTGCTACAGGCGATGCTACACAGGATTTTGTCAATGGAAACTCGGGCTCCAGCCGTTTTTTGGATTTAGATCCAAATAACATTGAGAGTGTGAACGTGCTTAAAGGTTTGGCTGCTGCTACACTTTACGGAACCCAGGGTAGGAATGGTGTGATCCTGATCACTACGAAAAATGGTTCTTCTGCGGGTGCTGTCAAGAAAACTGAAATTACCGTAAATTCCTCAATTTTCTTTAACGAAATTGCATCATTGCCGGATTATCAAAATGAATTTGGTAACGGTTTTGATCAAGCTTTCGGTTGGTTCTTTAGTAACTGGGGACCTAGTTTTGAAAGAGGAGGAGTTGCCGGATGGGGCAATGGAATTGATTCACGACCTAATGTTGGATTTGATGAAAATGGCACCCTGGCACATCCTTATTCTACTGCTTCAAGTGCGACAGGTATCCCTCAAGCGTTTCCCGAATTTGAAGGTGCCAGATATGAGTGGAGACCGTATGATAGTGTAGGAAGGTTTTTTAGGGTAGGTGCTGTGACCTCCAATTCGGTAAATATCAGGGGCGCTTCTGATGATGGAAAATACAGCTATAATGCCAATGCCGGTCACTTAAACGATGAGGGTTTTACTCCAGGAAACGAATTAAAAAGGTATACCATAGGTCTTGGGGGAAGAGCTATACTTAGCAACAAGTTTACCATTTCGGGCACCCTAAACTTTTCCAACACTGATTTTAAAACACCTCCGGTGGCAGCCAGTGAGGGGAATGGAGCCTTTGGTACTGGATCATCAGTTTTTGGAGAACTTTTCTTTACTCCAAGAAGTGTGGATTTGATTGGCCTTCCATTTCAAAACCCAATTGACGGCTCCAGTGTATATTATCGTCAAAACAACAGTATTCAACACCCTTTGTGGACGGTAAA
The DNA here is from genome assembly GCA_028277085.1 of Flavobacteriaceae bacterium. Lineage (GTDB taxonomy): Bacteria > Bacteroidota > Bacteroidia > Flavobacteriales > Flavobacteriaceae > Croceivirga. Next base: position 2,788 of record JANQHL010000215.1, read on the forward strand.
CAATGCCGCTTTCCGGCAACAAACCAACAGAGTTTTTGGACAATCTTCCATCACCTATAATTTCAATGATAACTTGAACTTGCTGTATAGGTTTGGTTTGGATGTTTTCAGTGAAAACAATACCAACTTCCAGAATAAAGGGGGTAGGGGCCAGGAAGATGCAGAATTGGTCAGTGGTATTTATCAAACATGGAACAATACCAACACCATCCTAAATCATGACTTTATCCTAAACGGGGACTATGATCTATCGGATAAAATCGGGATGACCTTCAACCTTGGTCTAACTTCAAGGAGGGAAATTTTCGATAGAAATGGGGTAGCGAGCAATGGTCAACAGGTATTTGGTGTGCTTCGGCATGTAAATTTTGCCAATCAAAACGAAATCCAATTTTTCCAGGAGCGAAACATTGCTGGTGTCTTTGCTCAGGCCGATTTTGACTATGACCGTTGGATTTATGTAACATTGGCCGCCAGAAACGACTGGGTATCTAATCTGTCTACTGAAAACAGATCTGCGTTTTATCCCAGTGCAAGTTTATCCTTTATACCTACTTCCGTATTACCGGAATTGAAAAGTGAAAAAGGATTGAATTATTTGAAACTAAGAGCAGGATTTGGTACTTCTGCGAATTTCCCAACTGGATTCCCAACAGTTTCAGTTTTGGACATCAATACGCAATTCTTTCAGAACAACGGATCGGATATTGTTACCAATTCCGTCGGAAACAGATTGGGAAATCCTGACTTAAAACCAGAATTGCTTGAAGAATTTGAAATTGGAGTTGAGTCAAGACTATTCAACAATCGAGTTACGATAGATGCATCCTATTATATCAGGACCACAACCGATTTAATTGTTGACCGTCCTTTGGATCCTTCCACCGGATTTACCGCTCAACAAACCAATGTAGGTAAAATAGAGGGTGATGGTTTTGAAATGGATTTAGGGGTAGACATCTTTAGAAGTAATGACAATGGAGTCAATTGGTCAGTAAACACCAATTTCACTTCCAACAATAATAAAGTAACGGATCTGGGTCAGGACACTGATCTTATCGTGTTTGCTGGGGCTCGTCTTAACTTAGGTAACGCGGCCATTGAAGGGCAAGAATTAGGAGCCTTGGTAGGTACTCGAATCGCCACCAACGATCAAGGCGAATTTTTAGTGGATAGTGCCGGGGATTTTGTGGAAGAGCAAGGCCAATTTGTTATTGGAGATCCCAATCCCGATTGGATCCTGAACGTGAACAACAACTTTTCGTGGAAAGGTTTCAACTTTTCTTTCTTGTTAAATTATACCAAAGGGGGAGATGTATATTCCAGAACCGTATCCACCTTATTGGGTAGGGGATTGACCACGGACACTGTGGATCGAATCAATACCTTTATCCTACCAGGGGTTCAGCAAGATGATGGAACGCCTAACACGGTGCAGATCAACAACTCCACCTTCTATTTCAACAATGTACTCTTTGGTCCAGATGAGCTTGGGGTATTTGACGGTACCGTAATTAGATTGCAAGAAGTAGCATTGGGCTATTCACTACCTTCCAAGTTTTTGGACAAAACTCCGTTCGGCTCATTTACGGTCACGTTGTCAGGACAAAACTTATGGTTTGATGCGGTAAACGTACCTGAAGGTACTAATTGGGATCCCAACCAAGCAGGTCTGGGTGTAGGGAACGGTAGAGGTTTCGACTTTTTGGCTGGGCCCAGTGGTAGAAGATACGGACTCAGTGTAAAAGCTACCTTTTAATAGAAAACAGCAAAATCTTATTAATGATGAAGAAAGTATTAAAATATATAGGTTTAACAGTTCTTACGGGAGTTCTCTTCTTAACTTCCTGCGAGACCACGGAATTGGACCTTGCCGATAATCCCAACTTTTTAAGACCAGATCAATCGAGTGCGGATTTGTTCCTAAACTCCATCCAAGTGGACTTTGCCACCTTTGCGGAGTTGATGGGTTGGAATGGTGGCGATTTAGTAAGGATTAGTTATATGAATGGCCGTAACTATCAAAATATAGCCAACTACGCACCCACGCAGCTTAATCTGGAGTGGAATATAGCCTACCAGGCCGATGCACAGGAGGCTTTGCCAAGCGGCCTTGAAGTAAATGGTATATTGGCAGATATAAGGGCCATGGCTCCGGAGGCAGTGGAATCAGAACTCTTCCATCATACTGCCATTGGCCAATTTATCGAAGCCTTTACCATGGTCACTTTGGTGGATTTCTTTGGAGATGTACCCTACAGTGAAGCCTTTCAAGGAGATGGGGATCAACCCAACCTTAATCCTGCACTGGATTCTGGAGCTAGTATCTATGCAGCGGCCTTGCAACTCCTGGACGATGCCATAGCCAATTTTGGCCGGGATGTCGTTACAGAGCCTGCCAATGATTTTTACTACAATGGAGATTGGGATGATTGGATCAAGGCCTGCAATACCTTAAAGATGAAGATTTACTTGCAGACGCGCTTGGTGGATCCCAACGCCGTTGCCAATTTTAACGCAATTGTGGCGGAAGGCAATTTTATAGATGAATCTTCCGAAGATTTACAATTTGAATGGGGGACCAATTCTGTGCAGCCCGATGCACGTCACCCAAGATATGCAGACAACTATGTGCCTTCCGGTGGTGCTGACTATCTTCCTAATTGGTTAATGAATTATATGACCGTAAGTGAGGACCCACGCATTCGTTACTATTTCTACAGGCAGGTAAACGCTGTCCCAGGAGTTGAGATTCCTCCTAACGAGGAAACCCTGGCATGCTCTTTGGAGCCCGTGCCACAACATTATACTGACGGTGACTTTACCTTTTGCAATTTGCCAAATGGATATTGGGGTCGTGATCACGGTCAAAATGCGGGGATTCCACCTGATGGTTTTACCAGAACGGTATATGGCGTTTATCCTTCCGGTGGCTTATTTGATGACAGTGGTTTTAGCGGTTTGTCCGTTGGGTCCGGTGCTGGAGGTGCTGGGGCTACACCTATAATCCTTGCCTCTACAGTTGACTTCATGAGAGCTGAAATCGCCATGTTGGATAATCCTGCAGCTGGGAAGCCCTTTATGTTGGCAGGTATTGCCAAGTCCATTACCAAGACACTTTCATTTGGCCCAAGGGCAGCTAACTTTGACGGTGCCTTGGCTCCTACTGCTGGAGAGATCACTGTGTTCTCCGATGATTTGGATGCTGCCTTTGATGCTGCTGATGACGATGGAAAATGGGACTTGCTTGCTGAACAGTTTTTTGTTTCGCTATTTGGAAATGGTATTGACGGGTACAACTTTTACAGGAGAACAGGCTTTCCAACCACTTTACAGCCAAATCTAGAGCCTGAACCAGGTGCTTTTGTACGATCGTTGAACTATCCAGGGGACTTTGTGAACAACAACTCTTCGGTTAGTCCTAAGGCCGATCAGACCGTTCAAGTGTTTTGGGACAACAACCCTGCCTCACCAGCATTCCCAATAGCTAATTAAAATTTAAGTTTAGAAACTATGAAAACATATTTAAATAAAATTCTACTTCTAGGTCTTGTAATCGGAATATCTTGTGAGACCGAAGATAAGATCGTAGATATTATATTAGAGGATGTAGGTAGTGGAGCCGTCCTGAGAACACGTACTGAGACCAATAATCTGGTTTTTAATGACGAGACCGATGCTTTCGATGATGATGCATCCTACAGTGTACTCCTAGAAGCACAGGATGTGGAGGGAGGCGATTTATTGCAAACTGTAGAAGTGTTTGTCGCTTTTGATGATAATTCAGATAATGGCCCAAGCATGTCCACTGATTTGGTCTCCCTACAAACGCTTTCGGCCAGTGACTTTACCAATGGGGAAAGGGGATTGCCCGTAACCACCATTTCTTATACGGCTGACGAATTGATTGCCGCCACTGGAATCACGGAGTCCCTGGTCATAGGAAAAGACCGTTTTGAGTTTCAATTGACCTTGACCTTAAGCAATGGTGAGGTCTACACCAGTGATGATGTTGGTGGTCCCGTAAGTGGTGGTGCTTACTTTTCCGCACCTTTTGAGTACTTTCCTGTAGTTGGATGTACCATTACAGAAAGTTTGGCGGGAACCCATAGCTATGTTACCACCGAAATTGTTCCTGCTCCTCCGGGAACGGATGCTACTTGTAGCGGAAGTGCTACAGGCACGGTTACCTGGACCGATACAGACACTGCAGGTGTTTATGAATCTTCTGACATGAGTTTTGGTCAATTTGGGGATTGCTATGTGGGCAGAGGGGCTGCCACTGGTAATGATATCGAAATTGAATGGGACTGTACAAATCTCGTTCCCGACGGTGAAATATATCTTAGGGATGGAGTTGTTATCCCAGACGATGACGATGAGGATGCAGAATTGACCTATTCCTATACCATTACAAATGTTAGTGGACCGGTAATGACCATTGAGTTTTCAAACTCCGTGGGAGATCGCGGTGTAGTGGAGCTTACACGGGAAAACAATGAGGATTGGCCGGTAATATTTACGGCCAACAATGAATAATAGTAATTTATTAGTAATGTTATTTAAAAAGCACCCTGCTATGGGTGCTTTTTTCGTATAAAGAAATACTTGAAATCAATAGAAGAAGCAATATTACAGGGTGTTGTAATAGTAGAATACTTGTGCCACTTTTTTGGGATCGTTCAAATTCAACCGATTTTTATTGATAAAGCCTTTTATTTTAGATGCCTTGGAAGTATTACCATCAAAAAGACCCACGATAGCCTTTTTGTTCGGTTTTAGAAAATTAACTTTTTTGGTCCTTTTATTCTCATAGTAAAGTTCACGGCTACTTACAAATCTACTAGCTACGGGAAGTTCAAAAGAAGTTGTAGCTTCTTTTCCGTCTTTGAATCGCTTTACCCTTCGTTCAAATAATACCAAACTATCGGTCTCGGCAATTTGAAAGAGGTAACCTTCGGTGATCGCATTCCGTTTATTGAAATAGCTTTTAAAATACATCTTCTTCCCACTTAACATACAATAAATATCCTTGTCTTTACGAAGTATCAAACTTGTAGAATCGCTATCGTTTATCTTAAGTTGAACTTCATCATTATATGCATCGTAGCGCATATAGGCCTTGCCTTCCAAGCCGTCTTGGCTATAAATGGCCCCAAGATCAAAGTTTCGGTTTAAGTATCGAGAACCTTGGATATTGATATCGTTATCTTCAACAATTAGTTTACTCCCCATTTGCTGAAAGGCATACTGCAGCATAGGCTGCATACCAAAGGATTCGTTATCGGCATTGTAATTTGCAGGAATTTGTGCAAAAATCACCTGACTTCCCATTAGAAGCACTATTGAAAATGACTTTGAACTCATTTTGAACAAGTAAAAATTATACTAATCAAAATAAACAAAAAAAAACAAATACGCTATTCTGAATTAGGAATCGAATATCTTAGCCCATTATGAAAAACGAATACACAGCGTATGGTTTACGAGCGGTAATAGAGGCCATCAAAGCTGAAAAACCCATCAACAAGGTATTTCTTCAAAAAGGACTCTCCGGTCACTTGTACAAGGAACTGGAACATCTAGTACGTAAAAAGAAGATCAACTGTTCATATGTGCCTATCGAAAAACTCAATAAGCTTTCTAAAAACAATCACCAAGGGGTCGTAGCACTGGTTTCTCCTGTACGTTTTCAGGAATTTAACACCCTTATTGAACGCATCGTAGCTACAAAAAACAGCCCTTTGTTGCTTTTGCTTGATGGCGTTACGGATGTCAGAAATTTTGGAGCTATCATCAGGACAGCAGAATGTTCAGGGGTAGATGCTATTATCCTGGCAAAAACAGGTACCGCTCCGGTGAATAGTGATACTATAAAGACTTCAGCCGGAGCTGCGTTCAATGTACCTATTACAAAAGTAGATCACTTAAAAGATGCTATTTATTATCTGCAGGGCTCCAATATCCAGGTAATTGCGGCAACCGAAAAAGCAGATCAATCCCTTTATGATCTTGATTTAACCGCTCCAATTGCAATACTTATGGGATCGGAAGATAGAGGCATTTCAACTTCATTATTGAAGTTAGCGAATCATAAGGCAAAGCTTCCCCTGCTTGGAAGTATTGGCTCCTTAAACGTGGCAGTAGCCTGTGGTGTTACGCTTTACGAAGCAGTTCGCCAACGAATAGGTTAGTCTTCTTTGCTTCGTTTGTATTCATAATGTATTCTTGGAGGGTTCTCTGCCTCCTTTTTGGCATTTTCAATAAAGTTTCCATCCTCATCAAAATGCTGCAAAAATTCGTCCTCATCTTCGTTATAATGCTCTTCTTCCCACTCGTATTTTTTTGGAACAGGGACCTCAAAACGTACCCATCTTGCCAGTAAAAGGCCTGTCAGAAATCCGGAAAGGTGCCCTTCCCAGGAAATCCCTTCCTCTATAGGAAAAATGTACCAAAGCATACTACCATAGATAAACACCACTGTCAATGACAATGCCACCAGACGAAAGTGTTTTTGAAAAATCCCCTTAAAGAAAATAAAACTGGCCAGCACGTAGATAATGCCACTAGCGCCAATATGATAACTTTCCCGTCCGATAACCCAGGTAAGTAACCCCGACAACAGCCAGCCCCAAAAAAGGACTTTCCAGGCCTTAGGTCTGTAAAAATAGAATAACGCTAAGCTTAGGATTGCCAGAGGGATAGTATTATGGTATAAATGCTCTACGGAACTGTGGATCAATGGACTAAATAAAACCCCGCGAAGCCCGGATAAATTTCTTGGGAAAACACCATATTCGTTAAGATTTATTCCGGCTTTGAGCTCTATCCAAAACACCGTCCAAATAGATAAAACAGCAAAAAGTGGAATAAGTAATAACTCCAGGGTAAATTTGAAATATTGGTTTTCCGACATCTTAGCAATAGGACAACTAGTACGCCAAAGTTCTAAAAATTGACAAAAGGTCATTTATCGAAATCCCTATTTTTACAGTATGAACGTACCGTTAGCAGAACGAATGCGACCTAAAACGCTTTCAGAATATGTAAGCCAGGAACATTTAGTGGGTCAGGATGGCGCCTTATACCATCAAATACACTCCGGTATAGTCCCTTCCATGATACTTTGGGGACCCCCTGGGACGGGAAAAACCACTTTAGCAACCGTAATTGCTAACCAAAGCCAACGTCCCTTTTATACCTTAAGCGCCATTAGCAGTGGGGTAAAAGATGTACGCGAAGTGATTGAGAAGGCGAAACAAGGTGGTGGTCTGTTTACTTCTAAGAACCCTATTCTTTTTATCGATGAGATTCATCGTTTTAGCAAATCACAGCAAGATTCGTTATTGGGAGCTGTGGAAAAAGGATGGGTAACCCTTATTGGGGCAACCACAGAGAACCCCAGTTTTGAAGTAATTCCCGCCTTATTGTCACGCTGTCAAGTGTACGTACTTCATCCCTTTGGAAAAAATGACCTCCTTGAACTACTGGACCGGGCAATACACGAGGATAATGTCTTAGCCCACAAAAAAATCAAATTAAAGGAAACGGAAGCATTGCTAAGACTATCAGGAGGTGATGGTAGAAAACTACTGAATATTTTCGAACTTTTAGTGAGTTCCGAACAAGAGGACGAAGTAATTATCACGGACGAGATGGTACAACGAAAAGTACAGAAGAACACTGTGCTTTACGATAAAACCGGAGAACAGCATTACGATATAATTTCTGCATTTATTAAGTCTGTACGTGGTAGCGATCCCAACGCCGCAGTATATTGGTTGGCCAGAATGATTGAAGGTGGAGAAGATGTGAAGTTTATCGCCAGGAGAATGATTATTCTTGCCTCAGAAGATATTGGCAATGCTAATCCTACTGCTTTGGTACTCGCCAACGCTACTTTTCAGGCGGTTAACGTAATTGGGTATCCTGAAGCTCGAATTATCCTAAGCCAATGCGCTACCTACCTGGCCAGTTCCCAGAAAAGTAATGCAAGCTATCAGGCCATAGGCAAAGCGCAACAAACTGTTCGACAGACAGGGGATTTATCCGTCCCATTGCATATCCGAAATGCTCCTACCAAGTTGATGAAGGATCTGGGGTACGGTAAAGAATATCGCTATGCGCACGATTATGCCGAAAACTTTGTGGAACAGGAATTTCTTCCCGAAGAGATTTCCGGGTCTACTTTTTATCAACCTGGTAACAATCCAAGAGAAAATGCCCTACGTGACTTTTTATCCAAACGTTGGAAAGATAAATATGACTATTAAAACTTGATGTTCAACTCTTTGGCCTTCCCGCCCTTTTCGTCAAACTCGACATACCACTTTCCGCCTTCCTTGAAAACAACCCCATTCCTGCCCTCTTTTGTTACTAAGAAAACCCCTGGAGCAGAAGTAGATTTTAGTACATATACCACTTTAGGAGTGGTGTCTACCAACTGAAATCCATTTTCAGTCGGTTGGGCATAGAGCACATCTTTATCTACCGAATCCATTGTAGGGGCTATGTCAACCGTTTGATCGTCCCCAACAGCTACTTCTGTTTCCTGTTGTGACCCCATCGTTGTGTCTGCTTCAGATTCTTCTTCCAGCGATTTAACGTCATTCTTAAAACTGACTGTAATTGGGGACTCAGGCTTATCTTTTTTCTTGGGACTATACCTATAATTCAGCCCGCGCAATGCCCCAAAAGCCTCGGAGATTACTTCTTTATAGGCCTGCTCATATTCCTTTATTTTTGTCCTTGCCTGATACGTTTCAAAAACCACTACTCCGTTACAATCGCGGAGTGCAATGCTCGCTTTGGTCGAAAAAAGCGTAGAATCATCAACCAGATCAGCTTTAAGTCCCAAACAGGGATCTGCTTGCAGGTCCATAGGAAAACTTCCATCATACACGGTATCAAAGCCTTCATTGGTGAACAGGTATTTCATCAACGTGCTTGTACGAAACTGATTTTCCTTTTTAAAAACATCAAATTTTTTAGGAATAATGATGTATTTGTAGTCATTCAACTGTCCTAAAACAAAGGACATACTGCCTAATGCAAAGAGTAGTAATAAAATATACTTCTTCATGGTTTAGCCACGATCAATTATCGTTCCAAGATAAAATATTAAATCCGAACTGTAAAGATGCGTAATTACTATTGGGGATATTGGCATAGCCCAAAAGATTGTCAGCCAAAATATAAAAATTCACCGGGCCAGCCTGCACACTTGCCCCAAGGCCTACATTCGAAAATGTATATTTATCTACGGTATAGGTGGTTTTAACTGCAAGGGTGTTGCCAATCCTTTGTTGGAAAAATCCAGTAACTGCTACCTGCGGTCCCCTTGCGCGATTCATCATAAAAAACTGTCCTCCAACAGCGCTTTTATACCCTAAATCATCGGTTCGGGATATTGTATTTACTCCGCATCCACAATCTTTTGTTCTGGTTCTGGGTTCCCCGAAGTTATATCTAAATGATGCATATACTTTAAAAGGTCGAAGGGAAAAATAGGATCTTTCATTGGTCTCAAAAGGGACTTGCGCTTCAAGGTCATCCACTAATTCTTGCCAGATCTCATCGTTGAAATTGGTAAAATCATCCGGTAAGATAATTTCTATGCCTTCATTTGTTGCTGCCCCGTTAAGGGTATAATTTTTTACGGCATTGCTATGATAGATAAAACCAAGATCTAAAATACTTGCAGTAATAACACTATTTCTTCTAAAATTGTGGGTGAACCCAAGATCAAAACCTATTCCCAAGTTTCCGCCTAAAAATGAGCGACGCAATAACAAATTTGC
>JANQHL010000176.1 GCA_028277085.1 Flavobacteriaceae bacterium
ATATTACACCAAAAACCTTTCGTATTATTCCGAGACCATTTTTTCCTAAAACTTTTTCAATTTTTTTTGAGGATTTCAGAACGACATACACGAAGATCATGTTGATAAAAATTGCAACGATGATGTTTTCTACATGATATTCCGCCCTGAGTGATAACAAGGCGGTTAGGGTGCCAGCTCCTGCTACCAACGGAAAGGCAATAGGAACAATAGAAGCAGTTTCAGGCTCGTCGTCCCTAAACAGTGTTATTCCCAATACCATTTCGACCGCAAGAAAAAAGAGTACCAAAGCACCTGCTACTGCAAAGGAGTTGACATCTATTCCAATTAAATGCAGGATACGCTCTCCAACGAAGAGGAAAGCCACCATAATTAATGCGGCAACCAGGGAAGCCTTTTCCGATTGAATATGGCCTACCTTACCGCGTAGGGTAATAATAACAGGTACACTACCTAGGATATCAATTACCGCAAAAAGAATCATTGTAGCGGTAATTATTTCTGCAAAATTCAATGTCATCATTTCCATCTAAAAATTCATGCAAATGTACGTTCTAATTTGAGGAATTAGATGTCGGTATAACCAAGAATTTCGGTCAATCGTAGTACATTCGCGTAAGAAAAATTGTTTGATGATCCAGATAGGTAAAACCCTGATCTCTGAGGATATACTGGAAAATAACTTCGCCTGTAATCTAGACGCTTGCAAAGGGGCATGCTGCGTGGATGGCCAATCCGGAGCGCCACTGGAACCGGAAGAAACGGAAATACTTGATTCCCTATTTGAGCACGTCCGCCCATTTCTTAGACCGGAAGGTATACAGGCCATTGAATCCCAGGGGAGTTATGTAAAAGGAGAGGACGGGGAATGGGAAACACCTTTGGTGATGAATGAAGAGTGTGCTTACGTCATTTTTGATGATCAGGGTATTGCAAAATGCGGCTTGGAAAAGGCCTACGACAACGGCGCTACAACATGGAAGAAGCCTATTTCCTGTCATCTATATCCCGTTCGGATCAAGGAATATTCGCAATTTACTGCTGTGAATTATCACCAATGGCATATCTGCGATCCTGCTTGTAGTCTTGGAGAAGCAATGCAATTGCCGGTCTACAAGTTCGTGAAAGATGCATTGATCAGAAAGTTTGGGGAAGAGTGGTATGCGGAACTGGAGGCGGTTGCAAAAGGTACGGTTAAATAGTGGGAATTTCCAATACCACCTTGGTGCCTTTAGGATTTCCCTCGTCGTTGAAAAGATCGATGATCTCTATGCTAAAACCATACTGGTAGTCTTTGGCAAAATTGGCAAGACGTTCTTTGGTAATGTCAATCCCCACAGATTTCCTTTTAATGACGCGATTCTCCTTTATCCTTTCAGAAGCAGCTCTTCCCACGCCATTATCGATGATCGAAATGACAATATGAATATCATCCTTTCTTGAAATGTTTACCCAAAGGTTTTTTTCCCCTTCTTTTGAAGAAAGTCCGTGCCAAATTGCATTTTCAAGGAAGGGTTGCAGCACCAGGGAAGGGATCTTTAACTGCTCCGGGTCTATATCGTCTTCTACATTGATAGCATAAGAAATACCTTCGGAAAAACGTATATTTTCAATGTTCAGATACAGCTCAATGGTCTCCAACTCTTCGGCCAAAGTCGTTTCCTTTAATGAAGAACCATCAAGGATTCTCCGTACTAGCTTGGAAAACTTGTTCAGGTAGTGTACCGCATTCTTTTTGTCATTGTTAATGATGTAGAGTTTTATCGAATTCAGTGAGTTGAATAAAAAATGCGGGTTCATCTGACTTCGTAACATATTCTGCTCCAATCCCATTACCCTTTTTTCATAATTCGATTGGTACTGCCGATACATTATGAAGAGAATGGTGCCTACCAGTCCGATAATTAGTGCGCTAACCAATATGGTAGTTTGGTTTTTGCGCAATCGAAGCTTCACTAATTCATTTTCCTGGGCTAAGGCAGATATCTGGCTGTTTTTCTTTTCGGCTTCATAGCGTAGGATAAGATCATTGATATAACGGATATTTCTATCATTTTTTAACTGTCGATCAAATTCTTCGGCCTGTTTATAATATGAAAGTGCTTTGTCGTAATTTCCTTTTCGGGATTCCAAATCGGATAGTAACTTTTTGATATATATGACCTGCTTGGGCAGGCTAACTTCACGGGCCATATTTAAACCTGCTAGCATAAATTTTTCGGCTTCGCTGTAATTTTTGATTTCCATGTAAGCCCATCCCAGGTTGCCCAAAACGGAACACCAAATAAACTTATCTCCTATAGCTGCAATCATATCCCGAGTAGGCTTTAACAACTCCAGTGCCAAATTGGGCCGGTTTTGCTTTAGGTAGATCTGTGCTATACTATTGTTACAAATCACTCTGCCAAAATCATTATTTAGTTGATTGTTAAAGTCTAAGGAGATTTTATAGCGTTGCAGTGCATCATCTAAATTTCCTTTTTGTTCCAAACAATCCCCTATGTTTTGATTATTAATCGCAAGTCCTAGTTTGTTATTCAGCTCTGCTTCTAGTTCAAGGGCCCTTTGAAACTGGGAAATGGCCAGGTCATACTGTCCTAACGTTTGATAAAGATTACCAACACTATTGAGCGCTACATTGATATTTCTCTTAATATGCATAGAAGGAGACGCTATAGATTCAGCAATTTCCAGGGCCTTCTGATTATAGTCTAATGCGGTCTTTATAGCATCCTTCCTACTAAAAACCACTCCGAGCATATTGAGGCTTAATACCTCAAACTCGTTATTATTTGAAGAAACTGCCAATTCCAGGGCCTTCTCATGCAGTGGTAGGGCTTTATCCAGTTGAGTACGATTGCGATATACTCTACCCAGTTGATTTAAGGCGTAGGACTGCCCGGCAGGGTAAGACGCCTTTTCGGCTTTCTCAATAAAGGATTTTAACGCTACGGTATCCAATTTAAAGGATTGGAGAGCGTCATCTAGCGCTTTATATGTTTTGGGTTTTTCCGATAGAAGACGGTCTACTATGGAATCCAGTGTTTTGCCTTGAATTGCAAAACAGGGGCAATCAAGACCAAGAATAAGCAGGAGTAAAACAAATGAAGCTCTTTGCTTGAGGGAAGATTTTATATGTTGAAGGGAACATTGAGGGCTGGGCATTCAGAAAAATTATAACAAGTCCAGAAAATCCGACTTTTTCTGTCTCGAAACCGGGATTTTATGGTTGGTTTTAAGGATTACGTAGCCATCCGTTTTTAGGAACTCTTTAATTTTCCCAAGATTAACAATGTAGGAGTTATGTATTCTGAAGAACGAATCGGAGGGTAATAGCTGGTTTACTTCCTTTAGCTTTTTGGTTAATAGGATTTTTTGACCGTCTTCCAGGAAGAGTGTGCTGTAATTTCCATCAGATTCTGCGTAAAGTATTTCTTCGCTTTCCAGAAATAAGAGCTTTCCGTCAGTGCTAATGGTGATTTTTTTATCTAAAGATTTTGAGTTGAAATTGAGCAGGATTTGCTCTAGTTTTTCCGCAGTTTGATGCTTTTCGTTATATTTCTTTATCTTGGAAATAGTCTCATAAAGATCATCACTGTCAATAGGTTTAAGTAGGTAATCAATAGCTTGGTTTTTCAGCGCTTTAAGGGCATATTGGTTGTAGGCTGTAGTGATAATAACCGGGAAGTCTTTGTTTTTTAAGTTCTTCATAAATTGAAAGCCATCCATTATGGGCATTTCAATATCTAAAAACAGACAATCTGGGGTGTTGTGATCCAGATACAGCAACGCCTCATGAGCATCTGTAAAAGAAGCCACCACTTTTACTTCATTGCTAAGATTGGTCAGCTCCCAACGTAAGCTTTCCAGCGCTTTGGATTCATCATCGACTAAAACGGCTTCCAACATAAAATTTGAATACTTTAAGAAAGTGTAAAAGTAGTGGTATTGGGATTATTCTGCATAGAATTATGTATCAGTGGACAGTTATAACTGATAAATCGCACATTTGGCGCTAAAACCGGCAGTTGTAAGCTATTGCCTACAAGTTCTTCAGCTTTAGGCATTTATCGTTTGTAAGAGGATTGAATCCCTACTCCATTTGTACACGATTTACTACCAATTATACATAAAGGGGTAAGTAAACACCCGTGCTCGTTAATTTAGAAGTGTCAAACAAAGTTTATTCATCAACCTAACCTAATGAAAAAGTGTGTGATATTGTTCATCGTACTATTGGCTACCCTGCTTTTTGCAGTGCTTTTGGAACAGTCAGAAGCACCTGAAGAAAAAGCGCTTGTAGCACTGAATGAATAAAGTATTGTTATTTATCAACCATCGTACGGCCGACCAATATGCGAAAGCATGTAAATATACAAAATAGTTGATGCTACCTTCTTCCTGCCAAGATTCCAGTTTTCGGGGGAACTATCTGGAATTCTAAAGGAAGTTCCAAGTAGCATTGGCCGTACGGTTTGGTAATAACAAAGACGGAAGACCAAAAAGGAGTTCAAAATCCTTTTTGGTCTTTTTTTGTTGCCCTTGTTTGTTGAAAATCAAAAAAGAAGCTACTTCCAGAGTGAGCCCAGGGAATATCACTTCCCAACGTACATTTCAACACACTGTGTTAAAAACTTTGCAAACCTTGTGCTTAAACAGCCTTTTCAATTTAGACACATTTTTCAATCTTTGTTAGTCCCTACCGCAAGGTAATTCTAATCCTTCTTTTTAATTGATTTAAAATATAAAACACTATGTCAGCTGTTATTGAGCCCATTTTGCAAGAGAATGAAGACCGATTTGTTATTTTCCCGATCCAGCATCATGACCTATGGGAATGGTATAAAAAGCAAGAGGCTTGTTTTTGGACCGCTGAAGAGATTGATTTACATCAGGACCTAAATGACTGGAATAACAAGTTAAATGATGATGAGCAATATTTTATCAAGCATATTTTGGCCTTCTTTGCAGCGTCAGATGGTATTGTTAACGAGAATTTAGCGGAAAACTTTGTAAACGAAGTACAATATTCTGAGGCAAAATTCTTCTATGGTTTCCAAATCATGATGGAGAATATTCACTCGGAAACCTATTCTCTCTTAATTGACACTTATGTAAAGGACGAGAAAGAAAAAAATGTACTCTTTAAAGCGATTGAGAATTTCCCCGCGATCAAAAAGAAGGCAGATTGGGCATTACGATGGATTGAGTCCCCAAGTTTTGCCGAGCGCCTGATAGCATTCGCTGCTGTTGAAGGAATCTTTTTTTCCGGGGCGTTTTGTTCCATATTTTGGTTAAAGAAAAGAGGATTAATGCCAGGGCTTACGTTTTCCAATGAGCTGATTTCCCGGGATGAAGGAATGCACTGCGATTATGCCGTTCATTTGCACAACAACCACCTCGTAAACAAGGTCCCAAAAGAACGAATTACTGAAATTATTGTGGATGCCCTTAATATCGAACGAGAGTTCATAACGGAATCACTACCCGTTAGTTTAATTGGGATGAATGCTAAATTAATGACCCAGTACCTGGAGTTCGTTACCGATCGGTTATTAGTGGAACTAGGTTGCAACAAGGTATACAATTCTACCAATCCGTTCGATTTCATGGATATGATTTCCTTACAGGGGAAAACCAATTTCTTTGAAAAGCGGGTTTCAGAGTATCAGAAAGCCGGAGTACTGAATACGGAGAAAGATAAAGACTCCCAGAAAATCAGTTTTGATGCAGATTTCTGATATAGCCTAAGATCTAAGAATTAACCCCTTTATATCCTAAGGGGTTTTTTAATCAGCAGGTCAACAATGTTAAGAAGTTAACACCAAAAAAGAGTTCAGAAAACCCTAAAAATTAAGAAAAACGTAAAAAATGTATGTAGTAAAGAGAGACGGAAGAAAAGAGCCAGTGATGTTCGACAAAATCACGGCAAGAGTGCGAAAACTGTGTTACGGGCTAAATGATTTAGTAGATCCGGTGAAAGTGGCAATGCGGGTCATTGAGGGGCTATACGATGGGGTAACCACTTCAGAACTGGACAACCTCGCCGCTGAGATAGCGGCTACAATGACCACTACGCATCCTGATTATGCAAAACTGGCAGCTAGAATTTCTGTTTCTAATCTTCATAAGAATACCAAAAAATCTTTCTCGGAAACCATGAAAGATTTATTTGAATATGCAAATCCCCGGACAGGCAAGAAGGCTCCGATGCTTTCTCCTGAGGTGTACAAAGTGGTTTCAGAGAATGCAGAGCGTTTGGACTCTACCATCATCTATAATCGTGATTTTGGGTATGACTATTTTGGGTTTAAAACCTTAGAACGTTCTTATTTGCTAAAAATTAACGGGAAGATTGCAGAACGCCCGCAACATATGTTAATGCGGGTGGCTGTAGGGATTCATTTAAATGACCTGGATGCCGCAGTAGAAACCTACGAGTTGATGTCTAAGAAGTATTTTACCCATGCTACACCAACCTTGTTCAACTCGGGAACCCCTAAACCCCAGATGTCTTCTTGTTTTTTGTTGGCGATGAAGGAAGACAGTATCGATGGGATTTATGATACGTTGAAGCAAACTGCAAAAATTTCGCAGTCTGCGGGTGGCATAGGACTTTCCATACACAACATTAGAGCCACGGGTTCCTATATTGCAGGAACCAACGGAACATCCAACGGCATTGTTCCTATGCTACGGGTGTTCAATGACACCGCCAGATACGTAGATCAAGGCGGAGGAAAAAGAAAAGGAAGTTTTGCCATTTATGTAGAACCTTGGCATGCTGATATTTTTGAGTTTTTAGATTTAAAGAAGAATCACGGCAAGGAAGAAATGCGGGCACGGGACCTCTTCTATGCGATGTGGATTCCGGACCTTTTTATGAAACGTGTGGAAGCGGATGGCGAATGGACTTTAATGTGTCCGAATGAATGCCCTGGATTGTTTTCATGCCATAGCGAAGAGTTTGAGGCCTTGTATACCAAGTATGAAAAAGCAGGAAAAGGACGTAAGACCATCAAAGCCAGGGAGCTCTGGGAAAAGATTTTGGAATCTCAGATAGAGACCGGAACACCTTACATGTTGTACAAGGATGCGGCTAATCGAAAAAGCAACCAGAAAAACCTTGGTACGATACGATCTTCCAACCTTTGTACGGAGATTTTAGAGTATACCTCCCCGGACGAGGTTGCGGTGTGTAATCTAGCGTCTATAGCGCTTCCGATGTTTGTAAAGAACGGGAAATTCGATCATAAGGAGCTGTTCAAGGTCACCAAGCGAGTAACAAAGAATTTAAATCGGGTCATTGATCGTAATTATTACCCGGTACCTG
Organism: Flavobacteriaceae bacterium; assembly: GCA_028277085.1. GTDB lineage: Bacteria > Bacteroidota > Bacteroidia > Flavobacteriales > Flavobacteriaceae > Croceivirga. The sequence continues at coordinate 7,334 of JANQHL010000176.1, forward strand.
AGGCGAAAAACTCCAATATGCGTCACAGGCCTATTGGACTGGGTGTTCAGGGACTGGCAGACACCTTTATAATGTTGCGACTCCCTTTCACCAGCGATGAGGCTAAAACGCTTAACCAGGAGATTTTTGAAACCCTTTATTTTGCAGCGGTGACGGCCTCCATGGAAGAGGCAAAAGTAGATGGCCCCTATTCTACCTTTGAAGGGTCACCTATGGCCAATGGAGAATTCCAACACAATCTTTGGGGGGTTAAGGATGAAGAGCTTTCCGGAAGATGGGACTGGGCAAAATTGAGAAAAGACGTGCAAAAGCATGGTTTACGTAATTCGTTATTGGTGGCACCGATGCCTACTGCGTCAACTTCTCAGATTTTAGGAAATAATGAGTGTTTTGAGCCCTATACCTCTAACATCTATACTCGCCGGGTACTTTCGGGTGAGTTTATTGTGGTGAACAAACATCTTTTGGAGGATTTGGTGCGCTTGGGGCTCTGGAATGAGAACCTGAAGCAAGAGTTAATGAGAGCCAATGGGTCAATCCAACACATAGAAGGTATTCCGCAGGAGATTCGCGAGCTTTACAAAACGGTGTGGGAGTTGAGTATGAAAGATATCATTGACATGAGTAGGCAACGCGGTTACTTCATAGACCAGAGCCAGTCGTTAAACCTTTTTATGGAAAATGCGAATTATGCAAAATTGACCTCAATGCATTTTTATGCCTGGAAGAGTGGGTTGAAAACCGGAATGTACTACCTGCGAACCAAAGCAGCAGTAGATGCTATTAAGTTTACTTTGGACAATACCAAGAAGAAAGAAGTCCCGGTGAGTGTGGCCGCTGAGGCTGAGACAACAGCAGCAACACCTAAAACCACCGAAGGTTTAAAGGTAGCTGCCACGCCGGTCAGTCAGCAAGAAGTAGATATTCAACCGATGACTGAAGCTGAGATGAAAGAACTGATCGCTCGAGCCAAAGAAGGAGAGGCAGATGATGATTGTTTAATGTGTGGGTCCTGACCTTGTTGGTTTTCATTGCACTAAAAATGTATGAGCTTAATGTGATAGTGTTTATTTAATCAAGGCGCCCTGGTGATACGCTCCCAGGGTGTTTTGTTTGTGTGATTTAATGGACCGTTCCTTTAACTGTAAATCAGACCCAAGAACCTTTTGAGAACAGAAAAAGCCCGAGAAATCGGGCTTTATTGGTTAAAAATAGTTGCTCATAAGGACCAGGCCCGGCCCTGGGTTAACTCATCAACGTCACCGCACGCAATATATTCACCGGGTATAGGTAAATAGGCCAAAACTTCTTCCCCTACAAATTCAGAAGATTTGTACGCCCAAATGGTAATATCCCTGATATTGTTGGCGAAGGCATAACAAGCTATTTCATCATCCAAGTCGACTTCCTCACCTTTCATAACCGCTTCCATATACTTCCCAATGACTTCTTCCTGGGCCTCCTCTTCATCATCTGTGCGTTTGGCCAAATACTTGTTCAGCAAGGGTTCAAAATCCTCCGCTTCGATAGCTGTCAGACTTCCTTTTCCTGAGCTTTCCAGCACCTTATTCATAAACCGGTCTGTCAACAACATCGTGAATGCTTGTTCTTCTTCAGGGAGGACATTTTTGGCATATTCATCAATAAATACATGAACGTTTACCTCAGTTGCCGAGGGTGTATCCGTTTTAGGGAGGATAACATCTACCATTTGTGCTAGGGCATATCCCTTGTCTTTATCAAAAAATGAAGGAATCCATTCTGCGTACTGAGGTTTCTCCTTGCACGATTGCAAAACGCTCAATAGCGTAGGCGTAGCAGCGGCATAACCAAATACTATCCCCATATTTTTAAGTGCCGATCTTCTTTTCATACCATTATATATTTCCTTTTTTAAGTTCACTTGCAGCATGGTTCGCAGCTCTCGCCGTAAACGCCATATAGGTCAACGATGGATTAACACAAGCAGCTGAAGTCATAAAAGCACCGTCTGTGATATAAACGTTTTTACAGGCATGGACTTGATTGTATCCGTTTAAAACGGAGGTTTTTGGGTCGCGCCCCATTCTTGCAGTGCCCATTTCGTGAATGCCCAGTCCTAATGCCACAGGTTGGTCATGAGGTTTTACATCCCTTAGGCCTGCCTTGGTTAACATCTCAACGGCTTGCTCTTTAATGTCCTCCCTCATTTTCCATTCATTATCTTTTAATTCGGCGTCAAAGGTTACCGTAGGTAATCCCCATTGATCTAATTTATCATAATCGAGCGTCATTCGGTTATCTTCATAAGGTAGTACTTCACCGAAACCACCGATACCAAAGCTCCAGTCCCCTGGTTTTAGAATGGCATCTTTTAAGTCTTTGCCATGGGAAACTTCGGCTATAATATCCTCCCAGTTTTGCCTACTGGCACCACCTTGATATCCGTAACCTCTTAAGAATTTATCGGTATTGGAATTGCCACCAATATTTCGGAACCTGGGGATATAGATTCCCGCGGGTTTGCGGCCTTTATAGTATTTATCTTCAAAACCGTCATATTTACCACTTGCACCTACATCAAGGTGATGGTCCATAATATTTCTACCCAGTTGATCCGAGTCATTACCCAGGCCATTGGGAAAGCGATCTGATTTAGACTGCATTAAAATGGCCGTTGATGCAATAGCAGAAGCACATAAGAAAATCACCTTGGCTTTGAACTCAAATTCTTCCTTAGTAACCCGGTCAATGATTTTGACCCCAGTCGCCTTTTTAGTATTCGTATCATAGATAAGCTCGTGGACGATGGAATCAGGTCGAAGGGTCATATTTCCGGTAGCTTCAGCTGCTGGTAGTGTGGAAGATAAACTACTGAAATACGCTCCGAAAGGACAGCCTCGTATACATCGATTTCGAAACTGGCAACGGATCCTTCCATTTCCTTCAAAACGTTTGTCACTGTTAATATGGGCCACACGCCCGGCGGTAATCACCCGTCCATCAAAATGTTCCGCCACTTTTTCTCGTACATGCTGTTCCAGGCAGTTGAGCTCCATCATAGGCTCAAAAATGCTGTCAGGCAATTGAGGTAAGCCCAAGGGCTCTCCTGAAATTCCGACATACCTTTCTACATGCTCGTACCAAGGGGCGATATCTTTATAGCGTATGGGCCAATCAATCCCGTACCCATCTATTTTATTGGCTTCGAAATCAAGGTCACTCCAACGGTAACTTTGACGGCCCCACATTATGGAACGCCCTCCCACATGATACCCCCGCATCCAGTCAAAACGCTTGGTTTCATTGTACGGATGTTCCAGATCGTTTACAAACCAATGCTTGGAATCAGCTCTTGTAGTGTATCCGGTTCTACTTTGTTTTTCCTGTTTTTTAAGGTCTTCCTGACTGGGCTGCCTAGCATGGGGGAAATCCCAGGTATCCATATTGGCTGTAATATAGTCATCCCGATGTTTTATCATACGACCCCGTTCCAGGACCAGGGTTTTTAACCCCTTTTCACATAATTCTTTGGCTGCCCATCCTCCACTAATTCCCGTTCCTACTACGATAGCATCATAAGATTCTTGCTCTTCGTTGTAATAAAATTTACTCATCTATAGTACCAAATGGTTTAAGCTTTAAATGTATTAAATATTAAATTAATTTTTTACATTTAGTCCCATGGCAAATTGGGAATTTGACACTAAAACGTTGTAGCAATTGTCAATATTTCAAAACATAAAAACTAAATCATGATACTTAGCAAAAGCATTAAAAAATTAACAATATTCGGGATAGTTCTGGTAGTACTGCTAAGCACTGCCTGCAAACAAAACAAAAAACAGGAAGTAGTGGCGGAAGTAGAAGAATCCGAAATAGAAGCGCCTGATATTTATTTTAAGCTCTCCCTAGCACAATGGTCTATCAACAAAATGATACGAAATGATGGGGTGGACCCTTATACGTTTGCCGAAAAAGCCAGCAATTGGGGGTTTAACGGCTTGGAATATGTAAGTGGATTATACTATCCGGAGCTTGAGAAGGAAAATTTTTCGGAAGAAGCGATGCAGAACTTCATCGACAAATCCAATGCTGAAGCAGAAAAATACGGTCTTGAAAATCTACTGATCATGGTAGATGGTAAAGGAAATTTGGCAGCAAGTGATGAAAAGGAAAGGGATGCCGCTGTGGAAAATCATCACAAGTGGGTGGATGCTGCAGCCGCTATGGGTTGCCATGCTATTCGGGTTAATCTCAATGGCAGCCGGGAAAAAGAAGAATGGATGCAAGCCTCTGTGGATGGCTTATCCAAATTGGCCGGGTATGCCAAGGATAAAAATATCAATGTAATTGTTGAAAATCACGGTGGGCCATCCTCTAATGCCGCTTGGTTAGTGGAGGTAATGGAGCAGGTAGGGATGGACAATTGCGGGACATTGCCCGATTTTGGCAATTTTTGTATCAAACGGGAAGATGGGTCGTATTACGAATCCAAATGTCTCGAAGAATATGACAAGTACCAGGGGGTGAAGGAATTGATGCCATATGCCAAGGCGGTAAGTGCGAAATCCTATGCTTTTGACGAACAAGGCAATGAGATTAGGATAGATTATGCTAAAATGCTGAAAATTGTAAAGGAAGCGGGATATACAGGGTATATTGGAGTGGAGTATGAAGGAGTAGAATTGGGTGAAGAAGAGGGCATTAAGGCCACCAGGGAGTTGTTATTAAAGGCTGGAAAACTATA